>NZ_JBNPUM010000002.1:462500-807065 GCF_051168175.1 Bradyrhizobium sp. HKCCYLRH2047
CCTCAACGATCTCAATGCGGCGCTCAAGGCGAAGCCGCCGGAGGTCGAGAACAAGGGCAATATCGATCTCGTGGTCAAATATTACGACAAGCTCGCCGCGGCCTTCGGCGAGGACGACAACTGACAACCGAGGCTTTGCCTCCACCTCGATCCGCCAAGCCCCGACCGTCGGTCGGGGCTTTTTCGTTGTGGGTCATGCGAGCGGAGCGCGCGCTCAGCGCGCGAACGCGGCCTCCATCTGCTTGCGTACCTTCACGGTCTCGTCCGCGGCATCGGCTGCGACGTCGCTCCAGCGCACGATCTCGCCATGCGCGACGTCGTTCACGAGCTTCAGCCGATGCGCCAGCCCGATCGGCAGTGCCCCGAGCTGCAGGCTGGTCCTGGCCGGTACGACCTTGCCCCACACCGTATAGCCACCTTCGCCATCGAGCATCTCGCCAGCCCGCAGATCCTTCTTGGCAACGGCGACGACATCGCCGCGGAAGCCGAGCGGTTGGCCGGTGGGCTCCTTGCGCAGGGCCGCCGAGAGCACCGAGACGTTCAGCTCCAGCCCGATCAGGTGATAGGGCTTGTACATCGCCGCATAGCGGCCGCTTGAATCGGTCTTGAGTCCGTATTGCCGGAAGCAGTCCGCGGCGTAGTCGTTCGGCGCCTCCAGCACGACATAGACGCCCCAGCGCAGATCGCGAAATACCGGACGCCCGTCCCGCTCCAGCGATGAGACCACCTCGACCATGCCGGAGCGCTCGAGCACGCCGCCGCGGTCGCGAGGCCGCAGCACATGCGGCAGGTCATCGACACCGCAGGGTGGAAACAGCAGTCCGTTCGTGGGCACGTCGAGCCCCGTCGCGTTGGCGATCGCGGCCATCTCGATCGCCGACTTGGTGCCGTCGAGGAAGGAATTGAACATCTGCGGGTTCATCCCGGCCGACTGCGCCTCGCCGGCGGTGAGGCCGTAATGTTGCCAGACGCCGTCCGGCGTGACGTCGTGATAGGCCGGCAGATACTTCGTGCCCTTGCCTGCGGCGACGACATGGAAGCCGGTCGCACGCGCCCAGTCGACGAGCTCGGCTGTCAATGCCGGCTGGTCGCCATAGGCGAGTGAGTAGACAACGCCGGCCCTGCGCGCCTCGTCGGCCAGCAACGGCCCCGCCAGAACGTCAGCCTCGACATTGACCATCACGATGTGCTTGCCGGCCCTGATGGCCGCCTGCGCGTGGCGGATGCCCGCGGCCGGACTGCCGGTCGCTTCGACGACGACATCAATGGTGTCAGCAAGCGCTTTTGCGCCGTCGGGACTGAACGCGGTGCGTTCGATCCGCTCGGCGCTCCAGCCGACGGTGCGGCAGGCGTCCCGCGCGCGCCCCGGATCGAGGTCGACGATGACGGGCACCTCGAGCCCCGCCACGTGCGGCACCTGCGACAGGAACATCGAGCCGAACTTGCCGGCGCCGATCAACGCGACGCGCACGGGCTTGCCGGCGGCGGCGCGGGCTTGGAGGAGGGCGTGGAGGTTCATTGTATTGTCCGGTTTCCAGATTGTCGCGCGACCTGCAACTACCACCTCCGTCGTCATGGCCGGGCTTGACCCGGCCATCCATCTCTCAGCAGGGCGGCTTTGCCGAGAGGATGGATGCCCGGGTCAAGCCCGGGCATGACGACCTGCTTTCGTGATGGCGATATGGCTTACTCCGCCGCCTCGCGATGCGCTCGCGCGAGTTGCAGCAACACATCATCCGGCAGGGTTTCGATCGGCGTGAAGTCGCGATGCGCGATGTACTCCGGGCGCGTCGGGGTGCGGATGTGGTTCGAGACGGCGTTCAGCGTGAGATACACGATCTTGCGCGGGTAGGGCGTGATGTTGCCGGCGGAGCCGTGCACAAGATTGCCGTGGAACATCAGCATGCCGCCGGGCTTTCCGGTTGGCGCGACGATGCCGCCTTCCGCGACCAGCCGCGTCACCGTGGCCTCGTCCAAGGTCCACAACGGATAGGACGTGGTCGCGAGATCATGCGAGGCCTCGAGATCGCCGGCATGCTGGCTGCGCGGCACCAGCATCAAGGGGCCGTTGATCGGCATCACCTCGTCGAGGAAGATCGCGATGTTCATCGCGCGCGGCTCCGGCATGCCGTCGTCGCGCTTCCAGGTGCCGTAGTCCTGGTGCCATTGCCAGACATCGCCGGTGAAGGCCGATTTGGCGTTGATCTTGAACTGATGCATGTAGAGTTTCTCGCCGAAGATCTGCTCGATCGGCTCGATCATGCGCGGATGCGCGGCCAGCACGCGGAAGGCGTCGTTGTAGAGGTGGGCGGCAAACGCCGTGCGCGGCGCGCCGCTCTTCTCGCGCCAGACCTCGGGCCTGTCGGCGGCATAGATCGCCTCCGCCTCGCGGGCGAGGAACGCGGTCTCCTCCGGGCTGAACAGCTCGGGCAGGAACAGCCAGCCCTCGCGATTGAAGAATGCAATCTGCTCCGGCGTCAGCTTCATGGCCTTCTCCCTCGCCTTGGTTTCCTCGGATGAGGCGCCCGCTCTTTGCGCCGGGCTGCCCCTGTGCCGTGCTCCCATCCTTTCGGCCTGCCGATGGGCATCACGGCGCTTCCGCTGTCGACATTGGCAGAATCCGGGTGGATCGCAACATTCTCCAAGCCTAATTTGACTGGCAGATGATACGGGGCAGAGCGGCGATGGAGTCCGTCATGTCAGAGCACAGCTTTGCGATTTTCGAAACCGCGATCGGCCCTTGCGCGATCGCATGGGGAGCGCGCGGCATCAATGCGGTGCAACTGCCGATGGGCGGCGTCCCGCAGATCCGCATCCGGATGCAGCAGCGTTACGACGGCATCGGCGAGGCCGAGCCGCCGCCGCATGTGCGGCGCACCATCACGCGGATCACGGCGCTGCTTGCCGGAGAGCCGGATGATCTCAGCGATGTCGACCTCGATCTCGACGGCGTCAGCGCGTTCCAGCGCGGCGTCTACGAGATTGCGCGCCGGATCCCGCCGGGCCGGACCCTGACCTACGGCGATATCGCCAAGCAGCTCGGCGGAGTCGAGCTGTCACGCGAGGTCGGCCAGGCACTGGGGCGCAACCCGTGCCCGATCGTGGTGCCCTGCCATCGCGTGCTCGCGGCCGGCAACAAGCCCGGCGGCTTCTCCGCCAACGGCGGTGTGGAGACCAAGCTGAAGATGCTGGCGATCGAAGGCGCCGCCGTGAACTATACGCCGAGCCTGTTCGATTGATGCGAAAGCGCGCGGCGGGCGCCAGGCTCGGGCGTCAGACCGCCTCGCAGGCGAAGGCACTGCCCTTGCGCCTGATGCGGCCGACCGAGGGCGACGGGAAATGCGCCGTGCAGCACAGCGTCGCGGTGTCGCAATAACGCTCCAGGAACGTTCGTCGCGTGACAGCCGCCTGTTTCGGGTCGACGTCGAACTTCGGTGACAGTTCGGGAAGCCCGAGCTGCAACGGCGTGTGGATCAGGTCGCCGGCGAACACCGCGTCGTCTCGGCCCTTGCCCACGGCGATTGCGACATGGCCGGGCGTATGCCCCGGCGTCGGCAGCAGGCGGATATGATCGCCGATCGAGAATTCGTCGCCGACGATGTCGGCGCGCTTGGCCTCGACCACCGGCAGCACGCTGTCGGCGAATGGAGGCACCTCGGCCTTGGCGTTCTGCGCCACCCAGTAGTCATATTCGCGCTGCGCGAAGACGTAGCGCGCATTCGGAAAGGTCGGCACCCAGCGGCCATTGTCGAGCCGCGTGTTCCAGCCGACATGATCGGTGTGCAGATGGGTGCACATCACGACGTCGATGTCGTCGACCGAGACGCCGGCGGCTGCGAGCGCCCGCATATAGCTGTCGTCGCTCTTCATGTTCCAGACCGGCCGCGCGCGCGGCTTGTCGTTGCCGATGCAGCTGTCGATCAGGATGGTGTGGTGAGGCGTCCTCACCACGTAGGACTGAAAGCACAGGATCAGCGTGTCCTGCGCATCGAGCGCGCCGGCCGCCTGCAGCGCGCTGCGCTCTGCCGCCAGCATCTCCGGCGTCAGCTCCGGAAACATCTCGCGCGCCGGCAGGAACGTGGTTTCCTGCTCGATGATGCGATGAATGGTCGTGTCTGCAACCGAGAATGTCAGCGTCACGGCAGCTCCTGTTCGGGGATCAAGCCGCCGGCGGCACCGAGATCTTCACCGATTCGCGTTCGAGCATCTTGTTATGGAACGCGTCGAGCGCCGGAAACGCCTTGCGCCAGCCGCAATCGGCGAAGCGGAAATCGGCATAGCCGAGCACGCAGACGAGGCCGATCGCGGCGACGTCGAACGGGCGCGTCATCAGGTCGCTCTGCGCATTGAAGCGCGCCATGCCCATCCAGGCTCTGTTCCAGTGGTCGTCGGACCAGGCCTGCCAGCGCATTCCCTCCGGGCGCACCAAGGCCTCGTAGCGGCACAGCAGCATGGAATCGAGCATGCCCTGCAGCATCGAATGCTCGCTCTTGACCTTCCAGCGCGACGGGCCGGAGGCGGGGATCAGCTTGTTGCCGCCGGCGAGCTCGTCGAGATATTCGACGATCACGTAGGAATCCAGGATGACGTCGCCATTGTCGAGGATCAGCACCGGCAGCTTCTTCAGCGGCGTGATCTTCGAATATTCCTCATTGGCCTGACCCGGCACCACGGCCGCAGGCACGAACTCGATTTGATCGATCAGTCCGAGCTCGATGGCGGCGATGCGCACCTTGCGGGCGAACGGCGAGGCGGGCGAAAAGGTGAGTTTCATCGGCGTCTTCCTGTTGGCTCGATGCGGATTGTTATCCGTCATTGCGAGGAGCGAAGCGACGAAGCAATCCAGAGCCGCGCGTGACGCCCTGGATTGCTTCGCTTCGCTCGCAATGACGGTGAGGTGACGTTACGCCTCGATGATCTCCTGGCGCTGCTCGCCGAGGCGCTCGATGCCGAGCGTGACGACGTCGCCGACGTTGAGGAAGGTCGGCGGCTTCATTCCCATGCCGACGCCGGGAGGCGTGCCGGTGGTGACGATGTCGCCGGGCAGCAGCGTCATGAACTGCGAGACGTAGGAGATGCACTTGGCCATCGAGAAGATCATCGTCGCGGTGGTGCCGGTCTGGCGGCGCAGGCCGTTGACGTCGAGCCACATCGACAGGTTCTGCACGTCCGGAATCTCGTCCTTGGTGACGAGCCACGGGCCGACCGGACCGAACGTGTCGTGCGACTTGCCCTTGGTCCACTGGCCCAGGCGCTCGATCTGGAAGTTGCGCTCGGAGACGTCGTTGCAGACGGTGTAGCCGGCGACGTGGTTGAGCGCCTCGGCCTCCGAGACGTATTTGGCGCGGGTGCCGATGATCGCGGCGATCTCGACCTCCCAGTCGAGCTTGGTGGAGCCGCGCGGCTTCTCGACCTGGTCATAGGGACCGCACAGCGCGGTGTTGGCCTTCAGGAAGAAGATCGGCTCGGCCGGGATCGGGTTGCCGGTCTCCTTGGCGTGGTCGGAGTAGTTGAGGCCGATCGCGACGAATTTCGAGATGCCGGTCACGGGGGCGCCGAGCCGCGGCTTGCCGGCGACGGCGGGCAGGGAGGCCGGATCGAGCGCGGCGAGCTTCTTCAGGGACTCCGGCGCATAGGCCGCACCGTCGAGGTCCTTCACATGCGCGGACAGGTCGCGCAGCTGGCCGGATGCATCGATCAGGCCCGGCTTTTCCGCGCCCTTCTCGCCGTAGCGAACAAGCTTCATTGGTTTCTCTCCCTCAATTCCTTGGTATTCCAGAGCCCTGTCATGGAGCATGGCGGGGCGAAATTCAACCTCGCGGGCTATGCGCTGCCGCGGCCCGGCACTGCCTGGAAGCGGAAGGTGGCGCCGTTGCGCCGGATATGGCCGGCATCGAAATGGCCGCCGATCACCAGCGCCTCAGTGTCGGCGAAGCGCGAGAACAGCGCCCGGCGCGTGGCGGCCGCCTGCGCCGGATCGGAATCGACCGTCGAACTCCAATCGAGATGCGCCATCTGGCAGGGATGGTGGGCGACGTCCCCGGTCAGCACAGCCTCCGCTCCCTCCGAGCGGATGTGCAGGCTGACATGACCCGGGCTGTGCCCCGGCGTCGGGATCAGCGTGATTTCGTCGGTGATCACATCCTCGCTTCCGACGAGCTCCGCGCGTCCGGCCGCGACGATCGGCTGGACGGAATCGGCGAAGGTCGCGGTCTCGTCGGCGGCCTCGCTGTGATCGCGCCAATGCTCATATTCCGCGCGGCCGAAGACATAGCGCGCATTGGGAAAGGTCGGCCCCCAGCGGCCGTCGACCAGCTTCGTATTCCAGCCGACGTGGTCGACGTGGAGATGCGTGCAGATCACCATGTCGATGCTCTCAGGCGGAAAGCCGGCCGCGCTTATCGTCTCGAGGAAGGGCATGGTCCGGTTGTTCCAGATTGGCACGCTGCGGCCCTGCTTGTCGTTGCCGAGCCCGGTGTCGACCACGATCCGCATCGTCGGTGTTTCCAGCACCAGGGTGTGGATCGACATCTTCAGCCGACCTTCATCGGTCGCAAAATCGGGCGTGAGCCAGGACAGCTCGCGGATCGTCTCGGGTGTTGCCTGCGGCAGGATGAAGCGGGTGCCGCCGACGGTCTCCAGCTCGACGAATTTGGTGATCCTGACCCGGCCGATCGTCCAAGACATGCGCGCTTCCTCGTCTTATTCTTGATGCCGGTAACGATGCCGCGCGGCTTGTTCCGGCGCAATGGATCAACTGCCCGGAACAGGCGTTGCTGCAGTCCGTCCATGAGGAGAACGCCATGCCAGAGCTGACGATATCGCCCGAGAAGGTTGCCTTCCTGATCGAAAAGGCGCGCGAGTTCGACGTCAAGGAGCAGGCGACCGATGAGGATTCCGGCTCGAATGCCGCCGATGACGACATGGTCGACGTGCTCCAGGACAGCGGCGATGATCCCGTGGTGCGCGAGATCACCGGCTTCATCAACGCGATGACCGAGGATGAGCAGACCGATCTCGTCGCCTTGATGCGGCTCGGTCGCGGCGACGGCGATATCGACGAGTGGGACGAGCTGCGCCGCGAGGCCGCCGGCCAGCGCGACCGCCACACCGCGCGCTATCTGCTGGGCGAGCCGATGCTCGGCGACCTGCTGGCCGAGGGCCTCGATGCGTTCGGCATCGACTGGACCGAAGGCCGCACCACGGCGGATTCGTCGAGCCCGAGCCAGCGCGACGAGGACGAGATCACGAAGCGGTAGGTCTTTGCAGATCAGGGCAGGTAACTACTACGCAATAGTGACCGCAGGCTTTCCAGCTAAGAGTCGAGCGCTCTCCGCGACGCCGGTGCGCTCCCTCTCCCCGTTCTTCACGGGGAGAGGGGTGGGGTGAGGGGCAGCCGCACGGGAGGTGTCAGAGGGCAAACGCTCGGGGAGTGTTCGTGGTGAGGCCTGTACCCCCTTCACCCGGATCGCATCTGGCGATGCGATCCGACCTCTCCCCGCACGCGGGGAGAGGCGCAGAGCGAGCGAGTCGCGAGAGACCTCTGCACTCCAACGTTTCCCGCAATACGCTGCTCACAGCGTGCCCGGGAACGCGCCGCCGTCGAGCAAAATGTTCTGGCCGGTGATGTAGCCGGCCTTGGCGGCGCACAGGAAGGCGCAGGCGAGGCCGAACTCTTCGGGATCGCCGAAGCGTCCGGCGGGATTGGTCTTGGCGCGGTCGGCCAGGATCTGCTCCGGCGTGACGCCGCGCTTTTCGGCTTCGCCCTTTGCCGTGGAGAGAAGGCGGTCGGTCTCGAACGGCCCCGGCAGCAGCGCATTGATGGTGACGTTGTTGATCACGGTCTTGCGCGACAGGCCGGCGACGAAGCCGGTGAGGCCGGCGCGGGCGCCATTGGAGAGGCCGAGAATGTCGATCGGCGCCTTCACCGCGGCCGAGGTGATGTTGACGATGCGGCCGAACTTGCGCGCCATCATGCCGTCGACGGTCGCCTTGATGAGCTCGATCGGCGTCAGCATGTTGGCGTCGAGCGCCTTGATCCAGTCATCGCGCGTCCAGTTGCGGAAGTCGCCGGGCGGCGGGCCGCCGGCATTGTTGATCAGGATGTCAGGATCCGGGCAGGCCTTCAGCACCGCGGCGCGGCCCTCGGGCGTGGTGATGTCGCCGGCGACTTCGGTCACGGTAATCCCGGGATTGGCGGCGCGGATCTCGGCCGCGGTCTTGGCCAGCGCCTCGGCGCCGCGCGCCGTGATCGTGACATGCACGCCCTCATTGGCGAGCGCGATGGCGCAGGCGCGGCCCAAACCCTTGCTGGAGGCGCAGACGATGGCGCGGCGGCCCTTGATCCCGAGATCCACGATTGATCACTCCGATATGTCAGTGAGGCTGGAAGACAGATGGGCGCATTCTAGCCAACGGGATTGCCGCTGATAAGAGCAGTCGGCCTGTGCCGAATTGCATGGCTCGGTAAGACGGGAGAGACGACGCTGCCGGGTCGGTCAGATGCGCCGTTCCTGCTTCAGCCGGTCGATCAGGCTTGCGACCTCCGGGGGCAGCGAGCGGAAGCCCTTTGCACCTGCGAGCGAGAGCAGCGGACGCAGGCGTGATCCGTCGAGGAAGCGCGGCTGGCGCTCGGGGGGAACGATCCGGTCGAACACCAGCACCAGCGTGGTCGCGACCATGCCGGTGCGGACCGCGCCCAGCAGCGCGCCGCCGAGCCGGTCGCCGAAGCCGGCCTCGGAACCGATCGCCTCGTCGAGCAGGATGCGGCCGATCTTGCCCAGCGCCATGCCGATCACGACGAAGGCGGCGAAGAACTGCAGCCAGTTCTGGGCCAGCGGGGTGCCGTGCGCGTCCTGCAGCTGCGGGCTCATCGCTGCGACCGCCCCCATCGCCAGCGGCATCGCGAGCAGGTAGGCCAGAATCGTGATGGCGCTGCGCAACAGCCCGGTCGAGAAGCCGCTGTAGACGGCAACCATCAGTGCGGCACAAGCGGCGAGGTCGAAAGCGTTCATGGTTGCTCCGCCGCGGTTGTAGGCCGCGCCCGGTAAACGATTCCGGTTTGCGCTGCTTCAAATCGTCTGTATCAATGCGCCGCAACAAATGAGCAAATCGTGGGAGGAACCATGTCCGAGCTGTTCGACGTCAGCCGCGAGGTGATCCTGATCACCGGCGCGAGCCAGGGTCTCGGGCGGCAGTTCGCCCGGGTTCTATCGGCGCATGGCGCCGCCGTCGCGCTCGCGGCACGCCAGACCGGCAAGCTCAAGGCGCTGGAGGCGGAGATCAGGGCGAGGGGCGGCCGCGCTGCTGCCGTGGAGATGGACGTGACGAGCATGGCGTCGATCGCCAGGGGCATGGACGCCGCCGAGGCCGCGCTCGGGCCCGTCACGGTGCTGATCAACAATGCCGGCATCGCCGTGGAGAAGCTCGCGGTCGAGCAGAGCGAGGCGGATTGGGACGCCGTGATCGGCGCCAATCTCAAGGGCGCCTATTTCGCCGCAACCGAAGCGGCGCGGCGCATGGCCGCGCGCAAGGCCGGCGGCAACATCATCAACATCGCCTCGGTGCTCGGCTTCAGCGTCGTGAAGTTCATCTCGCCCTATGCGATCTCCAAGGCCGGCGTGGTACAGGCGACCAAGGCGCTCGCGCTGGAGCTCGCGGCGAGCGGCATCCGCGTCAACGCACTGGCGCCGGGCTACATCGACACCGACATCAATCACGAGGTCTGGGAGACGCCGGCGGGCGAGAAGCTGATCAAGCGCATCCCGCAGCGGCGCGTCGGCCATGAGAGCGACCTCGACGGCGCGATCCTGCTGCTGGCGTCCAACGCTTCGCGCTACATGACCGGCAGCGTGGTGACGGTGGACGGCGGCTTCCTGCTGACGTGAGGCCCGGCTGATCCGCAGGTTGATTTCCCACGATGGCGAGCGGTCTCAGCCCTTCAGCTCGTCCTTGATCATGTCGGCGGCCTTCTCGCCGATCATGATCGTCGGCGCATTGGTGTTGCCGCCGATCAGGGTCGGCATGATCGAGGCGTCGACCACGCGCAGGCCGGACGTTCCGTGCACCTTCAATTCGGGATCGACCACGGCGAGCGGATCGTCGACGCCCATCTTGCAGGTGCCGACGGGATGATAGACCGTATCGACGCGGGCTCGCAGGATGGCGCGGATGTCGTCGTCGGTCCTGACATCCGAGGTGAACAGGTCACGCGTGGCGAGGCTGCGCATGGCCGGCGTCTCCATCAGCCGCAGCGTCGTCTTGTAGCCGGCGACCATGGTCTCGACATCGTCGGCCTCGCCGAGGAAGTTCGGATCGATCAACGGCGGCGCCAGCGGATCGGCACTCTTCAGTCCCACCGTGCCGCGGCTCTTCGGCCGGAGCAGACAGAAGTGGCAGGAAAAGCCGTTGCCGTGGCGCTTGCGGCCGTGATCGTCGGTGACGGCCATGCCGAAATGCAGCTGGATGTCGGGCACGTCGAGATCAGGCCGCGTCTTCAGGAAGCCGCCGCATTCGGCGAAATTCGAGGTCAGGACGCCGCGGCGCTCGCGGCGATATTGGCCGATGCCCGCCAGCAGCCGGCGCAGGCCTTT
Source organism: Bradyrhizobium sp. HKCCYLRH2047 (assembly GCF_051168175.1). Lineage (NCBI taxonomy): Bacteria > Pseudomonadati > Pseudomonadota > Alphaproteobacteria > Hyphomicrobiales > Nitrobacteraceae > Bradyrhizobium > Bradyrhizobium sp. HKCCYLRH2047. The sequence goes on from NZ_JBNPUM010000002.1 coordinate 473,093, forward strand.
CGGCGACAGCGAGGAGAAGTTGGGGTTGTCGGAGGTGTAGGCGAAGATGAAATCCGGATGGTCCTGCAGGTTCTGTCCGACGCCGGGCAGATGATGGATGCTGGCGATGCCGAGCCGCGCCAGCGCGCTTGCATCTCCGACGCCGGAGAGCATCAGCAATTGCGGGGTTTGGAACGCGCCGGAGGCGAGGATCACTTCGCGGCGGCAACGGATCTGCTTGACCTCCTTGCCCTGGCGGTACTTGACGCCGACGGCGCGCTTGCCCTCGAACAGGATCATCGACGCATGCGCCGATGTCTCGACGCGCAGGTTGCTGCGGCTGCCGATGTGCGGCTGGATGTAGGCCCGTGCCGCGCTCCAGCGCTCGCCATTGGCTTGCGTGACTTGATAGAGGCCGAGCCCTTCCTGCGTCTCGGCATTGAAATCGTCGCGGACCGGAAACTGCGCTTCGCGCGCCGCCTGGAGAAAGATGTCGTGTACGGGATTGTCGGTGCGCAGCCGGTTGACCGGCAGCGGTCCCGATTGGCCGTGATACGCGCCGTTGAACTCGGCATTGTTCTCGGCGCGCTTGAAGTAGGGCAGCACGTCGTCATACGACCAGCCGGTATTGCCGAGGGAAGCCCAATGATCGTAGTCGGCGCGGTGGCCGCGGATGTAGACCATGGCGTTGATCGCGGAGGAGCCGCCGAGCCCGCGGCCGCGCGGCTGATAGCCGCTGCGCCCGTCCAGGCCCCTCTGCGGCACGGTGGTGAAGGACCAGTTGTTGACGGGCCCCGCGACCATCAGGAATAGCATGTAGGGCGTTGTCACGATCCAGTTGTCGTTGCGCCCCCCGGCGTCGAGCAGCGCGACGGATGTCGCCGGATCTTCCGACAGGCGGCCGGCAACCGTTGCGCCGCCGCTGCCGCCGCCTACGACGATGAAATCGACCTCGTCCGTCACGTGCTGTCTCTCCCTGATTTGCTTTTTTATTTGGTCGTCATCCGGGGCGCCGCGCGTCCCGGAATGACCGAACGGGTCAGCTCAGAAACCGCAGCAGCTTCTCGATGCGGGCGATGCTGGCCCCATAGGGCGGATAGAGATCCTTCATGCGGTTGAAGGGCGAGCGGTAGAACACCGGCTTCAGCTTGCTGAAGCTGTTGAAGCCCCATTCGCCGTGATAGTGGCCGATGCCGGAGGCGCCGACGCCGCCCATCGGCTGATTCATCTGCGCAAAATGCAGAAGGCAGTCGTTGATGGTGACCCCGCCGGAGACGGTGCGCGCCAGCACCGCGTCGCGCGCCGCCGCGTCGCTGCCAAACCAGTACAGCGCAAGCGGCCGGTCGTGGGCATTGATGTGGCGGATGACGTCGTCGGATTGCCGATAGGGCATGATCGGCAGCAGCGGGCCGAAGATCTCCTCCTGCATGATCGCCATGTCCGCGCTCGCACCCGTCACGATCGTCGGCGGAAACTTCCGCAGTTTCTTCCAGGCCGGATCCTCCGGGCTGGTCGTGCTCAGCGTGCTGGCGCCGCGCGCGATCGCGTCGCGCAGCAATCCTTCCAGCCGGGCATAGTGCCGCTCGGAGATGATCGACGTGTAGTCGGCATTGGCCGGGTTGGTGCCGAACATCCGCAGCATGTGCCGGTGCAGCTTGCTCGCGAACGCGTCCGCGTGCTGCTCGGGCACGAACACGTAGTCCGGCGCGATGCAGGTCTGGCCGGCGTTGAGCAGCTTGGCGTAGGCGATACGCTCGGCGGCCTCGTCGATGTTGGCGGAGACGTCGACGATGGTCGGTGACTTGCCGCCGAGCTCGAGCGTCACCGGGGTCAGGTTGCGCCCGGCGGCCTCGGCGACGATGCGGCCGACGCGGGTCGAGCCGGTGAAGACCAGATGATCGAACGGCAGTGCGGCAAAGGCCTCCGCGACGCCGTCCTCGATGCCGGTGACGGTGAGCTGGGTCGGATCGAAATTCGCCGCGATGAGCTCCTTGAGCAGCGCGGAGAAGTGCGGCGTCAGCTCGCTCGGCTTGATCATGACCCGGTTGCCGGCGGCGAGCGCGCCGATTGCTGGGGCCAGAGTCAGCTGCAGCGGGTAGTTCCAGGGCGCGATGATGCCGACCACGCCGAGCGGCTGCGGCATCAGGCGGTTGCGCGCCGGCCAGAACTGCAGCGCGGTGGCGATGCGTCGCGGCGCCATCCAGCGCGGCAGCGCCTTGAGCGTGTGCCTGATCTCAGCCTGCAGGAACAGCGTCTCGGCAATCGTCGTCTCGACCGCGCAGCGGTGGCCGAAATCGGCTGAGATCGCCTGCTCCAGGCGGGTCTCATTCTCCGACAGCATGGCCCGCAGCCGCGTCAGGCCGTCCAGCCGTGCTGCGAGGGCGGGCGGAGGCGCATTGCGTGAGGCTTCGACCTGCGTGTGGAACGCGTTGTCGAGCGCCGAGAGGGCGGGGCTCTTCAGGGACTGGTCCATGGACGTCTCCTCGCGTGTAGCGCGGCCGCGTGCAGGGCCGTCATTCTGGTTGGCTTAAAGCTGCCGCGTTGCGGAACCCTTGGCAAGCGCGGCGTCGGTTTCGCGCCGCCTGGCGCGCGCGTGGAGCCGATCCATTTGGCGGGCGTGTGTCGTCGGTCCCTGCCGCCGCCCTTCGAGGAACTTTTTCCTTGTCCCCAGCCCGCGCCGTGCCCCTGGTCCCGGCCGGCAAATAGGCCGCCACATAAGCGTCTGTCATATCGATGTAATTTCTGAAATGAGTCCCGCGACAAGCGGTGTCACAATCCGGCAAAAAAACTTCCCGAAAGCCCTTTCCAAACCGGCCTCGCATTGGTACATACCGCCCGCACCCGACGGCCGGCTAGGCCAACGGGCTCAAGCCTTCTCAGGAAGCCTTTGGGATGGATCGGCAGCGCCTCAGGTGTCTGCCAGGACCGCCCGGCACTTCCCTGAAGGTGACGCACAAGTTAACGCGGGGTGGAGCAGCCCGGTAGCTCGTCAGGCTCATAACCTGAAGGTCATAGGTTCAAATCCTATCCCCGCAACCATTGAGACCGACACTCCCGTAGCCGATGAGGCTGCGGGAGTTTTGGTTTGTGCCTCTGCATCCCTGTTTCATCCCCGTAAGCTGCTGTGCAGCTGAGGAGGACGGTGCCGCCTTCCTCGGGAAGCGTAGCGTCGGACGATCCGAGGATTATCAGGGGGACTGCGCTCCAGACGGGCCACTGGGAGTGGGCAGTCAATTTGCGAAGCTTGCGTTGAACTGAAAGCGTTGAGGGAACGGACGAAATCCACGGTCCGCTTGCCTGCGGCACAGCGTCATTGGCCAGCCGTGGGAGCAAGTTCGCACATTGCGCGAGCGTAGCCGCTCGTCACGATGTCAGACGCAGCAGGTTGCGCACGGCAGGGCGCCATTCGCCGGTCATGGTGTATTCGAGGCCGAGACGTGCGCCGCAGGTGATCGCCAGCATCGTCAGCGGTGCCGAGACCGCCAGCGTCGAGAAGGCCGAGAGGCCCTGTCCGATCGTGCAGCCCATCGACATGATGCCGCCGGTGCCCATCAGCAGTGCGCCGGTCATGTGACGCTTCAGCTCGCGCGCGTCGTCGCAGGCTTCCCAGCGGAAAACGCGCGAAAACATCGCCGCGACGAACGAGCCCAGGATCACGCCGGCGACCGAGCCGATCGCGAAGTCGGCGTGCGTGCCCGAAAGCGTGGCGATGTAGAGCACGGTGTTGCCGAGCGGGGCAACGAAGGTGAGGGATGCCACGCGCGCCGGATCGAAATCGTCATTGCCGAGCCAGCTGGTGGCGAACCAGCCGAACGCCACCGCGAAGCCCACGGCGAGGCCGGATAGCAGCAGGCGCGGCGATCTCACGAGGCGCCCGTCGGCCAGTGCCCAGGCCGCGAGCGCAACTGCTGCGACGGATACGGTCAGCGGCCGCGCATATGAGCCGAGTGCGGACGACAGCAGCGCATCCATGCCCTGGGTCATGGTCTCGGGCAGGCGGATGGAGAGCGGCTCGATCAGCGAGATGCGCAGGAATCCCGTGAGCCCGCGCATCGCGGCTAGGGCCGACACGCCCAGCACCAGGAACACGACGATGGCGCGCAGGTCGCCGCCGCCGATCCGGACCAGCGTGCCGAAGCCGCAGGTGCCGACGAGGGCCATCCCGATTCCGAACAACAAGCCGCCGATGATGGCGCCGCCGAGCGGAATCGAGGATGTCAAATAGATCGAGCGCGACAGGTCGATCAGGCCGAAGCTGGCGAGCAACTGGGTTGCGACCAGCGCCACCGCGGCCGCGAGCGCGAACGATTTGAGCCGGCGGGTATCGGCGCCGAAGAACGCGTCCTCCAGCATCGCGAGCGTACAGAAGCGGCCGGCGCGGCCGGCGACGCCGAGGACGGCGCCCGCGAGCAGCCCACACATGAACGTCAGTGCTGACGGGCCGAGCATTCCTCTCCGACGTCCTCGTTGGTTTCCCGGTATTGTGCTCCAGGAACGGCGGGGACGCCAGACCTCTTGCGCCGCTACAGGGCGCGCCGATGCGAAGCCCGAGACCGCGAGGGCGAACCTGTCAGCGGCGGCGCTTGCGGACCGGCTCGCAATAGACGTCGTAGATCGCCGTCAGGATCTTGCGGACATCTTCGCTCGCAAGGCTGTAGTAGATCGTCTTGCCGTCGCGCCGCGTCGTGACCAGCCGGTCGAGCCTGAGACGGGCGAGCTGCTGCGAGACGGTCGACTGCCGCTCGCCCAGGAACTGCTCGAGCTCGGTGACGGATTTTTCGCCTTCGGCGAGGATACAGAGCAGCAAAAGCCGGGACTCGTGGGACAGCGCCTTCAGCATCTCGCTGGCTTCCCGCGCCTTCTCGATCATCTGCTCGAGCTCGGCAGAGGTTTCGATGTCCTTCAAGTTCGGCAGCGGCATGAATTCGGGATCCCTCGGTTGGCGTCAGGAGCGGGCCGGCGCCCCGCTTGTAGCATTCATTATACGACCCAGCATCCCAAAGAAAAACGCGTCGCCGGGATAGCCGCGGATGCGTCCGATCTCGCGGCCCTGATCGACCACCACGAAGGTCGGGGTGAACGCTCCCGGATCGATACCGGACAGGTCCGTCGGCAGCGGCTTGGCAAGGTCGACCCGTCGCAGCGGCAGCGCGCGCCCCTCGTCGGTCTTGTCGTAGATCGGACCGATTTCCGCGTTGAAGCGGGCGCACCAGCCGCAGCCCGGACGTTCGAACATCACGAGCTCGGAGGCGAAAGCCGGCGACGAGAGGCAAATGCCGGTCACCACCGCTCCTGCGAGCGTTGCGAATCCGCGCGATGCAGTTCTGCCGGTCATGCCGAGATCCTCTCTGGACTTGTCGGTCAATCTATCATTAAATTCGAATATGTACTAGTGCGCGATTTCCGAATCCTGCCCGGCAGGCCGGGCACGCAGCGCTGGCCGACCGGGAGGAAAGATGGATCTCGACGTCACGCTGGGCGCCGCGCTGGCCGCGGGTCTGTTGTCGTTTCTGTCACCGTGCATTCTGCCGCTGGTCCCGCCGTTCCTGTGCTACATGGCCGGCGTCTCGGCGGCCGACGCGATCGGCGAAACCAGCATGGCCCAGCGGCGGCGGACGGTGCTGACGGCGCTGTGCTTCGTCGGCGGTTTTTCGCTGGTGTTCGTCGGTCTCGGCGCCACCGCCTCGGTGTTCGGACGGTTCATCGCCGGCCATCTCAGCCAGCTCGGCATCCTCGCCGGCCTCGTCATCATCATGATGGGGCTGCACTTCCTCGGGGTGCTCCGGATTCCGCTGCTGTACCGGAGCGCGACGATCGACGTCGGACGCAAGCCGGCCGGCCTGCTCGGTGCGTTCGTGATGGGACTGGCCTTCGCCTTCGGCTGGACGCCGTGCGCGGGGCCGGTCCTGGCCGCCGTGCTGATGATGGCCGGCGCGGAGGCGACGGTGGGGAAGGGCGCGCTGCTGCTCGCCGCCTACTCGGTCGGGACCGGCATCCCGTTCCTGATCGCCGCTGCCTTTACGGGGCAGTTCATGACCATGCTCAAGGGCATCAAGCCGCATCTCCCCCTGGTCGAGAAGACGATGGGCGGCTTTCTCGTCCTGACCGGCGCTGCCTTTCTCGCCGGCGTGATCCCACGGATGTCGGAATGGATCTTCGAGCGCTTTCCGTCGCTCGCCACCATCGGCTGATCAGCCGAAGCGGAAGTCCAATAGATTGACGAAGGACTGCAGTTCGATCTCATAGCGATGCACCAGGCCGGCGTCGCTCTCGCGCGCAGCGCGGCCGATCTCGTTGGCACTCGTCGAGGCGCCGTCGATCAGGCGGCGGAATTCGGCCTGGCTCGCCACGTCGGGCGTGGCGAGGCCGTTGCAGCGTTGCAGCCGGTCGCGCAGCGCTGTGCCGGCCTGGACGACCTCGCCAGGCTCGGCCTTGCCCGCTGCGAACCGCGCCGCGGCGTTGCGCAACGCGTCCATGACGGGTGACAGGTCGAACACGCAATCACTGAGCTCGACCACGCCGGCGTCCTGCCTCAGGGCGTGAAGCGACCGGCGCAACGCGGCAATGGCCGCCGCAGCGCGTGCCCCGTCACCTGCGGTCAGCGCTTCGTCCGCCTGCTTCAGGCGATCGTTGCCGGTGGCGATCAGCTCTGCAAAGGATCTGGCCGAATAGGGCGCATGGGAGCGCTCGGCGAGCCGGCTGAGCCTGCCCCAGGCGATCCGGGCGTCGTCGAGCTCGATCTGCGCCAGGCCCACATTGCCGGTGCGGCCATAGCTCGCGGCTGTGCGCAGGCTGGCCATCGCCGAGTGCATGAAGGCAGCAACATCCGCGTTCCCTTCGGCGTGCCCACGGACGCCATGCGTGAGGCATGACAGCACGAGCGACAGCATGATGACGCGGCGCAGCATCGAATGTCCTTTTCACATTCTGTTATTCGAATATCATGTATCGAAATTCCGTGGACTTGGCAAAGTGGACTTGGTGCCAGTGACTTGGCAAAGCGCGCGAGCAGGCTGATGACGACGAACCGGACGATGACACGGCGCAATCTGGTTGCGCTGCTGCCTGCCGCGGCGGCCGTCGGCCTGGCCTCAGCGCCGGCGCAGGCCGACGCGGTGCTGGGCGACGACGGGCTCTATCACCAGTCCTGGTTTCTCAACAGCTTCCTGGACCTGCGCGAGGATCTCGAAAGCGCGGCGTCGGAAGGCAAACGGCTTGCGATCATGTGGGAGCTGCGCGGCTGCCCGTATTGCCGCGAGACGCATCTGGTGAACTTTGCCGATCAAGAGATCACGGACTACATCCGTGCCAATTTCGAAGTGCTGCAGCTCAACCTGCTCGGCGCGCGCAAGGTGATCGACTTCGACGGCAAGGAGCTCACCGAGAAGGAGCTCGCCGAGCGCTACGCGATCCGCTTCACGCCGACGTTCCAGTTCTTTCCGCCATCGGCCGAGGGCGTCTCTGCGAAGGAGCCGCTCGCGCGCGAGGTGGCGCGCGCGCCGGGCTATCTCAAGCCGCCGCATTTCCTCGCAATGTTCCGCTTCGTGCGCGAGAGGGCCTATGAGCGCGGCACATTCCGCGACTATCTCGCTTCGACCAAGGGTTGAGTGCACTGCGGCATCGAAATACGCTTGACACCAATCACATTATCAAATCATAATTCTTGAATATGATGGATCGTAAGTCCGTCGTGTCATCGTAAGGCGAGGGGACGCCTCGTCGGTCAGGGTGGAAACATGCGCCGTTTGATTCCGGCCGCCTTGCTGTGCGTGTTGCTGTCGGCAACCGCGCGAGGTGACGAGCCGATCAGGCTCGATGTCGTCGACTATGCCATTCCGAAATCGCTGACGGGCGCGCCCGGCAATGCCGATGCCGGCAAGAAGGTGTTCTTGACGCGGACGCTGGGCAATTGCCTCGCCTGCCATCAGGTGTCGTCGCTGAAGTCGGAAGAGTTTCACGGCGAGTTCGGTCCGTCGCTCGACGGCGTCGCGACCCGCTACAACACGGCGCAACTGCGCCTGATCGTCGCCGATCCCAAGCGCATCTTCACCGACACGGTGATGCCCGCCTTCTACAAGAACGACGGACTCAATCGCGTCAGGCCTGAGTTCGTCGGCAAACCCGTCCTCACCGCCGCGCAGGTCGAGGACGTCGTCGCCTATCTCGAAACATTGAAATAACCGCCTCTGGAGGATGATGCATGGGCGCAATCAACAGACGACAGGCGTTCCTTCTCGGCGGCGGTTTCGTCGCTTTGACGGTGCTGCCGATGGCCGCCAACGCCGAGCCGAGCAACGACGCGGCCGAGATGATCAAGAAGTTCACCGGCGGCAAGGAAGCGGCCAAGGGCAAGATCACGCTCGATCTGCCTGAGATCGCCGAGAACGGCAACACCGTGCCGCTCGCGCTCTCGGTCGAAAGCCCGATGACCGCCGAGAACTACGTCAAGGAAGTGCTGTTCGTGGCCGACGGCAATCCGAACGGCGGCGTCGCCACGCTGATGTTCACGCCGATGTCCGGCAAGGCCGAGGCGTCGATCCGTATCCGTCTGGCGCAGACCCAGAACGTGATCGCGGTCGCGAAGATGAGTGACGGTTCGCTCTTCACAGAGCGCAAGACCGTCAAGGTCACCATCGGCGGCTGCGGCGGCTGAGACAGGGAGAGACGAACATGGCAGACAAGCCGCGCATCAAGCTTCCGAAGGAAGCCAAGAAGGGCGAGATCATCCAGATCAAGACGCTGGTCTCGCATCTGATGGAATCGGGTCAGCGCAAGGATGCGCAGGGCAAGCCGATCCCACGCAAGATCATCAACAAGTTCACCTGCGAGTTCAACGGCAAGCCGGTGTTCTCCTGCGCGCTGGAGCCGGCGATCTCCGCCAACCCGTACATCCAGTTCGACGCAAGGATCGACGAGGAAGGCACGTTCAAGTTCGCATGGACGGATGACGATGGCTCCGTCGTGACGGCCGAAGAGAAGATCGCGTTGAAGGCCTGATCGGCAGCGTGTGATCGCTAGGAGGAGTGACGGATGTCCATTCGCTACGGTTCTCTCGCCGTCCTGGCGTCGGCCGCGCTGGCCCTGTCGGCAGTCGCGACGTTCGGCCAGGAGGCCGAACGGAAGGGCATTCCGGCGCCTCCCGGCCACGTCTTCAAGACCATCATCTCGGGCTATCAGTTCCGCACCAAGGAAACGCGCGCGCTCCAGGATGACGATCTGGAGAATCCCGGCTTCCTCGCGGTGGAGCGGGCCGCCGACGTCTGGAAGACGGTCGACGGCGGCGAAGGCAAGTCGTGCATGAGCTGCCACGGCGAGGCGGAAAAGACCATGAAGGGCGTCGGCGCGGCCATGCCCAAATGGAGCGAGAAGCTCAACAAGCCGGTCAATCTTGAGCAGCAGATCAACATCTGCCGCACCGAGCACATGAAGGCGCAGCCCTGGCCGTTCAAGTCCAAGGAGCTGACGGACATGACGACCTTCGTCCGCTATCAGTCGCGCGGCATGCCTGTGGCGGTGAAGACCGACGGCCCGATGTCGCCGTGGTTCGAGAAGGGCAAGGAGATCTACTACACGCGGGTCGGCCAGCTCGATCTCGCCTGCGCCTCCTGCCACGAGAAGAACAACGGCAAGTTCATGCGCGCCGATTTTCTGAGCCAAGGCCAGACCAACGGCTTTCCGACCTACCGGCTGCGCGATCAGCGCCTGGTCCCGCTGCACGAACGGTTCGAGGGCTGCATGTTCGACGTTCGCGGCGTGCCCTACAAGCCGCTGTCGGACGAGTTCCTCGCGCTCGAAATCTACGTCGCCTGGCGCGGCATCGGGCTTCCCGTCGAGACACCGTCGGTCCGCAACTAGCCGCGGCCACAAGGAAGACACATCATGATATCGCGTCGCGAATTCGTTCAGGTCGCATTGGCGGCGGCTGCCTTGACGGGTGGCTCCGGTCTTGCGGGTGCGACCCGCGCCTTTGCTCAGCAGAAGCTGACCGAGAAGGAGCTGCTGGCGTTCGATCCGGTCGGCAACGTCACCTTGGTGCATGTCACCGACATCCACGGCCAGCTGATGCCGCTGTATTTCCGCGAGCCGTCGACCAATCTCGGCGTCGGTGACGCCAAGGGCCAGCCGCCGCATGTCACCGGCAAGGATTTCCTCACCCGCTTCGGCATCGCGCCGGGCTCGTCGTCGGCCTATGCGCTGACCTCGGAGGATTTCGAGGCGCTCGCCAAGACGTACGGGCGGATCGGCGGGCTCGACCGCGCCGCCACCGTCATCAAGGCCATCCGCGCCGAGCGCGGCGACAAGGTCGTGCTGCTCGACGGCGGCGATACCTGGCAGGGATCCTGGACGTCGCTGAAGACCCGCGGCCAGGACATGATCGACTGCATGGCGCTGCTGAAGCCGGATGCGATGACCGGGCATTGGGAGTTCACCTACGGCACCGAGCGCGTCAAGCAGGCGGTCGATGGTTTGGGCTTCCCCTTCCTCGGCCTCAACATCCGCGACACCGAATGGAACGAGCCGGCGTTCGAAGCCTCGACGATGATCGAGCGCGGCGGCGTCAAGATCGCGGTGCTCGGCCAGGCCTTCCCGTACACGCCGGTCGCCAATCCCCGCTGGATGATTCCGAACTGGTCGTTCGGCGTGCGCGAGGAGGATGTTCAGACCCAGGTCGACAAGGCGCGCAAGGACGGCGCCGGCCTCGTGGTGCTGCTGTCACACAACGGCTTCGACGTCGACCGCAAGCTGGCCAGCCGCGTCAAGGGTCTCGACGTCATTCTCACGGGTCACACCCATGATGCATTGCCTGAAGCGGTCAAGGTCGGCAAGACGCTGCTGATCGCGTCGGGGTCGTCCGGCAAGTTCGTCTCGCGGCTCGATCTCGACGTCAAGGACGGCGAGGTGAAGGGCTATCGTTACAAGCTGATCCCGCTGTTCTCCGACGTGATCACGCCGGACCCGGCGATGGCGGCGAAGATCGCCGAGGTGCGCAAGCCGTTTGCCGCCGATCTTGCCCGCCCGCTGGGACGGACCGAGACGCTGCTGTATCGCCGCGGCAATTTCAACGGCACGTTCGACGACCTCATCTGCCAGGCGCTGCTGCAGGAACGCGATGCCGAGATCGCGCTGTCGCCGGGCTTCCGCTGGGGCACAAGCGTGATGCCGGGCCAGGACATCACCTTCGAGGACGTCACCAACGCCACCGCGATCACCTATCCGGCCGTCTATCGCATGGGCATGACCGGCACGCGGCTGAAGGAGATCATCGAGGACGTCGCCGACAACCTGTTCAACGTCGATCCCTACTACCAGCAGGGCGGCGACATGGTCCGCATCGGCGGCATGTCCTATGCCATCGACGTCAACAAGCCGCAGGGACAGCGCATCTCCGACATGCGCCTGATCAAGACCGGCGCCGCGATCGATCCGGCGCGCGAGTATCAGGTCGCGGGCTGGGCCAGCGTCAACGAAGGCACGCAGGGGCCGCCGATCTGGGAGGTCGTGTCGAGCTATCTGCAGCGCCAGAAAACCGTTCGTCTCGAGCCCAACCGGGCCGTCAAAGTCTCCGGAGTGTGACGACGATGTCCAAGGACAAATCACTTCCCTCAGCCTCACGCGCCTCGCGTCGTGGTTTCCTGACTGCGGCCGGCGGTCTCGCCGCCACCGCGCTGGCCTCGCAGGCGCGAGCCGGCGCCGGCAATCCCGCCAACCAGCCGCCGAACGTGCCGGAATGGACGCGCACCCTCGGCGAGGGCGTCGCCGTCCGGCCCTACGGCAAGCCGTCGAAGTTCGAGAAGGACGTCGTCCGCCGCGACGTCGAATGGCTGACGGCTTCGCGCGAATCCTCGGTCAGCTTCACGCCGCTGCACGAGCTGGAAGGCATCATCACGCCGAACGGACTGTGCTTCGAACGCCATCACGGCGGCGTGGCCGACGTGGATCCGGCCGATCACCGGCTGATGATCCACGGCCTGGTCGAGCGGCCGCTGCTGCTGTCGCTCGACGAGCTCAAGCGCTATCCGCGCGTCAACCGCATCCACTTCATGGAATGCGCTGCCAACTCCGGCATGGAGTGGCGCGGCGCCCAGCTCAATGGCTGCCAGTTCACGCATGGCATGATCCACTGCGTGCAATATACCGGCGTCTCGCTGCGCACCCTGCTCGAAGAGGCCGGCGTCAAGACCAACGGCAAATGGCTGCTGGTGGAGGGCGCCGACTCCGCGTCGATGGATCGCAGCCTGCCGATCGAGAAGGCGCTCGACGACTGCATCATCGCCTACAAGATGAACGGCGAGGCGCTGTATCCCGAGCAGGGCTATCCGATGCGCCTGGTCGTACCCGGATGGCAGGGCAATCTCTGGGTCAAATGGCTGCGCCGCATCAAGGTCGGCGACCAGCCCTGGCACACCCGCGAGGAGACCTCGAAGTACACGGATCTTTTGCCGAACGGCAAGGCGCGACGCTTCACCTGGGCGATGGATGCGAAGTCGGTGATCACGAGCCCGAGCCCGCAGGCGCCGATCAAGCATGGCAAGGGCTTTACGATCGTGTCGGGCCTGGCGTGGTCGGGCAACGGCAAGGTCAAGCGCGTCGACGTCTCGCTCGATGGCGGCCGCAACTGGTGGCCGGCGCGGATCGACGGCCCGGTGCTCGACAAGGCGCTGACGCGCTTCTACTACGAGTTCGACTGGAACGGCGAGCCGCTGCTCTTGCAGTCGCGGGTCCAGGATGAGACCGGCTACGTCCAGCCGTCCAAGGCCGAACTGCGCAAGGTGCGCGGCTACAATTCCATCTATCACAACAATGGCATCCAGACCTGGCACGTGCAGGCAAACGGTGAGGTCGAGAATGTCGAGGTCGCCTAAGCTCATCATTGCCGCCGCAGCGCTCGCAACCCTTGCGGGCTCGGTGGCATTCGCCGGCGGTCCGAGCGAGAAGACAGAGGCCAAGATTGATGTAAAGGCGCCGCAGCGCTTCAACATCGGCCGCGCGCCGAGCGCCGAGGAGATCCGCGGCTGGGACATCGACGTGCGTCCGGACGGACAGGGGCTGCCCGTCGGCAAGGGCACCGTCGCCCAGGGCGAGAAGCTGTTCATGGACAATTGCGCCAGTTGCCATGGCGAATTCGGCGAGGGCGCCGGCCGCTGGCCGGTGCTTGCCGGCGGCAAGGGATCGCTGACATCAGACAATCCGGTCAAGACGGTCGGCTCCTACTGGCCCTATGCCTCGACGCTGTTCGACTACGTCCGCCACGCGATGCCGTTCGGCAGCCCGCAGTCGCTGAAGGTCGACGAGTACTATGCGCTGGTCGCCTATGTGCTCTATCTGAACGACGTGATCACCGATCAGAACTTCGAGCTGAGCAACAGCAATCTCGCCACGATCAAGATGCCGAACGAGGGCGGGTTCATCATGGATGACCGGGCCACGAGCGAGAAGGCGTTCTGGCAGAAGGATCCCTGCATGAAGAACTGCATCGCGCCGGTCAAGATCACCGGACGCGCGACGGCGGTCGACGTCACGCCGGAAGAAAAGGACGGCAAGCCGCGAGGCGTCGAGTGAGGATTGCCGGATGCAGCCGCCGCGAGATGCTGTTGGCGGCCGCATCCGTCGCCCTGGCCGGAAGCGGGGTTGCATCCATCGCCGCTGCAGCCGAGCCACATAGGCTCGCGTTGCAGATCAGCGACGAGGATCCGGCCAAGATGCGCGCGGTGCTCGACGTCGCCGCGAATGTCTCCCGCCACTATTCGGGCGAGGGCGCGGAGGTCGAGATCGTGATCGTCGCGTTCAATGGCGGCCTCGACATGCTGCTGGCCGACCGCTCGCCGGTGAAGGAGCGGGTGCTCGGCTTCGCCAAGTCGATGCCCAATGTGAGCTTCATCGCCTGCGGCAATACCTTGGAGACGCTCGCGAGCAAGGAGGGACGGCGGCCGCCTCTGCTCGATGGTGTCACGGTCGTCAAGACCGGGGTCGCGACCCTGCTGGAGCTGTCCGAGAAGAACTGGACGATCGTGCGTCCCTGAGGAATTTGCGATGCGGTGGTGGCTCGCTCTTGTCGTCTCGTTCATTGCGTCGGTCGCATTCGCGGCCGAGGAGCCGCGCGAGCTCACGATCGGCGGGCGTACGGCGCTCGGCACGCTCCGACTGCCGGCGCAGTCTGGACCGGATGTGCCGCTGGTGCTGATGACGCACGGCACGCTCGCGCACAAGGACATGGAGACCATCCAGGGCCTGTCCAAGGCGTTGGCCGAGCGGGGCATCGCCTCGCTCGCGCACAATCTCGTGCTCGGTCTCGATCGCCGCACCGGCATGTACGATTGTGCCAAACCCCATGACTATGTGACGGACGATGCGGTCGTGGAGATCACCGCCTGGCTGAGCGAAGCGCGCAAGACGTCGTCGCACGTCTTCGTCCTCGGACATTCGCGCGGCGCCAATCAGGTCGCGCGCTATCTAGCCGCCAATCCCAAGGCCGCGGTCGACGGTGCGATCCTCCTGGCGCCGGCGACGGCGAGCATCGAGACCGGCTTGAGAGACGCCTATGCGGAGAGCTACGGCCAGCGATTGGCGCCGCTGCTCGACAAGGCCGAGGCTGCGATCGCCGCCGGGCGCGGCGGTGATTGGATGTCGGTGCCGGGCTTCATCTATTGCCGCGATGCCAAGGTGACGGCGCGCGCATTCGCAGCATTCTATCGCGCCGACCGGCGCCAGGATACGGCGGCGCTGATCGCCGATGTGAGCCTGCCGGTTCTGGTGCTTGCGGCAGCGCAAGACAAGACGGTGCCGGACGTGGCAGCGTCGTTCGCGCCGCTGGCCTCACGCGCCGGCAGCCGTGTCCGACTGGAGACGATTGACGACGCAGATCACTTCTTTCGCGATCTCGCCGCCGAGGATGCCGCTGATCGCATCGCAGGATTCATTGCAGCCGCGCGCTAGGAGCCACCATGGAACGTCGATCTTTGATGCAAGCTGGTCTTGCCAGCCTGTTTGGAATCTTCGGTGTCAGCAGCGCACGCGCGGCGACGGAATCTCCGCGCCAGCGCGTCGCCTATCATCTCGCCGATCAGGACCGCGCCCTGTTCGTTCTCGGCAACCTCCAGAACCACGTCGATGGCACCGGAGGACCTGGACGCGCAGACATTCGCCTGGTGATCCACGGTCCGGGCTTGCGGGCCTTTCATGCGATTTCGGCCGACCAGACCATCTCGGCTCTGGCCGAGCGCCTCATGAAGGCCGGCGTCGGCTTCGAGGCCTGTGCGAACACCATGAAGGCGCAGGGCGTGAAGCTCGACGATCTCTTGCCGGGCTTTGCGGTGGCGGAGAAGGGCGGCGTCGTGCGCCTCACCGAGCTGCAGCAGAGTGGATACGCCTACCTGCGCCCGTGACGGGCACATGCGTCCTTGCCGATGCCGCCCGGCAGGTTGAGCGGCCGGCCTGAACGACGGGAGCGCCTGTGCTCACCGCATTGATCGACCTTCTGGGTGAGGAGCTGGTGTCGCTGCTGTGCGGGCTCGCGGCCGGCGGCGCGTTCGGCTTCTTCGCCCAGCGCAGCCGCTTCTGCCTCCGGGCGGCCACGATCGAGTTCGCGCGCGGGCAGGGCGGTCCGCGGCTGGCGGTGTGGCTCCTCACCTTCGCCTCGGCGCTGCTGGGCACCCAGGCGCTGGTGGCAATGGGCCTGCTCGACGTCTCCGAAGCGCGCCAGCTGGCGCAGCAGGGCAGCATTTCCGGCGCGATGATCGGCGGCACGCTGTTCGGCTGCGGCATGATCCTGGCGAGAGGCTGTGCCAGCCGTCTGCTGGTGCTCTCGGCCAACGGCAATCTGCGGGCGCTGCTGTCCGGCCTCATCTTCGCGGTGACGGCGCAGTCCGCCTATCGCGGCCTGCTCGCGCCGGCACGCGAGTGGCTCACCAATCTTTGGCTCGTCGACGGCGGACCGTCGCGCGACATCATGAGCCTGTTCGGCGGCGGTACGCCCGAGAAGCTCGGCTTCGGCATGCTGTGGTTCCTGGCCGGGCTCGCCGCCGTGTCGAAGTTTCAGGTTGGCCCGAAGATCCTGCGCTCGGCGGTGGCCGCGGGCGCGGCGGTCGCCGGGGGCTGGCTCCTCACCTATCAGCTCGGCCAGGCCTCGTTCTCGCCGGTGCCGCTGAAGAGCCTGACATTCAGCGGTCCTTCGGCGGAGCTGCTGATGCAGGTGCTCGCCAGCCCGCAACTGAAGCCGGGCTTCGATCTCGGCATCATTCCGGGCGTGTTCATCGGCTCGTTCGTTGCGGCCGCGCTGGCGCGCGAACTCAATCTCGAAGGCTTCTCGGATGGGCGCGGCATGCGCCGTTACATGATCGGCGCCGTCCTGATGGGATTCGGCGCGATGCTGGCGGGCGGCTGCGCCGTTGGCGCCGGCGTGACCGGGGCATCGGTGTTCGCGCTCACAGCGTGGATCGTGCTCGGTGGCATGTGGTTGGGTGCGGCCGTCACCGATTTTGTCGTCGACCGCTGGCTGTTCGCCACCAAGCCGGCGCAGAGCCCGGTTCAGTCGCCCTCCGCCATGCCTTCTTGAGGCATCCTGCGGAAGCGAGCCTGCCTCTGCCGAGCGGCATTGCAAATGCAGCGTCAAAGAGCAGCATTCATGAATCTCCGGTCACAGGCTCGTCGATGCCTGGCGTGTCGGCGCACTTCCAGCCTCTGACGAAAAATACTGTCTGATCAGATCGGATCGAACCTGAAGACACGCGTCTTTGCGTCGTCACGCCGGCGCGCAGATCGCGTAGTCCGCGGTTGGCTACAGGAGATGCGCGCCGAACACGGCATTCGGACCATCACGCCCGAACATCACGTTGGTAGATCCCATTCTGGAGATCCCGCATGTTAACCAATTTGCGAAGGTCGGGTGTTACCGTCGCGCGGGGGACGGCGCAATCATGCGGCGGACCGATAGGAATCGCCGGGACGACGAAAGGCACGCGAGATGTCGCAACTCTCCATTCGAGCAAAGATGGCGGCCGTCATTGCGCTGCTGCTGGTGGCGATGTCCATCGTCGGATTGCTGGCCGTCCGCGGCATGCAGACAATCAATACGCATACCGAAATGATCGCCAAGAACTGGCTGCCAAGCGTGCGCGTGCTCGGCGAGTTGCGTTCGGCGATCAACCTCAATCGGGCGCAGCTCCGGGCTTACATGACGGCTGATACGACTGAGGAGAAGGACAATCTCGACCGCAACATGAAGGCAACGCTCGTCGTCATCGCGACGGCGCGCCGCTCCTATGAGGCGATGATCTCGTCGGCCGAGGAGCGCAGCCTGTTCGAGAGCTGGTCTCGGGGCTGGGAGCAATACGTCAAGGCTGCCGATGGTGTGCTCGAGGTGCTGCGCGCAGGGAAAGGCAATACGACCAAGCAGGCGAGCGATCTGTTCAACAAGACGGTCCGGAGCGTCGCCAATCAGTCGGACGAATTTCTTCGGAAGCTGATTGACCTCAACAATCGTGGCGCCGACGCCGAAACCAAGATCGCCGCGGATGGCTATGCGGAGGCATTTGAATTGATGTCGACGGTCATCGTCCTTGCCGTTCTCGCCGGCATCGGCATCGGAAGCTGGTTCGTTCGCGACATTTCCCGGTGCATCGCCTCCATCATCAGGCCGATGCAGGCGCTCGGTGAGGGCAACCTGGCGATGGAGATCCCCTATCGCGGCCAGAAGACCGAAGTAGGCATGATGGCCGACGCCCTGGAGGTCTTCAAGACCGCCCTGATTGCGAAGAAGCAGGCCGACGACATCGCTTCGAAAGAGGCGGAGGTGAAACTGGAACGCAGCCGGCGGCTCGACGAGATCACTGGCCGCTTCGAGGCCGTGGTCGGCGAGATCGTCGACACCGTGTCCACGGCATCGAGCACTCTGGAGGGTCACGCCGGCGGGCTCAGCAACACGGCGAGCCGAGCCCAGAACCTCGCCACGTCCGTCACCGCGGCTTCCGAGGAAGCCTGCACCAATGTGCAGTCGGTGGCATCTGCGACCGAGGAGCTCTCCGCGTCCGTCAACGAGATCAGCAGGCAAGTCCAGGATTCCGCCCGGATGGCCAATGAGGCGGTGGCACAGGCCCGCAAGACCAATGAACAGGTCAGCGAGCTTTCGAAGTCCGCTGCCCGCATCGGCGACGTCGTCGAGCTGATCAATACGATTGCCGGACAGACCAATCTGCTCGCGCTGAATGCAACGATCGAGGCCGCACGCGCCGGCGAGGCCGGCCGCGGATTTGCGGTGGTCGCATCCGAGGTCAAGGCGCTGGCCGAGCAGACGGCGAAGGCCACGGGCGAGATCGGCCAGCAGATATCCGGCATCCAATCCGCCACCCAGCAATCGGTCGGTGCCATCCGCGACATCAGCATCACCATCGAGAAATTGCAGGAGATTTCGTCGACGATCGCATCGGCCGTGGAGCAGCAGGGCGCCGCGACGCAGGAGATCTCGCGCAACGTCCAGCACGCGGCGGCGGGAACGCAGCAGGTCTCGGCCAACGTTGCGGATGTGCAGCGCGGCGCCGTCGATACCGGAACCGCCGCGTCCCAGGTGCTGTCCGCCGCGAAATCGCTGGCCGACGACAGTGCCAGACTGAGCATCGAAGTGAAGAAGTTCATCGCCGGCGTGAGAGCCGCCTAGGAGCTCGCAGCGACCGAGAGCCGCAGAGATCCGATCTCGCCGCCATTCGCCGGGCCGCGTCGGGGGTGCTGGACAGGTGCGCAGGCCCCGGCCACCCCTCGCCGGCCATCGCTTCTGCGTTGGCCTGCGAGCCCAATCTCGATGACTTCTCCCTGCGGCCGCGGCAAGCTGCGCGACCGAGTCGCGTGGTGACGATGGGCTTGCGAGGCCCGCGCCGACATGAATAGAGCGCGTGGGGCCGCGGCGGATCAAGCTCCGCCGCGGCTTGCGCGGGGCTGCCGTTCCCGAAGTCGTCAGTGCCGCTGTTTCCTCACCGTCACGCTGCCGCAGAGCCCCGCCTCTTCACCTATCGGCATCGTCACCTATCGGCACCCGCTGAATTATAATTGCATAAATTCGAATATATGCATATAGTGGCGTACGTCGGTCGCGGCGCTGGGCCGCGTCAGCAGGAGGACCCGTCGTGGCAATGATGAACGACGTCATGGTCAAGGATCTGGGCACGTCCCGGGGGATCGACTGGTCGCCTTATCTGGTCGGCGCCGGCATCGGCATCCTCAGCTGGGTGGCCTTTGCCGGGTTCGGCGACCCGCTCGGCGTGACGACGGCGTTCTCGCGCATCGCGGCGCTGTTCGCCGCGCCGGTGATCGGATCCGACGCCGTCGCCGCCAACAGCTATTGGAAGTCGATGCCGCTGAAATGGGACTATGGCGTCTGGTTTCTGGTCGGCATTCCGCTCGGCGCATTCCTGTCGGCGGTCATCTCCGGCACGTGGCGCCTCGAGCTGGTGCCGGAGGTCTGGAGGGAGCGCTTTGGTCCGTCGGTGTTCAAGCGCTTCGTCGCTGCGTTTCTCGGCGGCATCGTCATCATGTATGGCGCGCGTCTGGCCGGCGGCTGCACCAGCGGACACGGCATTTCAGGCGGTCTGCAACTGGCGCTGTCGAGCTGGCTGTTCCTCGCCGTGATGTTCGCGACCGGCCTTTTCGTGTCGCGCCTCATGTTCCGCAAAGCGTAGGAGAAGGGCCATGACGTCGCTGATGAGCATCGCCGGCCCGCTGTTGATGGGCGCCGTGTTCGGCTATCTGTTACAGCAGGGCAAGGTCACGAGCTGCAACGTGATCGAGAATCAGTTCCGGCTGCGCGACTTCACCGTCTTGAAGGTGATGGGCACCGCGATCGTCGTCGGCGGCATCGGCGTGCTGCTGCTGGTCGACACCGGCAACACCAAATACTACGTCAAGGACGCCAACATGCTCGCGGTCGCGCTCGGCGCGGCGCTTTTCGGCATCGGCATGGTGGTCTACGGCTACTGCCCGGGCACCGCGCTCGGCGCCATCGCCAGCGGCAGCGTGCATGCCGCAGTCGGCGCTTTCGGCATGATCGTCGGCGCGATCCTCTACGCGCTGAGCTTCGACTGGGTGAAGGCCCACGTCCTGAATGTTTGGGCGCTCGGCAAGGTGCGGCTGCCCGACATCACCGGCGTGCCGGATGGCGTCTGGTTCGCCGCGCTCGCGATCGGCGCAGGTGCGTTCTTCTTCTGGGTCGAAGCGTCCGAGGCCAAGGCGAAGCGGACGCAGGGCTAGGCTGAGTCGCCCGAGTGCCCCTACGTCAAACAGTGAGAGGTTCCTCCCATGCTATCAGGACTGTTCAGCAGGTTGACGGGGTCGACCAGCGTGCCGGCGATCGAGCATGATGAGCTGGTGCGGGCGCATCAGCAGCGAAGCTGCGTCATCGTCGACGTGCGCGAGCCGCATGAGTTCAAGGGCGGCCACATCCCGGGCGCCGTCAATCACCCGCTGTCGCGTTTCGACCCGGGCAACCTCGTGCACGACAAGCCGGTGGTTCTGATCTGTCAGGCCGGCGGCCGCTCGGCCACCGCCCTGCGGCGGGCGCTGTCGGCCGGGCGGCAAGATATCCGCCACTATGCCGGCGGCATGAGCGGCTGGCGGGCGCGGGGCGGCCCTGTCGCGTAGGCTCGTACTGTCCCGACCAGCCCGACATTCAGCGATGTCATGGCCTGAGATCGAAGATATGCGAAGTTGAATGTCGGCATGTCTGCAATCAACGGGGATTGCGGCAGGTTAATAACAAGTCGGGGGACGGGAGTTTCGCTAGCAACGTCGCGCCGCCCCGTCGCGAGAGTTTGCTGTTAGTCCCGCTACAATGGCTGACTCGTTCAGGAATAATTAGTTGCAGCGCTGCAATACTCGGACACCAGTCGACGTTCGAGGATCGCATGTTGAAGTTTGTTGGCTTGAGAACCCGGATCACCCTTTCTCTGGTGATCGGTGCGGCAGCGACGGCCCTCTTCGTGCTGCTGGTCGCCATGTGGATCATCGGCGGCATCATCGACCGCGCCAATGAGCGCGAGCTCCACGCCCAATATGACGCCTTCAATTCGCGCCTGCAGCTGGAGTCGACCCGCGCGGAAGCGATGAGCGCGGTGGTCGCCAAGATCCCCGCGGTCCAGGACGCCATGGCGCAGAACGACCGCGACGCCTTGATGCGGCTGTTCGGTGCGGGCATGGCCAGCCTGAAGGCCGATTACGGTGTCGACCAGTTTCAGTTTCACACGCCGCCGGCGATGTCCTTCCTGCGGGTGCACCAGCCGGCCAAGTTCGGCGACGATCTGTCGGGATTCCGCAAGACGGTGGTGGCCGCCAACACCGACCGCAAGCCGATCGTCGGGCTGGAGGGCGGCGTTGCCGGCCTCGGCCTCCGCGGCGTCGTACCGATCGTTTCCGCCGGCAAACATCTGGGCTCAGTCGAGTTCGGCCTGACCTTTGGCCAAAACTTCTTCGACGAGTTCAAGCGCAGCCGCAGTGTCGACGTCGCGTTCCGCCTGGCTGGCGACACCGGCTTCAAGCTGTTCGCGACGACGATCGGGGAGACCTCCTTCTTCGCAAGCGGCGACTATCGGGAGGCGTCGGCCGGCGGCTTCCTGTCGCGCCAAGGACAGCTCAAAGGTGTTCCGGTCGTCGCGTTGCTGGGCCCGATCAAGGATTTCTCCGGCAAGCCGATCGGTGCCGTCGAGATCGTCATGGACAACAGCGAGTTCATCCAGGCTCGCAATCGCGCCGGGGCGTTGGCAATCGGGATGACGCTGGCCGGCCTCGTGCTGATCGCGCTCGCCGGGCTGTTCATCGCGCGCAGCATCTCCCGCCCGATCGTCCAGATGACGAGCGCGATGCGCGAGCTCGCCGACGGCAACCTGGACGTTCGCGTCCCGGCCGACTGGCGCAAGGACGAGGTCGGACAGATGGCAGGCGCCGTTTCGATTTTCAGGGACAACGCCGTCCGGATGAGGGATCTGCAGGCGGAGCAGGAGAAGGCCCAGGCTCGTGCCGAGGAGGACCGGCGCCGCATGCTGATGGAGGTGGCCGATGGCTTCGAGGCCAGCGTCCGCGGCGTCGTCGACGCAGTGTCGGCTGCGGCCATCGAAATGGAGGCGACCGCCCGTTCGATGTCGGTGACGATCGATCAGTCGAAACAGCAGGCCCTGACGGTATCGCAGGCGTGCGGCTCCGCATCGGACAATGTCAACACCGTTGCCTCGGCGGCCGAAGAGCTGTCATCCTCGATGAACGAGATCAGCAAGACGCTCGAGCGTGCGTCGTCCGTGGTTCGCAAGGCGGCGGACGAAGGGCAGCAATCCAACGACAAAGTGCAGCGGCTCAACCTCGCGGCCGGCAAGATCGGCGAGGTCGTCGCGCTCATCACCCAGATCGCCAGCCAGACCAATCTGCTGGCGCTGAATGCGACGATCGAGGCCGCGCGCGCCGGCGAGTCGGGCAGGGGATTCGCCGTCGTCGCCAGCGAGGTGAAGACGCTGGCGACCCAAACGGCCAAGGCAACGGAAGAGATCGGGGCTCAGATCGCCGCGGTTCAGGCCGAAACCGCCGCTGCCGTCCACAGCATCGGCATGATTTGCGCCACGATCCAGGAGGTCGATGAGATCTCGACCATCATCGCCTCATCGATCGCGCAGCAGGACGCGGCGACCCGCGAGATCGCCGGCAGTGTGAACGTCGTTGCCGGCAAGACCCAGGACGTCACGCGCAACATCGCGGGCGTCACGTCCGGCGTCGTGCAGACCGGCCATGCCGCCAACGAGGTGCTGTCGGCGGCCGGCGAACTCGCGCAGCAGTCGACCCGGCTGCGCAGCGAGGTCAACCAGTTCCTGGCCCATATCAGAGCGGCCTGACCGCTCGTTGGGCGGCTGACGTATCGAGCTCGCCGACACGCCGATCGCTCCGGCGTATCCGCCACGGGCGCGAGCTGGGGCGGGGCATCCTGTCCCGTGGCTCACGCCTGCTTCGCGGCCGCCTTCTCGAGCCGCTTCGCCATCACGCGCCAATAGGTGCCCGGCATGAACCGCTGCAGGACATCCATGAAGCGCGCATCGCCGCCGATCAGGATGCGGGGCTCATTGCGCTCGATGCCCTCGATGATCCGCAACGCGGCGTCGCGCGGGCTGGTCCTGGCAAGCCGCTCGAACCGCTCGATGGCCTGCACGCGGCGCGCATTGTCGGTCATGCCCTGGCCGGCGCGGGCGTTACGCGCAATCGCCGTGGCGATCCCGCCGGGATGCACGACCGACAGCCGCACGGGACTGCCGGCGGCTGTGAGCTCGTGACGCAGGCTCTCGGAAAATCCCCTTACCGCGAACTTTGCCGCGGCGTAGGCCGATTGGCCGGGCGGAGCGATGATGCCGAAGATCGAGGACAGGTTGACGACATGCGCTTCGCGCCGGCGCGAAAGATGCGGCAGGAACGCGCGCGTGCCGTGCACGACGCCCCAGAAATTGATGTTGAACAGCCAGTCCATCTCCGCCTGATCGATCTCGGCGAAGCTGCCGAACAGGGCCACGCCGGCATTGTTGACGACGATGTTGAGGCCGGGATGCGCGCGGGTCGCGTCCTCGGCGAACTGCGTGACCGCAGCCACATCGCTGACGTCCAGCCGGTGCGTGGTCACCTTGCGGCCGCTTGCGGTGAGCTCGGCGGCGAGGCTTGCGAGGCCCGCCTCATCGCGATCGGCAAGTGCGAGATCGCAGCCGCGCGCCGCCAGCTCCTGCGCCAGCGCACGGCCAATACCGCTGGCTGCGCCTGTCACGGCGGCAGCTGCGCCTCGAATGATCGTCATTGTCGCTTCACTCCCCTGATGGACCGGTTCCACGTGCCTGGTTGAATTGCAGCTGGGTTTTCTGCCACTTTTTCTGATTGGAACCGAACCATCCGGCGGTTCAGCTTTTAACTCACATTACTTTACGAGCACACATTCGTGGAGGACCTGCATGGGACAGTCGCAACCTTTTCGCGCCACCGCACTGATCGTGGAAGACGATCTGGCGCAGCGCGAGATGATCACGCTGCTGCTCGAAGAGAGCGAGTACGACGTGATCGCGTGTGAGAGCGCGGAGGCCGCCGAACTCGTCCTGAACAAGCCGGGGCATCGCATCGTGCTGCTGATGACCGACGTCAATCTGGCGGGCCGCATGAACGGGGTCGAGCTTGCCCATGTCGCCAAGGCGCGTCACCCCCACATCAATGTGGTCGTCACGTCTGGCCGCCCGTTGTCGCAGCCGCTGCCGGGCGGCACGAAGTTCTGGAACAAGCCGTGGGCGCCGCTGGACGTGCTGCGCGAGGCCGAGGTGACGCTCGAGCGCACGCCCGATATCGGATGAGGCAAGGTCTCGCGCCGCCAGCGTTGCTCAAAGGGTGATGCGTGGCAAACGCCGACCGGTGGAGACGTAGTAGAATCGGCTAGCGGTCGAGCCAACTGAGAGCCGGGTGGAAGCCGCGCTCCCACCCGGGAAGTGCAACTACTTCTTCTTGGCAGCCTTCTTGGTCTTCTTCGCAGCTTTCTTGGTGGCCTTTGCGGCCTTCTTCGCCTTCTTCGCCATGGAATCCTCGTCAGGAGTTTGATGGATTGCAACGCGACTTCGAGGCTTCGCTGGCGCACGCCAGCCATGCATCAGCCTCGGGTGTCGATCCCAGCAGATTCGCGAAGCTCTGCCTCACGCCGTCACCAGCGCCGTTGCGCTTATCCACAGCTCGATGCATTGGCCGGCCAGTTGCGCCGCTGGCGCTCGGGTCCTGACAAGGTTAGCGGATTGTAAAAAGTGTCTTCATTGATTCAAAACCAAGGCGCAATCTTGGTTGCGCCCTTGAGGAACCGTTAACTGCGCCGCGCCCATGTTGCCCCGAACAACAGGGTAGCTCATGAGCGTGGCGTTATTGAACATCGAGGACAGGGCCTGCGGCGTCCTGCTGTCGGGATGCTGAACGTTCCGACGCTGTGGACCGCCTTCGTGGTCAATTTCCTCGCGTTGGGCCTGATCTGGGCCTACGTGATGCGCAGCTATCCCAATCTGGATTCGGCACGGTACTGGACGGCATCTGCGTTCATGTGCGCGCCGGCGGCGACATTCGCGCTGACGCGGTTCTATTTTGGCTCGTTCGTTCCGCTGCTGGCCGGCGGCTCGCTGATGACCTTCGCGATCTGCCTCGCGGCGATGGGCGTGGAGCGCTTCTACGGCTACAGGGCGTCGTGGCGGCTGAGCCTGACCGTCGTCGCGATGACCTGCGCGTCGATCGCATTTTTCCAATACGCATACGACCACGGCCCGCTGAGGATCCTGTGCTACTCGATCGGGCAGGCGGTCCCCATGGCGATCATCGCGCGACTGGTGCTGGATGCGAGGCGCGGGCCCATCAATCCGGGAGCGCGGCTGGCCGGCCTGCTGTCCGTTCTGATCATCGCGGTGTTTGCTGCGCGGTCGATCGGGGCGTTCATCGGCGCCGATTTCAATTTCAGCCACTCCACCAGCGGCCAGGCCGCCGCGGTGCTGCTGCTGATCTTCCTGTCGATGTCGCTCAATTTCGGCTTCCTGCTGATGGCGGTGGACCGGCTGCGCAACGAGGTCGCCGATCTCGCGCTGCTCGACGATCTCACCGGCGTCGCCAACCGCCGTCACCTGATGCAGCGCCTGAGCGAGGAGTGCGCGCGCGCCGAGCGCTCGCGACGGCCGTTCGCGCTGTTGGTGATCGACCTCGACGGCTTCAAGATCATCAACGACACCCATGGCCATGCCGCCGGCGATGCCTGCCTGCAGCACTTCACGCTGATGGCCCAGACCCGGCTGCGCCCCGGCGACATGCTGGCGCGTACCGGCGGCGACGAATTCTGCATCGTGCTGCCGGCGTCCTCGCTGCGCGAGGGCGCGATGATCGCGCGGCGCATCCTGCAGGTCTGCCGCGACGATGCGGAGGCCTGTGCCGGCGCCGAGGTGCCGATCGAGGTCTCGATCGGCGTCGCCGAATGGAGCGAGGATGTCGGCGCATTCCCCGACCGGCTGATGGCGCGGGCGGACCAGGCGCTGTACGTCGCCAAGAAGGACGGCAAGAACCGCTATGCCGTCGTCACGCCCGACCACGAGACGCCGGCGCTGGCGCCGGACCAGATCGAGCCGCTGGTGGCAACGCCCCGCCGCCAGGATGCCGCCGCCGGGTAGGCGGTGCTATCATGGCCGGCCATGAGGCCGGTCCTGTTCTCCCTCCGCGCGGCGCTCGCGCTGCTTCTCAATCTTCTCCCTCCGCCCGCCTCGGCCGAGGACCTCGCCGCGCTGGCCCGATCATCCGGCACGCCGGAGATCCCGGGGCTCAGAATCGTCTGGCTGGCGCCGTGGGGCGATCCGCACCTCGCCCATCCCTGGACCAACATCATCGTGCACCAGACCGAGGGGCCGGCCGGGTCGGCGCGGGCGGGGGCGCTGGCGCAGGCCAAGAACCCGAAACGGCGTGGCGTCACCATCTGGGTGGAAACCGAGGGCACCGTGTACTGGGCGGTGCCGGAAACCCTGGTGACGCTGCATGGCGACGGCGCCAACCGCAACGACAACCGCTATATCGACAACGGCCCGACCTATCGCAAGGTCGTGCGCGACAATTCCATCGGCGTGGAGTTCGCCGGCAACTATCCCGACGTCACCACGCCTCCCACCGAGGCCCAGATCGCCGCGTGGCGCATCCTCTCGAAGCTGCTCCGGCTGCGCTACAACATCCCGCGGGAGCGGATCTATGCGCACAACTGGATCGACTACAAGGACGCCCGCTACTGCGAGGGCTGTGCGCTCGCCGGGCTCGCCCGCGCCGCGCCGGACTGATCGCACCTAACAAAGAAGCCGGCGTCTCCGCCGGCTCCGATCGCATCCAAAGACCACCTTCAAGCAAGCCGTGCACCTAGTGCGCGGCCTCCAGCGCCGCCGCCTCCTGCTTGGCGATGGCGCCCTTGACGGCGGACTGCACCTTCTCGAACGCGCGCACCTCGATCTGGCGGACGCGCTCGCGCGACACGCCGAACTCGGCAGCGAGGTCCTCGAGCGTCATCGGCTCGTCGGCCAGGCGCCGCGCCTCGAAGATGCGGCGCTCCCGCGCGTTGAGCACGCCGATCGCGCCGTTCAGCGCCTGCCGCCGGTGGTCGTACTCCTCGTGCTCGGCCATGATGGCTTCCTGGTTGGGCGAGTTATCGACCAGCCAGTCCTGCCATTCGCCCGCTTCGCCGTCGTCGCGGATCGGCGCGTTCAGCGAGGCGTCGCCGCCGAGGCGGCGGTTCATGTCGACCACGTCCTGATCGGTCACGCCGAGGCGCTTCGCGATCAGCTTGACCTGATCCGGGTGCAGATCGCCTTCATCCAGCGCGTTGATCCGGCTCTTGGCCTTGCGCAGGTTGAAGAACAGCTTCTTCTGGTTCGCGGTCGTGCCCATCTTCACGAGCGACCACGATCTCAGAATGTACTCTTGTATCGACGCCTTGATCCACCACATGGCGTAGGTGGCGAGGCGAAAGCCCTTCTCGGGCTCGAACCTTTTCACCGCCTGCATCAGGCCGACATTGCCTTCCGAAACGACTTCGGATATCGGCAGGCCGTAGCCGCGATAGCCCATGGCGATCTTGGCCACGAGCCTGAGGTGGCTGGTCACGAGTTTATGCGCTGCGTCGCTGTCGTCATGCTCGCGCCAACGCTTGGCGAGCATGTACTCCTCCTGCGGTTCCAGCATCGGGAACTTGCGGATCTCGGCGAGGTAGCGTGAAAGTCCCGATTCTCCGTTGAGAACCGGCAGAGTAGCTGTACGGGCCATCGAGCGCCCTCCAGTTGGTTCAGGCCCCCGATAGCGGCGGGCCAGGCAAAGCGGTCGCTTGGTTAAAGCCGGCCGGTTTGCGACGTTCCATGCGTCGACCATTCGACGCAGGCGCAACATACACCATTTTCGCCCCCCGGTGGAAGGATTCCGGGGGTCACGACCCCGTGTGGCTCCATTAAGTTTTTGACATGCTTGCGTTTTTCTGAAGGTCCTGCGTCATAGCGCCGCTCGCAAGGCGCGCCCCAAAAGAGAAAGATCCTCCGGAAGCTCCGATTCCCAGCGCATTATTTCTCCGGTCCGGGGGTGCTCGATCACCAGCAGATAGGCGTGCAGCGCCTGCCGTCCGAGCGCCTCGAGCGCCGCCCGCGCGCCCGGCGCGAGCTGGTTGGCCTTGGTCTTGAAATGCGGGCCATAGACGGAATCGCCCATCAGCGGGTGCCCGAGATGGGCGAGATGCACCCGGATCTGGTGGGTGCGCCCGGTCTCGAGATGGCAGGCGATCAGCGACGCCACCGGCTTGCCGTCGCGGCCGGTAAAGCCCTCCTGCACCTCGTAATGGGTGATGGCCTCGCGCCCTTTTGCGCGCACCGCCATCTTGTCGCGGGCATGCGGATGGCGGTCGATGGCCGCGTTGATGGTGCCATGCGGCCGGTGCGGCACGCCCCAGGCGAAGGCGAGGTAGCCGCGCTCCATCGCGCCGGTGCGGCCGTGATCGGCGAACTGCGCGCTCAGCGAGGCGTGGGCGTGGTCGTTCTTGGCGACCACCATCAGGCCGGTGGTGTCCTTGTCCAGCCGGTGCACGATGCCCGGCCGCTTGACGCCGCCGATCCCTGAAAGACTGGCGCCGCAATGCGCGATCAGCGCGTTGACCAGGGTGCCGGTCTCGTGCCCGGCGGCGGGATGCACGACCAGGCCGGCCGGCTTGTCGATGACGACGATGTCGTCGTCCTCGTAGATGATTTTCAGCGGGATCGCCTCGGCCGCGGGCTCGGCCGGGACAGCCTCCGGAACGTCGATTGTGATCGTGTCGCCGGCTGTGACGTGATAAGCGGGGTCCCGCACCGCCTGCGCGCGGAGCGACACCTGTCCGGCCAGGATCAGCGCCTTCAGCCGCGACCGCGACAGCTCCGGCAGCTTGGCCGCGAGCACGCGATCGAGCCGCGGCGAGCCTTCGTCGCCGGCGACCGTGACCGTCATCAGACCGTGGGATTGTGAAGTCGAGATGTCCATGAACTCTACCGTTGCGCCCGAGCCGTCCTCGCCGGAGCAGGCCCAGCTGATGGCACGGCTGCGGCGCATGATGATGATCGCGGGCGTGACCACCTCGATCGCGATCGCCGTGCTTCTGGTCGCCATCGGCTACCGCCTTTTCCGCGGCGAGGGAAGCACAGCTTCGGGCCCGGACCTCACCGCCATGCTCCCCAAGGGCGCCCGCATCGTCGCCACCGGCACCGCCGGCGACCGCCTGGCGGTCACCCTGGATGTCGGCGGCACCACCGAGATCCGCACCTTCGACGCCAAGACCCTCAAACCCACCGGCCGCCTCCGCTTCGCGGTGGAGCCGTAAGGGCCCGGCGGTTTCGCCCGCCCGTTTCGGCCCCTCTCTCTTTTGGCCCCACCTCCGACGACACGGGCAGTCAGCGCCTCCCCCGCCTGCGGGGCGAGACGAGCGAAGCTCGCTCTGAGAGCTTGCATCGCATCTTCGGTGCGATGCGAGTGGGGGGAACTCTCTCCATTGGCACCAGCGCCCGCGGCGCCCCCACCCCAACCCTCCCCCGCAAGCGGGAGAGGGAGCCCACAGCCCTCGCGGCCGGCTGCTTTCATCCCATGATGGTCGAATGAGCGATCCTCGCCACCCGGGGCAGTCCGTTCCCCTCCCCTTGTGGGGAGGGGCTAGGGGAGGGGGCCCACACGGGGAAAGACCCTTGGGGCACGGACACCGCACCCCCACAAATTCTGCATCCGCCGTCTTGCGGCGCGGCGCGTTCAAGGCTATGCGGTTCACCTCACGCTCCCTTCGTCTAGCGGTTAGGACGCGGCCCTCTCAAGGCTGAAACAGGGGTTCGATTCCCCTAGGGAGCGCCATTTCCCGGCGCTCAACCCTTCATCTCTGACCTGTACGCGCGGCTCCTCGGCCTCGCGGCGCACAGTTGCGTCCGAGCTTTGCTTCATCTCGGCACCCTCCAGAAGAAGGGCGCAGGGAAGGCCGGGTGCAGGCCGCACCCATGGCCCGCCTGCAGAAAGAAAAGCAGGCGGCAGTCACCACAGGATTGGCCGAACAACCGGCCTTCCCTGCGCGATGGTTTGAACGGCTGCTCCGTGCTCTCCCAGGGGACCGGGCTTGCTTGCCCCCGTCATCGGGATGTCGCCGACCAAGACACCAGCGTCGGGGTGTCGGGACCACACGGCTTGACCGTCCGCTCGGGGTTCGTTCGTCCGCACGCGAAACGCGCACTGCGACCCCAGGCGGCCACCGCATCTCCCGCTCCACGGTCCGTGACGATCGCGAAACGCCCCTTCAGCGAGCAGGAGACGGCGAAGAGCATCGATCTGATTTGCCCGACGACACAAGGCCGGATTTGCCCGACGGAATGCGACAGATTGGCACGACGGGCAGTTTGGGCAGGGGCGGCTCACTCGGACAGACATGGAGCCAACTCAGGGCCGGAGAATGCAACGTCCTAGCGGCCAAGCCCTCGCCGGCGTCGAGTTCACTGCCATCGTAATCTGATGCGACGTAACCTCTTTTGACGGGCGGCTATGTAGGGCCCGGGTCCAAGTTGTGTGTTGCGGTGCAATGCGTGAAGTCCGCCCTTGAGCATTGCGGAACTTTCCTTAAGGTTCACGTACAACGTGTACCGAGCCCCAACACAGGCTCCAGACGCTCTCATGAGTCAGGTCCAGACCCAGACAACACGGAAGACGACGGCGCCCGGGCAATATCTGGGCTACTCGCTTCAGCAGCTTCGACTTTGTCATCATTTGCTTCGCAAGAAAGCGAACTATGAAGTTTCCTTGGAATTTCTCGACGACATAGCAGTGCACACGGCCGGCGAACCCCTGTTGCTGGAGCAGTGCAAAAGCGTAACGTCTACCAATGCGCTTGCCGATCGTGCGGTCGATCTCTGGAAGTCGCTTGCAAACTGGGCGGATCTTTGCAAGGCGGGCACAGTCGATGCCAACGAAACAGTTTTTCGACTCTATATATGTCCTGACGGAAATCCAACGCTCGCCCTGGAGCTAAGTAGTGCAAAAACGATCCAAGCCGCTTCGGAAGCGCTTAAAAAAGTAAAGAAACTTCTGAAGAAGGGCAAACAAGCTGCGGCTGTCGACGAACATATCGCTCGTTTTCTTGCGGTTGGTGATGATATCAACCAAGCGATCATCCGGAATTTTGAACTTGTTATCGATAATAATCCCGTCGAGAGCGTAAAGAGCCTCCTGCACCTCTCCGCTGTGTCGGATGTCGTGTTAGACGAAATCGCAGCTGCTGCAATCGGTATGGCTCGCGACAGGATCGATAACTTAATTTTCAAAAAGCAGACGCCGATTATCGGCTCATCCAATTTTCAGACCGATATTCGAGCGTTCATCCGCAAACATAACTTGGCAAATCTGCTCATCTCGAAGGCCCCAGAGCCGTCGCCGGAGCATATCTCCTCGCATCTTGATGCGCCTCCCATGTTTGTGAGGCAGCTCCAATCGGTCGAAGCCTCGTCTGATCTACTAACGACAGCAATCAGTGATTGGTTAAAGGCAAATGCCGACAAGATCTACTGGGCCAACGAAGGGCACGTTTTTGTTGGAAGCTTCCAAGATTTTGACGCGGCACTCATCCGCAAGCACAAGTTGGTGCGTGACGAAGTCGAAGACATTCTCTCGGAAAAGTCTGCAGAACAGCGCGGTCGAGAGGTCTATCGGCGCTGCACACAATCCGCCATACCGTTAGAGGGAAATGATCTACCTGATCACTTCGTTGCAGGCTCCTACAACTGCCTTGCCGACGAAATGAAACTGGGCTGGCACCCTCAATATACCAAGCTTTTTCCTGCCGAGGAGTCCGTTTAAATATGGCCAGCGAACGCCCTGTAGCGCTTGTCCAGAATCCGGCTCTCGGCGCTATTCTGCTTTGGAGATTTTGCCGCGGCTTTCAAAAGGAGCGTCCCGACGCTCTTCCATTGCTGCCCAGCCTGTTCTGTGTGCTGCCCATCGTCTACCACGGTCCGACACTTCGAGATCTCAAATCGACGCTATTGCCTTCCGGGCTGGTGAGATTTGCGACGAAACTGGGTGAAGAGCGAGAGGCGCTCATGGCAATCCATGATCGGGCACTCGTTATGCGAGAGTTGACCTTGGAATCCATAGCTACCGGCATAGCGGCGGGGGTGCTTCGACTGAATTATTCCAATGCAGAGGTCAGCGGAATTGAGGAGCATCCTCCCATCGTGCCGGACAGGCTGAAGGATCATCATTCTGGTGCGGAGAAGCTCGGACATTGGTTTGCACGCCTGCCGCTTTCTCATGCGCTTTCAACGCTTAGGATTGAGATCTAAAATGCGATTTCAGATTCTGAAATTGGTCCTTTGGTCGAAGGCCGAACATCCGCCGCGAGTGATTGAATTTGAGCCGGGCCTGGTCAATGTAATTAGCGGCGCCTCAAAAACCGGCAAGTCTGCAGTGATTCCCATAATTGACTACTGCCTTGCCAGCGGGAAATGTAGCATTCCGGTAGGAACCATACGAGAGGCGTGCTCGTGGTTCGGCGTCGTGATCGACACGATGGAGGGGCAGCTGTTGCTTGCCCGACGGGAGCCGGGGGACGCGAGGCAAACAGGCGACATGTTTGTTCTGGAAGGGGAGGCGATCGAAATCCCGCCAGCAATCCCCGAAAAGAACTCGTCCGTTGATGCGGTGAAGCGCAAATTAGACGCGCTCGCTGGCTTATCGCAACTAGGACTAGAGCCGGAAAGCGACTCTGGATTTTTATCGCGTGTCAGCTTTCGCGATTTGGTCGCATTCACGTTCCAGCCACAATACATTGTGGCCAACCCGATGGTCCTCTTCTACAACGCTGACACGACGGAACACCGAGAGAAGCTCAAATCGATTTTTCCATATGTTCTAGGCGCGCTGACGCCTGCTATGCTGGCAGCAAGTTGGGAAATCGCTCGCTTGGCGCGCGACCTTAGGAGAAAAGAGGCAGCTCTCGCATCTACGAAGTCGGGAGTGAGGGCATGGCAAGCTGAATCGCAGTCGTGGATACGGCAGGCAATTGAACTTGGCCTACTGCCTGCTGATACGCAGGTCCCGGGCGAATGGCCTGATATCGTGGACCTTTTGCGGCAAGCCGCCAACAGCAACACTCGGTCTGCTCGTCCTTCTCTCGAAACGATCGAAGGAGCCCTGTCCCAATTAGAAACGTTGCGAGAGGAAGAGTCCGCTGCTGCCGCAGATCTAACTCTAAAGCGGCAGCGACTGAATGAAATTCAAAGGCTCGTACAGAGTAGCCAAACATATGGTTCTGCGATTCGAATCCAGCGCGATCGGTTGAACATCGCAGGATGGTTGCGTGACCGCGCTGTTAAACCAGTTGGTCCGCTCGAGACAGTTACTGGCGCGGGCAAGGAGCAACTGGATAGCCTCGTTGAAGCCTTACAGGGCGTTGAGATCCAACTGCAATCCCAGCCGGGGCTCTCTGATGCCTTCGATAAGGAACGCCTCCGTATCCGGGGGGACGTCGATGACGCCGCGGGAAAGCTATCAGAGGTTCGGCAGTCGATAGCCCTGTTAGAACGTCGATCAGAACAGGTCCGCCAGGAGATTTTTCGTCAAGATCGCGTCGAGCGCTTCGTTGGGCGATTAGAGCAGGCGCTGGAGTCATTCGATCGGTCGGACGAGGGGGCAACGCTTGCCCAAGACGTCGTCCGAATTAAAGATCAAATCGCCGAACTGAGGAAGATCTATTCCGAGGGGCAGGTGAAGGCTAAGACTGAAAACGCGCTATCGATCATCGCCTCCTACTGTGGAACCGTTGTTCCAATGCTCGATGCAGAATGGCCCCGAACGCCAATCAGGTTGTACGTGCCTGATCTCACGGTTCAAGTCATTCAGCCAGATCGGCAAGACTTCCTCTGGGAAATTGGCAGCGGCGCCAATTGGCTTGCTTATCACATCGCAGTTACGGTCGGCCTTCAACGATTCTTCCTGGATCGGAAGGATCATCCAGTGCCTGGCTTATTGATCTACGACCAGCCTAGCCAAGTATATTTCCCTCGCGGGTTTGAAGGCGAGCATGTCTCGTCCATGGGCCGATCGCGTGACGAGGATGTCGCCGCTGTGCGAAAGGTTTTCGAGGCCCTGGGCAAGGAAGTGATAGAGGCAAAAGGTCGCCTGCAGATCATCGTTCTGGACCATGCCGGTCATGACGTGTGGGGCGAGATTAGCGGCGTAACGCTGGCCGGAGAATGGCGGGGCGACGAGAAGCTTGTCCCTGATAAATGGCTGAAGCAATAGATCGGCGCACGCAACCAATATCTTTGATCTGACCGACGATGAAGGACCATTGTGCATGTCGGAGGAAAAGCCGAGTCCTGAAGCTGCCAACGCCGCGACACAGCCTAGCACCGAGGCAAGTAGATTCATTCAGAGCATCATCGACGCCCGCGGCATCACGATCTTATCTTATGCCCAAGTCGAATGGTACCTGGCCAAACTCATTCTGGAGGGAAAAGAGTACGACCAATATAAGCAGATCGACTTGTCGTTTTCGCAGGATGCGAAAACTAGGGCGGATAAAATTAAGGCCATGCTCAAAGTCGATGGTGGCCCCTTGAGTCCCTATGCCGACAAACTTACGAAAGCGATTGACGACGTCTTGGCATATGAGGAACTCCGGAACTATGCAGCCCATGGCTTGCTCGTTCGGCCCGACCCTAACGATTATTCGTTGAATTCGAAGATCCACCTGCGACGGTTCAAGATGTTCAAGGGAGGGAAACTCGACGACGCAAGCCGAACTTTAACACTCAAGGAATACACTGATGAGCAGGTAGCTCTGACAAAAGCAGCCAAGAGTTTCTTTTCGATCGTGCAAATAATTTGGAAAGACCTTGGTTTGAAGAATCTGGACGAGTAGTCGTGAACGTCCTTAAGCTCTTCCGTTCCGAAAGCTCCTCGATATGGTCGTTCGTAGCGAAAGAGATGAGGTGAGCCGGGCCCTTGTGCTTGCGCACAAAATGGCCGACGCGGTCGCAGGTCCTATTATCAATTAGCTCGTGAAGAATGCGGTGCGCTCCATGTTGCGCGTTCGGGGCGCCGTGGTGGACGACGGTCGGCAACAGTCCGCGGCCGTATCGCATGTACTGAGGCAATACGAAGAACGACGCCCCCACTCTATCGCAACCTCACCGCCAACCCCAGCGGCCCTCGAAACCCGAACCCGTGCCACCGCACGCTGGCCGCATCCACCAGCTCCATCCGCGGAAACCGCTCGAACAGCATCGGCAGCAGGATGGCGCCAACGGTGCGGCGGGAGAGGTGGGCGCCGGCGCAGTGGTGGGGGCCGTTGCCGAAGGCCTGGTGGGGGTTGGGGTCGCGCAGCGCGTTGTAGTGCTCGCCGTCGGTGAACAGGTCCTCGTCGCGGTTGGCGGAGGCCTGGATGGTCATCACGGTGTCGCCCTTCGGGATCAGGCAGCCGCGGATCTCGGTGTCCTCCATCACCAGGCGCGAGCTCGCCTGGATCGGCGCCACCCAGCGCACGCCTTCCTCGAAGGCGGAGCGCCATTTGTCCTGCGCGCGGACAGCTTCGAGCTGGTCCGGGTTGGTGAGGAGGCCGTAGAGGATCGTCAGCAGCGCGTCGCGCGGCTCGTTGATGCCGCCGCCGATCGCGATCTTGATGTTGGCGATGATCTGGCTGTCGGGGATCGGGTTCTTCGCGTTGACCATGAAGGACAGCGCGGAGGAATCCGGTGCGGCCTTCACGCGCGCCATGTTGGCACTGATACAGCGGTCCATCTCCGCATTGGCGATATCGGACGCGTCGAATGGCCCCGGCGTCCAGCCGAAATTGCCGGCGCCGTCGATCAGGGCCTGCGACCAGCGCTGCATGTCGGCATCGCTGGCGTCGGGAATGCCCATGACATGGGCGAGGATGCGCGCGGCCAGGGGGCCGGCGAGCGCGGGGAAGAGATCGACGATCTCGCCGCGCGGCAGCCGGTCGAGATATTCGGTGGCGAATTGGGTGTAGAGCGGCTCCCAGACGGCTTCGATCGTCTTCGGCATCAAGGCCGGCATCATCGCCATGCGCTCGGCGCGGTGCTCGTCGTGATCCTTGCGCATCAAGGTGTGCGCGAGGAAGGCGCGCTTCATCGGCGTGTTCGGATCGTCGGACGAGAACAGCGCCGCATTGTCCTTCACATATTTGGTGTCGGCCGCCTTGGTGAGGAACGTCCGGCCCACCGACTTGACCCGCAGTACCGGCGCCTCGCGCCGCAGCCGGCGGTAGATCGGATAGGGATCGCGCGTCAGCTCCGCGATGGTGATAGTCTCGTCCAGGGGAGCCGGAGTCTGAGACAAAGTCGCGGTCGGCATGGGGCGCTCCTGTTGCGGTGCGGGCCAGCGCGTGTCGTGCCTGAGGATAGTGGCAGGGACGGAGCCGTGCAATCCCGCTCCGCTGCCCCGGGCAGGGACGAGCGCCTGATCTGAACGAGCTTCCGACCTCGCCAGTTCCGCTGCTGCAGCGATGCCGCCGCGGAATTCATGCCTCTGAAGAAGCGACCGGCCGGGGCCGTGGCCCGACCGCCGATCTCGGCGGCTGTCAGGTGGCGTTCGGGCCACGAGGTCCTCGCAGCACGTGGCGGGTCAGCTCTGCGCAGCCGGCCAGACCTCCTGCGGCTTGGTCAGCAGCTCTCCCTCGCGGCGCAGCTGTCCTGCGGCGAGAAGATCCTGGAGGCTGCCTTGCAGCACCTCGCGCAGCTGGGCGCTGGTCGAACCGAAGCCGAACAGCCGGGCGACCGCCTGGATCAACTGGTCTTCCTCGGCGCCGTAGTTCTGCGCCACGACCTGCATGATCGCCGCCTTGATCTCGTCCGGCGGCAGCATCTCGGGCTTGCGCAAGGACTGTGATTGCACGTCCTCGCGGTTTCGAATGATGATCGCCTGGCCGGGGACGGCGTAGAACGGGCCTCCGGCGATCTGTCCCTTCGCCACTGCCGACGTCAGCGCCGTTCGCACGGCATCGCGGATGCGATTGCCGGCGCGGGCAAGGCCCCAGGCCGACCTGATCCGGACGATGATCTCCGATTCATGCACCGGCCCTTCGACGGCGACGATCTCGACGACATGCCGCGTCATGTCGGCGAGCGGCGTCTCGTGCGGCTCGATCTCCCGACGCACGCGCAGCTTCGCCTCTTCATAGGGGGCCACCGTCGGTGCCTGTGCGAGCATCTCCAGAGGGCGCTCCTCGGCCTGCTCCGGCGCCGGCACGGCGGGGATTGCCGGAGGCTCGGGGTGAGCGCGCGCAGCCCCTTGGTCGATGTCTTGCCAATGCGCCTTCGCCGCCTCGATCGCGCGAACAACCTTGTCCGTCTCTTCCTGCGGGCGGAGAAACCAGTCGGTCGACCAGATGCGATGCAGCACCCAGCCATGCGCCTCCAGCACGTTCTGCCGCAGGCGGTCGCGGTCTCGCGCCGAACGGGACGCATGGTACTGGGCGCCGTCGCATTCGATGCCGAGCAGGAAGCGGCCGGGCTTGTCGGGATCGACGACAGCGAGATCGACGAAGAAACCGGCGGTGCCGATCTGCGTCTTCACGTCGTGGCCGAGCGCCCGCAGCCTGGCGGCGACCTGCTCCTCGAACACCGAGTCGGGATCGCGCCCGGTCTCCTGCGCGATGCCGAGCTGCCCCGTCTGCGCGAAGGTCAGGAACGTCTTCAGCGCCGCGATGCCGCGGCCCTTGGCGCGCGACAGGTCGATGTCGTCGCCGGTGATCGAGGAGAACACTTCGCATCGGAGCTTGGCGCGCGAGATCAGCACGTTCAGCCGGCGCTCGCCTCCGTCGGAGTTGAGCGGGCCGAAGCTCATCGAGACGAAACCTTCCTTCGTTCGCCCATAGCCGATGGAGATGAAGATGACGTCGCGTTCGTCGCCCTGGATGTTCTCGAGGTTCTTCACGAAGAACGGCTCGCTGGCCCCGCGGACGAAGAAGCTCTCCGTCGCCGGGTTTTCCTTGCGCAGGATTTCGAGCTGATCCTGGATCGCCTGGCGCTGTGCCACCGAGAAGGTCGCGACGCCAAGGCTGCGATCCGGCGTCTCGCGCGCATGGCGCATGACGGCCTCGGCGACGAGCCGCGCTTCCCTGGGGTTGGTCCGGCTGCTGCCGCGCTCATAGTGCGCATCGGGGGTGTAGTTGAACTTCAACCCCATTCCCGCAACCGCATCGTACGGGCTCGGCACGATGAACAGCCGGTTGTCGTAGAACTGCTTGTTGGACACGGCGATCAGCGACTGGTGCTTGCTGCGATAGTGCCAGTTCAGCATCCGATGCGACAGGCCCTTGGCAAGGCAGAGGTCGAGAATGCTCTCGGCGTCCTTGACCTGGAAGGTCGGCTGATCCTCGTCGTCATTGTCCTCGTCGTCATTGCCCGTCAGCTTCGCGAAGAAGCGCGTCGGCGGCAGCTGCCGCTCGTCGCCGACGACCACCATCTGCCGGCAGCGCGCGACCGCGCCGAGCGCGTCGACCGGCTCGATCTGCGAGGCCTCGTCGACCACCAGCAGATCGAAGGCGATCGCGCCGGGCTTGAGGAACTGGGCCACCGACAGCGGACTCATCAGGAAGATCGGCTTGATCTGCTGAATGACCGGACCGGCCCGTTCCAGCAGCTGGCGGATGGGCAGATGATTGCGCTTCTTGGCAAGCTCGCCGTTCAGCACGCCGAGCGGCCCGATGCCGCCGGCGTTGCGCGGCAGGGCCGCCGCATGCTCGTGAGCGATCTGGTCGCGGGCCAGCTGCATGCGTGCGACGTCGAGCTTGCGGAAGCCGTCGACCAGCCGGTCGTGCGATTCGCCGTCGAACCGCTTCAGCTCGGGATGCTCGGCGAAGATCACGCCGCGCATGGCGTCGTAATAGGACCGGTCGAAGGCGGCTTCGAGCGCGTCGCCCGGCAAGGAGCCGTCGAGCGCGCGGTCGGCCAGCGCGGCGAGGCCTTGCGCGCGCGCCAGGCGGACCCGGCCCATGAACGCGATCCAGCGGGTGAGGCGCTCGGTCGCGGTCTGCCACTCCGACAAGGTCTGCGACAGGTCGGCCAACCGGATCTGGTCGCCGGCGTCGAGCGGGATGCGGGCAGGCTCCAGCTGGAGGAAGTCGATCAGCCTGCCGAGCCCGGACCTCAGACTTGCGAGGCTGTCGTTGAGCTGTTCGATCGATCGCCGATCATCGGCCGACAGCGTGAGCTGCGCCAGCCGCTGGCGCGTGTCGTCGTTTGCGAACGGTTTGGGGAATGCGGTCCACCAGCTCGCCAATCGGGACAACGCGTCCCAGTCCGACTGTTCCTTCTGCCACGCCGTTCCGAAGGCGGTGCTGCCGGCGGCTTCGACCTCCGCGAAGGACCGGCGCGCGGCTTGCGCCGCGATGAGGCCGTCGAGCAGCAGAAGCCGCTGCTCGAGCGTTTTCGGCATCGGCACCTTCAGGTACGAGGCCAGCAGCGCCACCTGCTCGCGATAGCGCCGGCTGAACAGGCGCAGCCAGGAGCGGCCCTTCTCGGCGATGACCTTGCGGCACTCGGCGATCGGTGCATCCCAGGCGGCCTCGACGAAGGCGCTCTCGACGGCCGTCCTCAGTTTCGCGTAGCGCAGCCCCTTGTCGATGATGTCCGTGATGAGTCCGGCCTGGCTCCAGACGGCGTCGCGGAAGGCCGTCCGGTCGCACTCCGGCATCGCGGCCGCGGCCTGCGCAAAGGCCAGCACCGCCGCGGCGTCGGCCAAGGTGGCCGGCGGCGGGAGGCCGAGCAGCGTCCCCAGGCGGGCCGCGCCCGTGGCGACGCTGTCGACAGCGTTCGAGATGTCGTTCAGCGAGCTCCGCAGCTCGGTCATTTCGGCGGGATCGAGCGCGTCGCGGCCGACGCCGCGCCACGGATGCAGGTGAGGCGCGCCGTCGGTCGCAATTCGTTCGACGAGTTCGGCGATCAGCTCACGCCGCCGCTCCAGATCCAGGGGAGACCAGGAGGGGGCGCCCTGCAACGGGTAGGGAGGCTGCGCGGAGTTGTCTCCGCAGCGCACGAGATGACCGAGCAGCCTGAACGGTGTCAGCTCGCTCGGCTGATGCGGCTGGTGCATCATCTCCGCATGCCGGTTGAGGCCATCACGGCTGTCGGTCAGGCGCTGCACCAGCGTGGCTTCGCCGCGCGGGACCGCGACCTCGGCCGATTTGCAGCGCTTCAGCTCCTCGAGCAGAACGCGCTTGTTGGCCTTGTTGGAGTGCAGCTCCAGCGCGAGCGCGCCGAGACCGACATGCTTCAGCCGCCGGTGCACGACCTCGAGCGCCGCCATCTTCTCGGCGACGAACAGCACCGTCTTCCCCTCGGCGGCAGCCGACGCGATGATGTTGGTGATGGTCTGCGATTTGCCGGTGCCCGGCGGTCCCTTGACGACGAGGTCGCGTCCGCGGACCACTTCCTCGATCACCACGGCCTGCGATGAATCGGCGTCGACGACATGGTTCATCGCCACCGGCTGGATGACGGAATCGATCTTGCCGTCGTCGGCCACGATCGGCTCCGCGCCCTCGAAGCCGTCCTGAAGCAGCGCCGCGATCAGGGGATGACGATCAAGGCCGCCATCTGCGGGCCAGTTGTCAGGGTCCAGATCGCGATACATCAGGAACTTGGAGAACGAGAAGAAGCCGAGGACGATCGCGTCCGTCCTGACCTCCCACCGCTGCTTGCTGGCGATCGTCTCCGCGACGCCGGCGAGATAGGCCGCGATGTCGACATCGTCCTCGTCGCCAAAATCCTCGATCTTGAGTCCGAACTCGGCGTCGAGCTTGGCCTGGAGCGAGAGGTTCGGCGATGGTGGCTCAGCGCGCGAGACCAGGTGAAACCGATCGGCGGCACTGCTGCGCTCGAGACGGACCGGCAGCAGGACGAGCGGCGCGAAGCGCTCGACGTCGGATTTGTCGTCCTCGAACCATTTCAGCAGCCCGAAGGCGAGATAGAGGATATTGACGCCCTGTTCTTCCTCGAGCGTTCGTGCGTCGTACCAGATGTCCAGCAGGCGCTTCTGCAGCGACTCCGATGACAGCCGGGTCCTGAGCCGGGTGTCGGGCTGCCGGGGCTCTGACTCCGAAGCAGCTGACTCCGAATCATTCTTTTGCTGGTCCACCTTGACGCTCGGCGCGTCGGACCGAGGGGCCGGCAGGCTCAAGGGCAGGGTGCCGTCCGCTTCCACAGCCTCCGCCTTCGCCGGCAGGAACGTGAAGCGCTTGCCTTCGCCGAGAAGCTCGAACAGCGCAGCAGAGCGCGCGGCGACGATGTCGATGGTGCGGATGGTCTTGGTCTTGAGCGGGATGTGCACGAGCCGGTTGCGCGTGCCCAGATCGAGCAGCGCGCGCCGGTCGGCCAGCAATCGGTCTCGTACGGATGTGGTTGCCACGTGCAATCCTCCTGCGATTCGAGGATTGCAACCCGGCGTGATCGCGGTCAAGCATCCGGCGCGGTGGAGATGTGCTCGTGGAACAATGTTCGATCTCCCCGCACCATTTCATCTCCCCATGAGCGGGAGATGAAATTCGCATGCGGTTTACGCCGCCGCCTTGTGCCGCGCCAGTTCCGCCTTGTAGAGCTCGAACTCCTCGGCGATGGCGCGCGCGACCGACGGCCGTGCGCGCAGGCGCTCGTAGTAGGCCTTCACGGCCGGCCATTTCGCGAGCTGGACCGGCGGCGTCGCCATGGTCCAGTTGATCACGGTGACGAGATACGCGTCGGCGACCGTGAAATGATCGAGCAGATAGTCGCGATCCCGCAGGTGGTTATCGAGATGATCGAGCCGCGACAGGTTCTTGTTCAGGACATGGGCCTTCATCTCCTCGGGCGCGGTCTTGTCGAGGATCGGAATGAACAGACCCTTGTGCAGCTCGGTGCCGATGAAGCACAGCCATTGATGCAGGCGGCTGCGGTCCATGCCGGGGCCGGTGCCGAGCTTCGCTTGCGGGAAGTGATCGGCGACATATTGCAGGATCGCGGCATTCTCGGTCAGCAGGTCGCCGTCATCGGTGCGGAGCGTCGGGACGAGGCCGAGCGGATTGACGGCGCGGAAATCGGAGCCGTCGTTGAGGACGATCTTGGTCTTGGGGTCGACCTCGAGATAGTTCGCCGCGGCGCCGGCTTCGTAGAGCGCGATGCGGGTGGCGAGGGAGCAGGCGAGCGGCGAGAAATACAGGTCCATGGACGTCTCCCTCGGGCTCCGGACCGGAGCGTTGATTGATTTTTATACTGTCCCGCATAATATAAGGCCGGTCAAGGAATTTAGTGCGAAATGGTACAAAAAAAGAAGGGGCCGCCGCAGGGCGACCATCCCCAGAAAATGGCTGCCGCCCAGGTCGAGCCGAAGCGGCGCGGGAGGCCGCGGGCGTATGAGCCGGAGGTCGCGCTCGGCAAGGCGCTCGACCTGTTCCGGTCGACCGGTTTTGCGGCGACCTCGCTCGACGATCTCAGCGCCGCCACCGGCATGAACCGGCCGAGCCTCTATGGCGCGTTCGGCGACAAGCGCGAGCTCTACATCAAGAGCTATCAGCGCTATCGCGACAACGCGCGCGCCCTCATGGGCGACGTCTTCAGCAACGATTGGCCGGTGCGACGGCAGCTCGAGCAGATCTTCGCCACGGCGCTCGACATCTATCTCTCGGGCGAGGAGGGACCGCGCGGCTGCTTCACGGTGATGACGGCCGGCTCGGAGGCGGTTGCCGATCCCGACATCCGCGCCATGGTGCAGAACGCGTTGACGGAGCTCGACAAGGCCTTCGCGCACTGCTTCCGCCGCGCCAAGGAGAAGGGCGAGCTGCCGGCGGACGCCGACCCCGCCGTGCTGGCACGGCTGGCGTCGGCGACGATCCACTCGATCGCGGTCCGCGCGCGCGCGCGGGTGCCGCGTCAGGAGCTGGAGGCGATCGTCGCCGGCGCAATCGATATGATGATTGGCAAAAAATAGCGTTTCAATATCCCCTGACGCGATCGACCAGGTTGCGCAGCGCTCCGCCGGCCTCGAAGGTCGCGATCTGCTCGGCGACGTAGCGCGAGATTGCGTCGGCGTCGGTGTCGGCTGCGTTGTGCGGCGTCAGCACCACCTTCGGGTGGGTCCAGAACGGGCTGTCGGCCGGCAGCGGCTCCTGGCCGAACACGTCGAGCGAGACCGAACCGAGTGTATCGTCGTCGAGGCAGGCGAGGATGTCGGCCTCGTTCTGCAGCCCGCCGCGTCCGGCATTGATCATGACGGGGGCGCCGAGCGGCGAGCTGCGCCGAAGCCGCGCGAACATCCTGCGATCCAGAATGCCGCGCGTATCCGGC
Source organism: Bradyrhizobium sp. HKCCYLRH2047 (assembly GCF_051168175.1). Lineage (NCBI taxonomy): Bacteria > Pseudomonadati > Pseudomonadota > Alphaproteobacteria > Hyphomicrobiales > Nitrobacteraceae > Bradyrhizobium > Bradyrhizobium sp. HKCCYLRH2047. The sequence continues at coordinate 516,421 of NZ_JBNPUM010000002.1, forward strand.
GTCAGCGGCAGCAGCGACACCAGGATGTCGGTCCGCGCCAGGAACGCATCGAGCTGCGCCGCGCCGTGGAAGCATTCGATGCCGTCGGCCTGCTTGGCGCTGCGGCTCCAGCCGGCGACCTGGAAGCCCAGCCGCTTGAGCACCTCGGCCGCATCGATCCCGAGCGTGCCCAGTCCGAGAATGCCGACGCCGATCGCGGCCGCCGGCCACTGGTACTTCGGCGCCCAGCGCTTCACCCGCTGCGACTCGCGCAGATACAGCTCCTGGCGATGATGCATCAGCACGTGCATCACGACATATTCTGTCATCCGCGCCGTGAGATCGTCGACCGCGACGCGCGCCAGCGGCACGCTCGGCAGCGTCTTGTCGGCCATCAGCGCGTCGACGCCGGCGCCGAGGTTGAAGATCGCGCGCAGGTTCGGGAAGCCGGCGAGCTCGCCGGGCACCGGTTTCCAGACCGCCGCGTAATGCACGTCGGCCGGATCGAGGCCGGCATCGGGCAGCAGCACCACCGGGCGGTCGCCGCAGACATCGTCGAAACGCGCCTTCCAGCGCTGCGGCGACCAGTTGTCGGTGCCGCCATGGATCAGGAGCGCCAGCGCGCCTTTGGTCATCGGAGGGTCCTCGAGCTTATGTGACGCGTTCCACATACCAGATCGTGCGGGCAGGCCAATCTCCGGCCATCAACACGGAGACATCGCCATGCGCAAATTGCTTCTCGCCACTGCTCTCGTCATCGCATCCGCCTCGGCCCAAGTCCCGGCTCAGGCCCAGACCATCGACGTCGGCTCGATCCTGTCGGCCAACGGCATTTCCATCGGCAAGGGCGGCAGTCAGCCGCAGGCCGGCAGTCAGCAGGGCGCCGCGGCCGGCATGGCGCAAGGTGCGGGTGGTCAAAGTGCCGCAGGGCAAGGGCAAGGTCAGGGGCAAGGTCAGGCCCAAGGTCAGTCGCAGCGCCAGGCCGGCCGGGCCAAGCAGCCCCGCGAGAGCGCACAGGAGACGCGGGCGCGCAACATCGCGGCCAAGTACGGTATCTCCTGGTAGGCCGGTCGTTCCGGCCTGCGGAACCGGCGAAAATTCTTCGCCGGTCTGTCGGCTCCGGGCATACTCCGCCGTCTTGAAGACGAATGGAGATGCCTTCCGATGTTGTATGCGCTGCTCTGCTATCATGACGAGGACGTCGTCTGCACCTGGAGCAAGGACCAGGACGCCGCCGTCATGGCCAAGCTTGCCGTTGTGCAGGAGAAGCTCGCCAAGCAGGGGCGGCTCGGGCCGGTGGCGCGGCTGCTGCCGACCACGGCCGCGACGACCTTCCGGAAGGAGGATCCGCCGCTCGTCATCGACGGTCCCTACGCCGAGACCAAGGAGCAATTGCTCGGCTTCTATCTCGTCGACTGCGCCAATCTCGACGAGGCGCTCGAGGTCGCGCGCGAGCTCGGCGAGGCCAATCCCGGCGGCTCCTACGAGATCCGTCCCGTCGGCACGTTCAGGCCGGGCGGAGCGCTGGCATGAGCGACGCGGCCTGGATCGATGCAGCCCTGACATCAGCACGTCCCCAGGCCGTCGGCGCGCTGCTGCGCTATTTCCGCGACCTCGACACGGCGGAGGAGGCGTTCCAGAACGCCTGCCTGCGCGCTCTGAAGAGCTGGCCGCAGAACGGGCCGCCGCGCGATCCCGCGGCCTGGCTGATCATGGTCGGACGTAACGCTGCCATCGACGATGTCCGCCGCGTCCGCCGCGAGCAGCCGCTGCCGGAGGACGAGGCGATCTCCGATCTCGACGATGCCGAGAGCGCGCTGGCCGACCGGCTCGACGGCTCGCATTATCGCGACGACATCCTCCGTCTGCTGTTCATCTGCTGCCACAAGGACCTGCCGGCGACCCAGCAGATCGCGCTGGCGCTGCGCGTGGTGTCCGGGCTGACGGTGAAGCAGATCGCCCGCGCCTTTCTGGTCGGCGAGACCGCGATGGAGCAGCGCATCACCCGGGCCAAGGCGCGCGTCGCCCAGGCGAACGTGCCGTTCGAGACGCCGGGCGCGGTGGAGCGCTCGGAGCGCCTGACCGCGGTCGCCGCCATGATCTACCTGATCTTCAACGAGGGCTATTCGGCCAGCGGCGAGACCGCTGCGCTGCGCCAGCCGCTGTCGGAGGAGGCCATCCGGCTGGCGCGGCTGCTGCTGCGCCTTTTTCCGAGCGAGCCGGAGATCATGGGGCTGACGGCGTTGCTGCTGCTGCAACACGCGCGCAGCGCCGCCCGCTTCGATGCGGAGGGGATGCCGATCCTTCTCGACGACCAGGATCGTTCGCTGTGGAACCAGCCGATGATCGCGGAAGGCGTAGCCCTGATCGACAAGGCGATGCGCCATCGCCGCAGCGGACCGTATTTGATCCAGGCCGCGATCGCGGCGCTGCATTCGCGCGCCGCGCGCCCGGAGGACACCGACTGGACCCAGATCGACCTGCTCTATGGCGCGCTGGAAGTGGTGCAGCCCTCGCCGGTGGTGACGCTCAATCGCGCCGTTGCGGTGTCCAAGGTCCGCGGCGCTGAGGCGGCGCTCGACCTGATCGCGCCGCTCGAAGGGCGGCTCGCCAACTATTTCTATTTCTTCGGTGTGCGCGGTGCGCTGCTGATGCAGCTCGGGCGCACCGACGAGGCACGGACCGCCTTCGACCGCGCCATCGCGCTGGCGCACAGCTCGGCGGAGGCCGCGCATATCCGCATGCAGCTCGACCGGCTGATGCGCGACGGTGCGACGGCTCGGGCTCGGGTCGGCCAGTGAAATTCTGCCGAGATTCGATCTAAAATTCTGCACCGGGCTGTCGGTGGCACGCTCCTTCATTCGTCCTTGGAGCAGCATCACGGGGGAGGAGCTGCAGATGACGACGATCACCTTGGAAGAACCGGTCTCGCGCGCCGAATTGTGGAGCGGGCGCATCCTGAGCGGGCTGGTGACGCTGTTCCTGCTGTTCGACGGCGCGATCAAGCTCGTTCCTCTGCCGGTCGTCACAGAAACGCTGGACCAGATGGGCTATGGTGCAAGCGACGCCATGGCGCGTGCCCTCGGCCTCATCACGCTTCTCTGCACCGTGCTCTATATCCTGCCGCCGACATCGTTCGTTGGCGCGATCCTGCTGACAGGCTATCTCGGCGGCGCCATCGCCTCGCATGTCCGGATCGGCAGTCCGCTGTTCAGCCACGTCCTGTTCGGCCTCTATCTCGGGCTGATGCTGTGGGGCGGCTTGTGGCTTCGCGACCGCCGGCTGCGCGGACTGCTGCCGCTCTCGCGCTGACGAATGATCTTTCAACCAAGGAGGATGACGATGATCTGTCCCTATCTGACGTTCAACGGCGATTGCGAACAGGCGTTGAAACACTACGGCGAGGTGCTCGGCGCCAAGGTCGACATGATGATGCGCTATGGCGAGGCGCCGCCAGAGATGCCGTCCGCGCCGGAGCACAAGGACAGGATCATGCATGTCCGCTTCTCGATCGGCGACGGCGTCCTGATGGCCTCGGATTCGCCGCCCGAATATTATCAAGGCAAGCCGCACGGAATCTCGGTCTCGCTCCAGATCGCAGACCCGGCCGAGGCCGAGCGCAAGTTCAACGCGCTGCTCGCAGGCGGTGCCGTCACCATGCCGTTTGGCAAGACCTTCTGGTCCAAGGGCTTCGGCATGGGCGTCGACCGCTTCGGCATTCCGTGGATGATCAATTCCCCGGCGGACGGCTACGCGGCGTGACGCCGCTAGCGGCGCGAGGCGTACATCGCCTTGAGCTCGCGCCCGCGCAACAGCAGAAGCCGCGACGTCAGGCCGCCGCGGCGCTCGATCCAGCCGCGCACCGGCCTGGGATAGGTCTGCAGCACCAGCTTGGAAGCCTCGGGTTCCGCATAGACGCGGCCGCGCCGGTCGACCGAGCGTGCGGCGTGGAAGCCGAGGGTGGCCCGCCGCGTCACGCAGATGCGGTCCTCGGGCACCACGCTGAGCACCAGCGTGCAGGCCGACAGGCAGGGCCCGTCGATGATGACCCGCTCGCCGGAGGCGCGCACCTTCTCGAACAGATCGAGGAACGGACCCACCTCGCCGCCGGGCGAGGAGATGATGCGGACGTCGGCGCGCGCCAGCATCGTCGCGATCCCCCACAGGACGGCCGCGAGCAGCAGGGTCAGGATGATGCGCATCCGGCTCGGCATCGTTTCATGTGTTCCTGCGTTGGCCGCGCAAGGTCGGCAATCCGATTCCCGCGGCATCGAAGCCGCCATCGACGGCCAGGATCTGTCCGGTGATATAGCTGGAGCGTTCGGAGCTGAGAAACAAGATGGCCTCGGCGAGCTCGTCCTCGAGGCCGTAACGATTGAGCGGAATGGCGTCGTGATAGTCGGCGCGGATCTCCGGCGTGTGCACGTCCTTGGCCATCGCGGTCTCCACCGGGCCCGGCGCCACCGCGTTGACGCGGATGCCGGCGGACGCGAGCTCGACCGCGAGCTGCTTGGTCAGATGCGCCAGCGCCGCCTTGCTGGTGCCGTAGGCGGAGCGCAGCGTGGAGGCGCGGACGGCCGAAATCGAGGTGATGTTGACGATGGTGCCGCCGTGCTCGCGCATCAGTGGCACCGCGGCGCGCGTGCACAGAAACGGCCCGGTCAGGTTGACGTCGAGGATGCGTTGCCAGTCGGCTTCGCTGGTTTCCATGATCGGGGCGAAGCGCGCCACGCCGGCATTGTTGACCAGCGCATCGAGACGACCGAATCGGCCGGCAATGCGCGCCAACGCATCGGCGACCATCGCCGCGTCCGCGACGTCGCAATGCAGCGCGAGCGTTCGATCGGGGGATTTGAGTGCCGATGTGGCGTCGTCGAGCAGCGTCTTCTCGATGTCGAGAAGCGCCACGCGCCAGCCCTCATGCAGAAATCTCTTTGCTGTCGCCAGCCCGATGCCGCGTGCCGCCCCGGTGATCAGGGCGACCTTGTCAGTCAACGTCGTCGTCGATGTTTCCGTCACAGGGGTCGACTCCTCGGGCCGGCAGTCCGGCTCTTCTCGTCGTTGAGTCCTAACATGCGCTGCGCGGATCGGCTGTGAAGGCCGTCACATCTGTCAGTGTACGTTCAATCCAGCTCCACGCGACGCGTATAGCCAGCGAAGTTCGTGGGCGTTGTCAAACAGCCAGGGGTAGCAGCGGGCACATCGGTTCGCGTTTTCGCGGTGTCAAAGCATCCGAGTCGTGCTCGCCTTGGTCTCCCTCCCGATCGGAGGGAGCAGGGAAGACCGGGAGCTCGCCGCCCCATGGCTCCCGGCGGGAAAAATGCACGGGGCAGGAACCACAAGGTTCTGCTGAGACATCACGGCCTCCCTGCGCGATGGTCTGACGGCTTCTACGCGCTCTCCCCGGGGACCGGCTGTCTTGCCCCCGTTTCCGCCACAATGCGTTCATGCATCGGACACGGCATCAGCATCGGGATGACAGGACCACACGATTTCGCCGTACGCGCCGCGTTGTTCGTCTGCGTGTCCTCATATGAGCATGATCTTGTCGGAAAGCTGTGGCGCAATGCGTGTCAACGGCCTCCGGTTCCGAATCATGCTCCACGCTGCAACATCGACGCGTCCACCGCATCCTGCTCCCCACGTTCGTGACGATCGCGAAACGTCCCTCTCGATCGGGAATAGGACGTGGCTAAAAGAGCGTGAATTCTGGAAAGGCGAAATAGAACTATCTTTACGGGTAGGACTGGACAAGGGTAATCGACTTGAAAGTCTTCACGAAAAGAGCTCCGTGGCACGGGCGGTGTCGCGGCCGCGCCACAGCCTGCCAAGGCGCATTCCCCCGTGGAATTGGACAGTCCCGCCGTCGGCTGATTTGCCCGTCGTCGGGTCGCTCTCGGACGTGTCCGGGACGAATCTGAACCGGTAGCGTAGAGTTTTAGAGTCTCGGTAGAATCGACATGGGCGATCTATTCATCAGCCGGCGAATCACTCTCGTCAGAACCACGGAGCTGCACGCTTCGGCGCACGGGTCGAATGGTCTGAGGCGCGGGTGCGGCGCGTTGCTGTTGTCGTGCATTGTCCTCGGGCTCGCGGCGTCCGGCGCCGCCGGAGCGGATGGCAGCGTTGCTGCGAAACCGGCAGAGACCGAGCAGGCCGCGCACGATGTCGCGCCGCCGCCGCAGCCGCAGACCGCGGAGCCCGAGACGGTGGGGCGGCCGTCGGACGTGCAGACGCCGGCTCCGAAGGTGGTCGTGCCATCGACCGAGCCTGCGAAGCCGGTCGCGGCCGAGCGCAAGGGCGACGCCAAGACCACGAAGAATCTGTCGGTGCCTCAGCGCGCGCTGCCGGCCGACGTCGCGCAGATGATCGGCCGCAAGATCTGGCTCAACGAGGCCGGGGGACGGCGCGACGCGATCACGTCGTGGAATGCGGGTGAAGAATTCGCCTCGCTGGGAATCGGGCATTTCATCTGGTATCCGGCCACCGCGAAGCCGCCGTATGAGGAGGGCTTTCCGGGGCTGATCGCATTTCTGCGCAAGGGCAAGACGCCGTTGCCTGCATGGCTCGACAAGACGCCGACTCCGGCATGCCCCTGGACCAGCCGGGCCGACTTCAAGCGGAATTTCAACTCGCCGCAAATGCGGCAATTGCGGCAGTTCCTGCTCGACACGATTGCGGAGCAGACGCAGTTCCTGGTGGCGCGTGCGCAAGGCGCAATGGACAAGATCCTCGCCAACACGCCCGACAGCGCCGAACGCGAGCACATCGTCGCGCAGTATTCGCGAGTCGTCCGCGCCTCGAACGATCTCTATCCGCTGATCGACTACATCAACTTCAAGGGCGAGGGCACCAACCCATCCGAGACCGCCGTGGACAAGGAGACGGGCCAGCGCCAGGGCTGGGGTCTCAAGCAGGTGCTGCTCAAGATGAACGGAACCACGACCGAGTCCAAGGCCGTGCTCGCCGAATATTCCGACGCGGTGCAGGTCGTGCTGCAGCAGCGGGTGCGCAATCTACCCTCGAACCGCGTGTGGGAGGCGGGCTGGCTGCGTCGCGCCGAGACCTATCGCCGTCCGATCGCGCAGCTCGAGCAGACCCCCGAGCGCGCGCCGCGCAGGTCGTCGCGTTACAGGGCCGACAACACGCGGTTCTGACGGGAGCATCGTTCCGGACGATCGAGGGGCGTGCGATCCGCGCGTCCCATGCGCGTGTCCGGCAAGCGAGCGTCTGATCACGACTTGCCCGAAGCGGCCTTCTTGTCGGCAACCACCTTCTCGTAAGCCGCCCTCAGCCGCTGACCGACGCTTGGCCCGGCCTTCCTGCGCCGTTTCGTGCCGAGATGAATCTCGCGCAGCTCATCCATGAACTCGGCCCACATCTTCGGCCCGCCTTCCATCAGCAGCCTGGCGCGGATGCCGAGCTCCTCTGAAACCGGCAGATATTTGTAACCCCAGCCCGCCATCTGCGCGAGGATCGGCAGCAGCTCGATGCCCTGCTCGGTCAGGGAATAGATGCCCTTCTGCTTGTGGCTCGGATCGTCCTCGCGGCTGATGATGCCGGCGGCGAGCAGCGTCTTCAGCCGGTCGGCGAGAATGTTCGAGGAGATGCCTTCCTCCGAGCCGCCGAGCAGCTCGCGATAATGCCGGCGATTTCCGAACATCATGTCACGGATGATCAAGAGGCTCCATTTGTCGCCCACCACTTCGAGCGAAAGGTTGATCGGGCAGCCGGAACGCTGAAGGTCGGACATCGACGTCTCATTGGGAGGGATCGCATATAAACCGCTTGCAATATTGCACCGGTCTGGGCATTCTCCAACTGCTTGCAAAATGAAAGCAGTCAGGGAGGAGCGTCGATGGCGAGACTGGTGATGTGGAACATGATGACGCTGGACGGCATGGTTGCGGGCCCGAACGGCGACATCTCCTGGCACGAGGATGTGTGGGGCCCGGAGCTAGAGCAGATCTCCGAGACGCAGCTGCAGGAGGCGGGCGGATTGCTGTTCGGCCGGGTGACCTACGATCTGATGGCCGGCTATTGGCCGACGGAGAAGGGCGTGACCGCCGACTTCATGAACAGCATCCCCAAATATGTTGCCTCCCGCACGCTGTCTCGCCTGCCATGGTCGAACGCGCATCTGCTGGGTCCGCAGCTTGCGGCTGAGGTCGACAAGCTCAAGCAGGAGAATGCCAAGGACCTGTTCCTGTTCGGCAGCGCGGACCTCGCCTCGACGCTTGTGGCGTCCGACCTGATCGATGAGTTTCGAATCGCGATCAATCCGCGCGTGCTCGGTGCCGGACGCCCGCTGTTCAAGCCGGGTCAGGCCTTGAAGCTCCGCCTGATCGACAGCCGGGCGCTGTCCAACGGCGTCGTCATCGCGCGCTACGCCCCCGTTCGGGACGTGTGAGCCCTATCTTGCGCCGCGTTCCGTGTCCCGGGCGAGCGCAGGTCTTTCAACTCACGCACCCGCCCGTCCAGCCCCTCACCTCAGCCCCCTCGAACAACGGGGCGCGGGAGCGCGCCGTCCTGCGGCCGCGCGTTCGGGACCAAACAACTTGTTCTCACCCCAACCTATCAGGAGCTTAAGATGTCCCTGACCCTTTACTATCATCCGCTGTCGTCGTTCTGCTGGAAGGTGTTGATCGCGCTGTATGAGAACGACGTTTCGTTCACGCCGAAGCTGATCAATCTCGGTGACGCGGATGAGCGCGCGGCGTTCTTGAAGCTGTGGCCGGTCGGCAAATTTCCCGTGCTGCGCGACGAGCAGCGCACGATTCCGGAATCGAGCATCATCATCGAATATCTCGACCAGCACTATGCGGGCGGGACGCGCTTCATTCCCGATGATCCCGATCTCGCCTTGCGGACACGTCTGCGCGATCGCTTTCTCGACCTTTATCTGCACATGCCGACGCAGACCGTCGTGTTCGACCGGCTGCGGCCGGCCGATGCCCGCGATCCGCTCGGCGTCGCCGACGCGCGAAGCCGGCTGCGCACGTCCTACGCGATGCTCGAGGCCGAGCTGCCGCCGCGTGGCTGGGCGATGGGCGACCCGTTCACCCTGGCGGATTGCGCGGCCCTGCCGGCGCTGTTCTACGCCGACAGAGTCGAGCCGCTGGGTGACGGGCTGCCTGGGGTCACAGCCTATCTCGACCGGCTCAAGGCGCGGCCATCCGTGGCGCGGGTGCTCGCAGAGGCCCAGCCTTATTTCCACATGTTCCCGCAAGAGGCGGGCTGAACCGGGAACCCGGTCAAAATAATCGCGAGGGCGTGTCGGCGGCGCCGGGACCGGATCGTCTTACTGATGCGGGCAGGGCAGTCCTGCCGCACAGCATCAGGAGAGAAGCCATGCGGTTCATGGTGATCGTGAAGGCGACCCGGGACACGGAAGCCGGAATCCTGCCGACCACCGAGGAGTTCGCGGCGATGGGCCGATTCAATGAGGAATTGGTCAAGGCCGGCATGATGGAGGCGGGCGAGGGCCTGCATCCGACCGCGAAGGGCGCGCGGATCGACTTCTCGAACGGGACGCCGAGCGTCGCGCGCGGTCCATTCGACCTCTCCGGCGATCTCGCCGCCGGTTTCTGGATGATCAAGGCCGGCTCGCTCGACCAGGTGATCGAGCACATGAAGCGCGCGCCGCTCCCGGGCGGCCAGATCGAGATCCGGCAGGTCTATGCACCGGAGGATTTCGGCGAGACGTTCACGCCCGAATTGCGCGCGCGGATCGAACGGCTGCGTGCGCAGGCCGCCAAGGGCTGAACCGCGACCCTGATCAGGAGAGGAGAAACGCGGATGCGATTCATGATGCTGATGATCCCGCTCGGCTATGAGAGCGCGCCGCCCGACGTGGAGCTCGATCCCGAGCGGGTCAAGGCGATGATGCGCTACAACGAGGCGCTGAAGGAGGCTGGCGTGCTGATCACGCTGGAGGGCCTGCATCCGCCGTCGATGGGGGCGCGGGTCTCGTTCGCGGGCGGCAAGCCTGTGGTGACGGACGGCCCGTTCGCGGAGGCCAAGGAGGTGCTCGGCGGCTATTGGATGATCGAGGTCGCGTCGCGCGACGAGGCGATCGCCTGGGCCAGGCAGTGCCCGGCCGCGGACAACGAGATCATCGAGATTCGCCAGGTCCAGGAGATGGCGGACTTTTCCGAGGAGGTGCAGCAGGCCGCGGCCGGCTTCGCCGAGCTGCCGCATGCCGGCCGTGTCTGATCGATCCGTTTCACAGCAGGAGAGGGAAGTGCAATGAGCGACAACAGCAACACCTATCTCGCCGTCTTTCTCGGCAGCAAGACCAGTCCGGCCTCGAAAGCCTGGGAGGCGCTGTCCGAGACGGAGCGCAATGCCAGGGGACAGCAGGGCATGGCGGCCTGGCATGCCTGGGTCGACCAGTACAAGGACGCGATCCTCGCGATGGGCGGGCCGCTCGGCAAGACCAAGCGGGTCGACAAGGGCGGCGTCAACGACATCGCCAACGAAATGGGCGCGTTCACCGTGGTCCGCGCCGCCTCGCATGAGGATGCGGCGAAGATGTTCGTGAACCATCCGCATTTTGCGATCTTCCCGGGCGAGCGGGTCGAGATCATGCCGGTGCTGCCGATCCCGGGCGGCGGATAGTTTCCAGTGGCGAGGACGCGCGGCCTTTGCCGCGCGTACGTTCTCAAGCGGGAAAATGCTCGACATGCGTCTCGGCGGTGCGGCCGAAATAGACCACGCGGCGGCCGGCAAACGACACCAGGTAGCCGGCGCAGCCGGCGGCTTTCGCCTTCTCGCAGAAGGCCACGTAGTTGTAGTCGGCGGGATTTGCCTGCGCCCATCGCACCAGATGCGCGATCTCCCGGGCATCGAAGGCGGGCGCGACGCGTCCGGCTGACGGCTGCATCGCGAGCGTCGCATGGTCGCCGTCGGGCAAATAGCAGGTCTGGGTGTTGCAGCGATAGTCGACGGTGTAGCTCTCGAATCCGGCAGCCATCAGCCGGCCGACGATTTCCGGAAAGCTCAGGCTGCCATCGTGGGCAGCATTGAGGCATGTCTTGGCAATGGAAATCCGGTCCGTGTCCATATCGGCGTCCTTCGATGAATCGAGTGCGTTCAGTCCAACGGGATCGTCTTGAGGCCGCGTCGTTCGGCGAGCGCCTTCAGCAGGCGGTTGAGCGTGTGGTGCTCGCCTTTGCTGAGCACGCCGAAATAGGCTGCGTCGTTCGCATCGGCCAGCGCGGCAAGCACGGGCACCTTGAACCGTCCCTCGGCCGTCAAAGCGAGGCGGTGCCCGCGCTTGTCTTCCGGGTTCTCCGTTCGCGCGATCAGGCCTTTGCTCAGAAGCCGATCCGCAAGCTTGCTGACCGCCCCCCGGGTCAGGCCCATCCGCTGCGCCAGAACGGAGGGGGGCATCGGGCCTTGGTCGTAGAGCGCCCGCATGAACGACCATTCCGCAACCGTGACCCCCTCGGCCGCGACCTTCCGCGCGAATTCCTGCGACACCGCGTTCGACACCATCCGCATCCAGAAGCCGGTATGGTCAGTCAGGTCCGAGACGGGGGTCATGTGATCGCCATGTGGTTGACAAGGAAACTAAATGGATTTTGTTTCCTGGTCAACTACATTTGGGCAAGCCTGCGCGCCGGGACGCCGGGGGCCGGCCGCAGGACTGCGGACAGCCGCAGGCGCCTGAGCAAGTTCATCGACGCCGGGGACGGGGGACGTAAGCGCTCCGTCAATGTCGGCGGTAGTCGGTGACTGTCGGCACGTTCGAAAAGTCTCTGGCGTCTTTTCGTCCGGCTCATGTAAAAGCCCTTCACATGAGCTGGCGCAAGGAGCAGCGCCGCGCCGAGCGCGGCTATCATCACGGCAACCTCAAGGAGGCGCTGCTGCAGGCGGCGCTCGACCTGATCGCGCAGAAGGGCGCCGCCGGCTTCACCTTCGCCGACGCCGCCCGCATGGCCGGCGTCAGCCCGGCCGCGCCGTACCGGCATTTCCGTGACCGCGACGAGTTGCTGTCGAGCATCGCCCAGCGCGGCTTCGAGCAGTTCGAATCCCAACTCTCTGCGGCGTGGGACGATGGCCGCCCCGATACCGTTACGGCGTTCGAGCGCGTCGGCAAGGCCTATCTCGCTTTCGCCCGCGCGGAGCCAGCGTTCTATTCGGCGATGTTCGAATCCGGTGTGCCGGCCGACTCCACGGCGGGCCTGCTGGCGGCCGGCGAGCGGGCGTTCGGCGTGATCCGCGCCGCGGCCGAGCGGCTGGCGGCGCTGGCGCCGCCTGGCGTGCCGCGGCCACCGGCGATGATGATGGCGCTGCACATCTGGTCGATGGCGCACGGCATCGCCTCGCTGTTCGCCCGTGGCGACGCCGCCCGGCGCAAGCTGCCGATGTCGCCCGAGGAGCTGCTGGAAGCCGAGGTGCTGATCTATCTGCGTGGGCTCGGCTTCCCCACCGATCGCCGGCCTGCCGGGTCCTCCGCCGCCGAGCCGCCGCCGCTGCCGGACGACGACAAGCCGGCAGGGCCCTGGGGCCGCCCGAAATAAGGTTCAAAGACGAGCGAAAAATAATTCGGGCGACGCGTCAGGCGGTCGCCTTGACAAAATCCCGGGTTGGTCTAGCTATGTAAATGTTATTTACATTCACACGGCATGGCGCCGCGAATGGAGAGGGAGATGGCCTACACCGCAGATGTCAATCGTTGGCGCGGTTCGGAGGAGGAGCAGAGGTACCGGCCCCACATGATGGAGTCGCCCTGGCATCCCGGCTGGATCGCCGTGACCGTGCTCGGCTTCATCATCTGGTGGCCGATCGGACTTGCCCTTCTCTTTTTCACACTCGGGAGCAGAAAGATGGCGTGCTGGAACGGCGGTGATCGCTGGTCGAACAAGATGGAGCGGATGCAGTGGAAGATGGACCGCATGCGCGACAAGATGGAGCGCCGCGGCTTCGGCTTCGGGTTCTCGGCGCCGTCGTCGAGCGGCAACCGCGCCTTCGATGAATACCGCATGGAGACCCTGCGCCGGCTCGAGGAGGAGCAGCAGGAGTTCCGCGACTTCCTGACCCGGTTGCGCCACGCCAAGGACAAGGAAGAGTTCGACGCGTTCATGGCCCAGCACAAGCCGCGTCCGGCGACCCCGCCGAACGACCAGCCCTCGAGCTGATCGCCCCTCACCCTGACGCCGCAGGGCTTTCAGCCCCCGCCCTGACGGCACAAGACGCCCGCCTGCGGTTCCCCGCCGGCGGGCGTTTTGCGTTTCCCGTTACCGTCCGGCTGCGGCGGCTGGCCGCTGCCGACGCCGGCCAAAATGGTCAAGCGGCTGATCACAAAGGCTCTATCTGGCTGGTCCGGCTGGACCTTTGACCTCCGCAATACTCCGCGGTAACCCCGCCTTAACCCCGGACGGGGTTTGGTTAAGGGGCGCTTACGCGCGCCAAGAGCCCTTGTTTTGACACGTTGGCAGAGGAAGCAGGCCGCTTATGGCTTCGGCGGGCCTCTTAAAGCGATCAGTTCAGGGTTTTCTCGCGCAGGCGCTTTCCGCCGCGACAGCATCCGGCATGGAACGGCGGCTGCATGGTCCCGGGCGTCCCGGGATGATTGGTTGAGAGGATATTTGCAGATGTCTGTCGATAGCGGCGGCCTGTCCCTGATCGATCTGTTCGGCAATGCCGGCTGGGTGGTCCGGATCATCATGCTCGGCCTGATCTCCTGCTCGATCTGGGTCTGGGCGATCGCGATCGACAAGATGTTCCTGTTTTCACGCACCCGCCGCTCGATGGACCGGTTCGAGCAGGCCTTCTGGTCCGGGGAATCGATCGAGGAGCTGTACCGGGTGCTGTCGGCGAAGCCGACGCAATCCATGGCGGCGTGCTTCGTGGCGGCGATGCGGGAGTGGAAGCGCTCGTTCGAGGGCCATGCGCGCTCCTTCGCCGGCCTGCAGATGCGCATCGAGAAGGTGATGAACGTCTCGATCGCGCGCGAGGTCGAGCGGCTGGAACGCCGTCTCCTGGTGCTCGCCACGGTCGGCTCCGCCGGCCCGTTCGTCGGCCTGTTCGGCACGGTCTGGGGCATCATGACCAGCTTCCAGGCGATCGCGGCCTCCAAGAACACCTCGCTGGCGGTGGTCGCCCCGGGCATCGCGGAGGCGCTGTTCGCCACCGCCATCGGCCTGATCGCGGCCATCCCGGCGACGATTTTCTACAACAAGTTCTCTTCGGAGGTGAACCGGCAGGCGCAGCGGCTGGAAGGCTTCGCAGATGAATTTTCCGCCATCTTGTCCCGTCAGATCGACGAGCGGGGATGAGGGCAGGTATAGTGGCATCCGGATCGTGAGTACCACAGCATGGGCATGAGCATGGGCAGCGCGTCCGGCGGCAGTGGTCGCCGCGGTCGGCGCAAGGCGGCCGTGATGGCGGAGATCAACGTCACGCCGATGGTCGACGTCATGCTGGTGCTGCTGATCATCTTCATGGTCGCAGCGCCGCTGCTCACCGTCAACATCCAGGTCGACCTGCCCCAGGCGCAAGGCGGCTCGGCCTCGACGGCCGACGCCAAGCCGCCGCTCGAGGTGACCGTGAAGAAGACCGGCGGCGGCTGCGCGTCGAAGGTCGACGTGTATCTCGGCGACTCGCCGATCGCGATCAACGAGCTCGGGCCGAAGATCAAGGCGATGAAGGATGCGGGCGCCGGCGGCGCCGACAACGTCGTCAAGATCCGCGGCGACCGTGACGCCTGCTACTCCGACATGATGAAGGTGCTGGGACTGGCGCGCGACGCCGGCTATCGCGCCAGCATCGTCGTGCTGCCGGATCAGGGCTCATGACGTCGAAAGACCTCATCCGGTTCGTGCGCACGCGCAAGGGGACGGTGCTGTCCGTCGCCCTGCACGTGCTCGTGCTGTGCTGGGGTCTGTTCAGCTTCTCCGCGCGCTCGATGGTGGCGCCGCCGGAGGACCTGGTGCCGGTCGACGTGATCTCGGAGGACAACAGCTCGAAGGCCAAGGCCGGCGCCCTGACCGGCAAGAAGGAAGCCCAGAAGCTGCTGGCCGACAAGATCGGCGAGAAGAAGCCGACCGAGGACATCGTCGGCAAGGTCGATACCAAGCAGGTCACCGAGACCGATGCTGCGCCCGAGCCGCTGCCCAAGCCGGAGAAGCCGGTCGAGAAGAAGCCCGACCCGCCGAAGCCGGTCGAGAAGCAGCCTGATACGCCTAAGCCCGTCGCCGAGAAGAAGCCGGAGCCGCCGAAGCCCGCGCCGGCCGAGAAGCCGAAGCCGGAAGAGAAGAAGCCGGATCCGTTCAATCCGGACCAGATCGCCAGCATGCTCAACAAGGACAAGACGAAGCATCCGCCGAAGCCGCAGCAGGCCGCCGCGGCGCCGCCTGAGCCGCCCAAGCACAAGAGCGAGCGCAAGTTCGACGCCGAGAAGATGGCGAGCCTGATCAATCAGAAGGACCCGACGCGCCAGGCCGTGACGGGTTCGGAGCTGAACGCCAACGCCGCGCTCGGCGCTGTTCATGGCACGGCGGAGAGCAATGTCGCGAGCTGGCAGGCCGCCTTCCAGGAGGCGGTCACGCGCTGCTTCACGACGCCTTATAACGGCGTCGATGAAGACAAGATCGAAGTCGATATCGACATCCAACTCCGTCCCGACGGCTCGCTGGCCGCCGTCCCCTCGGTCGCGGGAACGCGAGGGCCGCCGCGGGTGAGCGCGGCGATGGCGGATAGCGCGAAGCGTGCGGTCGAGAACTGCGCGCCCTACGCGTTTCTGCCGAAGAACCGGTACAATGAGTGGAAGTTGATCCCGACGACATTCAATCTCAAAATGATGAATTCGATGCGAGGCCGAACTTGACGACACCTCCAACGCGCAAGACTGGATTCACCACGCGGCGCCAGGTTCTGCTGGCCGGAGGAGCCGCGATGGCGGCGTGGGGCGCGGGACCCGCCTTCGCTCAGCAGCGTCTGCAGATCAATCCCGGCGAGTTCAAGCCGATCCCGATCGCGATTCCGCCCTTCGTTCCCGGCGGTGCGGGCGATGCCGATGTCGGCAACGGCATCGCGCAGGTGATCACGAACA
Organism: Bradyrhizobium sp. HKCCYLRH2047; assembly: GCF_051168175.1. Lineage (NCBI taxonomy): Bacteria > Pseudomonadati > Pseudomonadota > Alphaproteobacteria > Hyphomicrobiales > Nitrobacteraceae > Bradyrhizobium > Bradyrhizobium sp. HKCCYLRH2047. Next base: position 532,460 of record NZ_JBNPUM010000002.1, read on the forward strand.
ATCTGAAGCGCAGCGGCCTGTTCGCGCCGGTCGACCCGGCTGCGTTTCCCGAGCGCATCAGCAATTTCGAGGCGCCGCCGCAGTTCGCCAGCTGGAAGCCGCTCAACCTCACCGGGCTCGTGACCGGCCGCGCGACGCGGCAGCCGGACGGGCGCCTGAAGGCCGAGTTTCGGCTGTGGGACCCGAACTCAGGCCAGCAGCTCACCGGGCAGCAATATGTGACGGCGCCGGAGTATTGGCGGCGCATCGCCCATATCATCTCCGATCAGATCTACACGCAGATGACCGGCGAGAAGGGCTATTTCGACAGCCGCGTGGTGTTCGTCGACGAGAGCGGGCCGTCGGAGCGGCGCGTCAAGCGGCTGGCGCTGATGGATCAGGACGGCGCCAACGTCCGCTATCTGACCCGCGGCGCCGACCTCGTGCTGACGCCGCGATTCTCGCCGTCGAGCCAGGAAATCACCTACATGGAGTTCGGGCAGGGCGACCCGCGGGTCTATCTGTTCAACATCGAGACCGGCCAGCGCGAGATCGTCGGCAACTTCCCGGGCATGTCGTTCTCGCCGCGGTTCTCGCCGGACGGCCAGCGCATCATCCTCAGCCTGCAGCAGGGCGGCAACTCCAACCTGTTCGTGATGGACCTGCGCTCGCGCACGACGACGCGTCTCACCGACACGCCGGCGATCGACACCTCGCCGTGCTACTCGCCGGACGGCAGCCAGATCTGCTTCGAGAGCGATCGCGGCGGCAAGCCGCAGATCTATGTGATGGCCTCCAGTGGCGGCGCCGCGCAGCGCATCTCGTTCGGCGAGGGCAGCTACTCGACGCCGGTGTGGTCGCCGCGCGGCGACTACATCGCGTTCACCAAGCAGGGTGGCGGCCAGTTCGCGATCGGCATCATGAAGACGGATGGCTCGGGCGAGCGCATCCTCACCGCCGGCTTCCACAACGAAGGGCCGACCTTCTCGCCCAACGGCCGCGTGCTGATGTTCTTCCGTGACCCCGGCGGCACCGCCGGCCCGTCGCTGTATTCGATCGACGTCTCCGGCCGCTTCGAGCAGAAGGTGCCGACGCCGGGCTTCGCCTCGGATCCGGCCTGGTCGCCGCTGCTGTCGTGACGGCGAGCGAGCCTCTGGGCCCGCTCACGTCGTGGTGGACGCGATTTTTCGAGTCGCGCGATGCGTGTTCCCGTAAAATATGGAACCATTCGTTGCAGCAACCGGGTAGTGTTTGCCTAGTTGGCTGAATTTTCGAGCGAATCCGATCACTTCGCGAGTGCGGAAACGCTCTGCTAACGATGTTCCCTCAGAAAGACTTCACCTGCGAACGGTAATGTTGCGCACCGAACAGGACGCGTGCGCACGAATGCAGCTTGCCACTCAGAACGGAGAAGACGATCGAAAGTTGTCGCCTGCGATCCAGGCGGCTCTCGTCGACTCCCTCTTCCAGGATCCCGGCCCGATGTTCGCCGGCGCACTCTGCGCTGCCGTCGCCGCCGTCATGACCGCGATCAAGAGCGGCGACGTCAATCTGTGGCCGTGTGCCGCGATGCTGATCATCGCAGGAGCGTTCCGCTCGCTCGACATGCGCTACTATCGGAGCCTGTGCGACGCCGGCCGCCTCACGCAGACGGCGGTCGAGCGCTGGGAGGTTCGCTATCAGATCGGCGCCATGATCTATGCGCTGGTGCTCGGCATTTGGTGCGTGGTCGCCCTGGTCGACAACAGCGACCCGGTGGTGCACCTGATCGCGATCACGGTGACGCTCTGCTACATGTCGGCGGGCGCAGGCCGGACCTACGGGCGGCCCTGGATCTTCCACGTCCAGATCCTGCTCGCCTGCGGACCGCTCGCAGTGGCTCTCGCGATCCACGGCAGCCCTTATTACCTGGGCATGGCGGCGTTCTGCGTGCTGTTCTTCCTGTCGCTGAAGCACATCTCGACCAACTTGCAGCGGATCTTCGTCCAGGCCTTCGTGGCGCGCGAAAGCGAGGCTGCACTGGCCAAGCAGTTCGATACGGCCCTGAACAACATGCCGCACGGCCTGTGCATGTTCCGCTCCGACGGGCGTCTGGCCGTGATGAACCATCGCTTCGGCCAGATGATGAGCCTGCCGGATGACATCCTGCAGCGTGGCGGCAAGGCGGCCGACATCATCAACGCCTGCGTGATCGCAGGCTCGATCTCCGCCTCGAGCGGCCGGCTGATCCTGGCCGAGATCGAGCACACCAAGACCCATAATGTCATCACGAGCGATCCCGACGTCGCGCGCGACCGGTCGCTGTCCTGGACCTTCCAGCCGATGGCCGACGGCGGCGCCGTGGTCCTGCTCGAGGACATCACCGAGCGACGGCATGCCGAGGCGCGCATCTCGCATCTGGCGCGCTACGACGAGCTCACGACCTTGCCGAACCGCGTCAGCTTCCGCGACGAGATCGAACGGCTGCTCAGGATTCCGCAGCGGCACGGCGAATTGTCCGCGCTGCTGTTCGTCGATCTCGACCGCTTCAAGCAGGTCAACGACACGCTCGGCCATCCCTGCGGCGATCAACTGCTCTGCGCGGTCTCCGAGCGGCTGCGCGACATGCTGCGTCCGGAAGACTTCGTCGCGCGCTTCGGCGGCGACGAGTTCGTGGTGTTCCAGCGCAACATCCGCTCCAACGACGACGCCGCGATGCTGGCGCGCCGGATCGTCGATCAGCTCAGCGAGCGCTACAAGATCGACAATCACCTGGTCGAGATCGGCGCCAGCGTCGGCATCGCGATGACCGCGCCGGGGATCAGCGCCGACACCCTGCTGAAGAATGCCGACATGGCGCTGTACCGCGCCAAGGCGGAGGGACGTGGCACCTTCTGCTTCTTCCGCGACGAGCTCGCCCAGACGGTGGAAGCACGCCGCATCCTCGAGCTCGACCTGCGCAAGGCGCTGGCGAACGAGGAGTTCGAGCTGTTCTACCAGCCGCTGGTCAACCTGAAGTCCGGCAAGATCTCCACCTGCGAGGCGCTACTGCGCTGGAACCACCCGGTGCGCGGGACGGTCTCGCCGGTCGACATCATTCCCGTCGCCGAGGACATGGGCCTGATCGTCGATCTCGGCCGCTGGATCCTGCGCAAGGCCTGCCTGGAATGCATGAAATGGCCGGATGCGGTCAGCGTCGCCGTCAACTTCTCGCCGCAGCAGTTCCATCAGCGCGATGTGCTCAGTGAGGTCCGCTACGCGCTGGAAGTGTCCGGGCTGCCGCCGCATCGGCTCGAGATCGAGATCACCGAATCCTCGCTGTTGCGCAACACCCAGCTCACCCACGATGTGCTGTCGCAGCTGCACATGCTCGGGGTCCGCATTTCGCTCGACGATTTCGGCACCGGCTATTCCAGCCTCAGCTATTTGCACAACTTCCCGTTGGAGAAGGTCAAGATCGATCGCTCTTTCCTCGAAGGCATCGACAGCGATCGGCCGCTGACTCTGTTGCGCGGTGTCGCAAGATTGTCCGCCGATCTCGGCATGTCCGTGGTGGTGGAGGGCATCGAGACCAACGAGCAGCTCGAACTGGTCAGCGCCGACGGCACGGTCACCGAAGCGCAGGGCTATCTGTTCAGCCGGCCCGTCCCCGCAATCCGCATCCGGCAGCTCCTGAATGCATCGCATGGGCGCCGTTCGAGCGACGGGGCGATCGCGGCCGCCGGCGGGACACGTTCGATCGCTTGATCGCTCGACCTCCGCCTTGATGCGGAGGTGCCGCGAAGATCGACCATTGGAGGCGAGCCCTGTGCGCTGCATCCCGCCGGTCCGAGCATGGCTCGTATGTGAATGGCGATGTGACAACCCCACGTCGCATCATTCGGAAACATTGCGCGTGTATGCCAAGCGAATCCGTTTCGATTTGACACGCAAGTGATCCGAAGCAATCCGTCCAGCACTGCATCCAATCCCGTAAGTCACGGTTAAGTCTCCGGGATTCTACGTGCCGTTAACTTTGTACCGCCGAAAGCTTTGCGTCGGCATTAACCCGCTGTTAAGCTCATACTGCTCGTAGGAGTTGTGTGAAAAGGGGTTGCGGATGAAGTCGGCGGCTAGAGTGAGTGCCGTTGCTGAACAGAAGTCGGATGTGCTGGAGAACGTGGACTATCGACTGGCGCTGACTGCTGAGGACAAGGACGAGATCTATCGGCTGCGCTACCGCGCCTATCTGCGTGAAGGCGCCATCCTGCCGTCGCCCAGCGAACGCGTCAGCGACGAATATGATGATCTTCCCAACAGCTTCATCTTCGGCGTCTACGTCAATGGCGAGCTCTACAGCTCGATCCGCATCAGCGTGCTGAACTCGCAATGGCGCCGATCGCTGTCCTCGGACATGTTCGCCGACCTGCTGCATCCCGAGCTCGACCGCGGCAAGGTCATCATCGACCCGACACGGTTCGTCGCCGACCATGAGAAGGCGCGGCTGTTTCCGGCGCTTCCCTATGTGACCGTCCGGCTCGGCTACGTCGCCTGCGCCCATTTCAATGCGGATATCGGTCTCGCCAACGTGCGCCCGGAACATCGCGCCTTCTACAAGAAAGTGTTCCTGCAGGAACCATGGGGGGAGCCGCGGCTCTACTCCGGCCTCACCAAGCCGGTCGGCCTGGTCGCGGCGCATTATCCGTCGATCCGCGATCGCGTGTTCCAGCGCTTTCCGTTCATGCGATCCAGCGCGTTCGAACGGCGGATGCTGTTCGATCGTCCCGCGCCGGACGCCTTCACTGATTCGTTCAGGATTCAGGCGGTCGCGAAGGCCGGCTGATCATCGGCCGATATCGGAGCCGGTTCGGCCGTCCGGCCGGTTCACACCGTGGCGCTGATGCAAAAATCAGCGAAAAAGCGCCCTGCTGCAGGCGCTCAGCGGCTTGCCTTCACCCTGGCGCCACATTTACAACCCATTAACCATCGCGGTCGCTTTTCGGGTTTCGTTAGCATTTGACGGGGTTCGGCAAGACCCCATCAAGGTTGACGGAACGTTCGCTTAACCATCGCCCTGTAGACCGGATGGCAGTCTAAGAACGTGAGCGTGGAGGCTCCGGGAATGAAATATCAGATGCGTATCCTCCAGGGATTGAAGTTGGCCGCCGTGCTGGCCGTGGCGCTGTCGATGGGCGCCTGCGCCAACAAGAATCTCACCGGGGCCGACGGGGCGATGGCCAGCGCTGCGACTCCAGGCAGCCAGCAGGACTTCGTCGTGAATGTCGGCGATCGCGTCTTCTTCGAGAGCGATCAGACCGATCTCACGCCGCAGGCGATCGCGACCCTGGAGAAGCAGGCGCAGTGGCTGCAGAGCTATCCGCGCTACTCCTTCACGATCGAGGGCCATGCCGACGAGCGCGGCACCCGCGAGTACAACATCGCGCTGGGCGCGCGGCGCGCGCAGTCGGTCCGCAACTTCCTGGCGTCGCGCGGCATCGACCAGGGCCGCATGCGCACGATCTCCTACGGCAAGGAGCGGCCGGTGGCGGTCTGTAACGACATCTCGTGCTGGTCGCAGAACCGCCGTGCGGTGACGGTCCTGAACGCCAGTTCATAAAGCTGAACGAATCCGTTGCTGATGAAGCCGGCGTCGCCCATCGACGCCGGCTTCGTCGTTTCTGCTCGGCGGGTCTCGTCCGGAATTGGTTTTGTCTTCGCTTGAACGTCATTTGTATCTATCGCATTTCTGCTTTACAGCCTCGCTCACAGGCCTGTTTTCAATGTCTCGCCGATCCGGTCGTCAGGGCAGCATGTCATTCATGTTTCTTCCACGGAGCGCCGCCGCGATCCTCGCCGCGCTCGTCATTTTCTCGTGCCAGGCAGTTTCGTCGCGGGCGCTCGCCCAGACCGATGATGATGATCCCGAGATCCGGATTCAGCGGCTCGAAAATCAGCTCCGGCAACTGACCGGTCAGAACGAGGAGCTGCAATATCGCAATCGCCAGCTCGAGGAGCGGCTGCGGCAGTTGCAGAGCGCTGCACCCGGCGGTGCGCCCGCGGCGCAGACCAACGCGGCTGCTCCCGCGCCGGCCAATCCCGCTTACGGCCAGCCCCCTCAGGCGGCCAACGGCCAGCAGCCCTATGGCCAGCAGCCGTACGGCCAGCCGCAACAGGCCTATCCGCAGCAGCAGCCGGTCTACGCGCAGCCGCCCGCCGTCGGTGCGCCGGTGCAAATCGTCCAGGAGCCCGCGGCCCCCGGTCGGGGCCGCCGCGGCGATGCGTTCGACCCGAGCCAGAATCCGACCGCTCCAGGCGCCCCGCAGGCGCTCGGCGGCGGCCAGTTGCCGATCCAGCCGGGTGGCGGCCAGCCCGCTGGCCGTCCCGTCGGCGATCCCGCGGCTCTCGCCAACACCGCGGGCGGGCGCTATCCCCAGGGCGCGCCGCCGGCCGCCGCGCCGGGGGCGGGCGGACTGGAGACCGCGCCGCCGCGGCAGACGCCGCGCGACGAATACGACCTCGGCATCGGCTACATGCAGCGCCGCGACTACGCGCTGGCCGAGCAGACGATGCGCAACTTCACCCAGAAATATCCGAACGATCCGATGGTCGGCGACGCGCAATACTGGCTCGGCGAGAGCTTCTACCAGCGTCAGCAATATCGCGATGCCGCCGAAGTCTTCCTCGCCGTGACGACGAAATACGAGAAGTCGGGCAAGGCGGCGGATGCGTTGCTCCGGCTCGGCCAGTCGCTCGCCGCGCTGAAGGAGAAGGAGGCGGCCTGCGCCGCGTTCGGCGAAGTGACGCGCAAATATCCGCGCGCCTCGGCGGGCGTGAAGGCGACCGTCGATCGCGAGCAGAAGCGGGTGAAGTGCTGAGCGCCTGCGGGCGAGGGGAGGCCTCTCGCCTATAACCGGCGGGGCGGATAGGCTGCGGCGCCATGTCGAAGGCCCGTTCCGAAGCCGATCTTGCGATCTCCGCCGCCGAAGCCGAGCGCCTGCTCGCGCCGCTTTCGGCCGCGCCCGCACTAGTGCTCGCCGTATCGGGCGGTCCCGATTCGATGGCTCTGATGTGGCTCGCGGCGCGGTGGCGTGCGGGGCTCGCACAGGGACCGCACCTTGTGGCCGTGACGGTCGACCATGCGCTGCGGCGCGACTCCGCCCGTGAAGCCCGCATGGTGAAGGAGATCGCGCGCCGGCTCGCAATTCCGCACCGGACCCTGCGCTGGACCGACGCGAAGCCGGATACCGGAATTCCCGAAGCGGCGCGGTTGGCAAGATACCGCCTGCTGGCGCGCGCGGCACGGCAGGCGCGTGCCGGACACGTCGTCACCGCCCACACCCGTGACGACCAGGCTGAGACGGTGCTGATGCGGCTGTTGCGCGGCAGCGGCATTGCGGGGCTCGCGGCGATGGCACCGCTCAGCGAGCGTGAAGGGGTGTTGCTGGCGCGGCCCTTGCTGAACGTTGCCAAAGTCCGGCTGGTAGCGACGCTGCGCTCGGCCGGCATCCCGTTCGCAGATGACCCGACCAATCAGGATCCCACCTTCACCCGGCCGCGGCTGCGCGCTCTGATGCCGGCCCTGGCCGCGGAGGGCGGCGATGCCCGGACGTTGGCGACGCTGGCCGACCGGCTCGGACGGGCCAACGCCGCGATCGAATTGATGGTGGATGGCGCCGAACGCTATCTTGCACTGCGCGCGGCCGGGAGCAGGCCGGTCGACGGGGTTCACGGCGAGACCTTCGAGGCGCGCGCCTTTGTCGCACTTCCAGCCGAAATCAGGCTGAGGCTGCTGATCCGCGCGATCAATCGCATTGGAACCGAAGGTCCCGTGGAACTCGGCAAGGCTGAGTCGCTGCTGGCGCGGCTGGACCGGACTCTTGCGGGGATCGCAGATGGTGGTACGTCTGCTCCGGGCAGGCTAAAACAGACCCTGGCTGGTGCACTGGTAAGCATGACGAGAGAGACGATCCGCATCACGCCCGCGCCGCCGCGGCGGTCGCGCGGGATTTGAAGCGGTTCACCGCCTTCGCGGACGCTTAACCACCTGCCTTGGCGACGCTTTCCCGCGCCATTTTTTGAGCGGGAATCGGGCTAGGATGCGATAAATAGTCCTTTCTAGTTCCCTTGGCATTGCCGTGAGTGGTACCTAGATTACGAGACGGTCGACCGGGGGATTCCCTCGTGGCTACCCAGGGATGAGTCCGAGGACTAACGGCCGCGATCCGCGCGACCACGAAGGAAAATCGATGAACGCCAATCTGCGCAATTTCGCCCTTTGGGTCATTATTGTCCTGTTGCTGTTGGCGCTGTTCACACTCTTCCAGAACCCGGGGCAACGCGCGTCGTCGACCGACATCAACTTCTCGCAGTTGTTGACCGAGGTCGATCAGGGCAATGTGCGCGACGTCGTGATCCAGGGGCCGGAGATTCACGGCACCTTCAAGAACGGCTCGTCGTTCCAGACCTACGCGCCGAGCGATCCGAACCTCGTGAAGCGGCTGTACGACGCCAAGGTCAACATCCAGGCCAAGCCGCCCGGCGACAACGTGCCGTGGTTCGTGTCGCTGCTGGTCTCCTGGCTGCCCTTCATCGCGCTGATCGGCGTCTGGATCTTCCTCTCCAGGCAGATGCAGGGCGGCGCCGGCAAGGCGATGGGCTTCGGCAAGTCGCGCGCCAAGATGCTGACCGAGGCGCATGGCCGGGTGACGTTCGAGGACGTCGCCGGCGTCGACGAGGCCAAGCAGGACCTCCAGGAGATCGTCGAATTCCTGCGCGATCCCGGCAAATTCCAGCGGCTCGGCGGCCGCATTCCGCGCGGCGTGCTGCTGGTCGGCCCTCCGGGCACCGGCAAGACGCTGATCGCGCGCGCCGTGGCCGGCGAAGCCAACGTGCCGTTCTTCACCATTTCGGGTTCTGACTTCGTCGAGATGTTCGTCGGCGTCGGCGCCAGCCGCGTCCGCGACATGTTCGAGCAGGCCAAGAAGAACGCGCCCTGCATCATCTTCATCGACGAGATCGACGCCGTCGGCCGCCATCGTGGCGCCGGTCTCGGCGGCGGCAATGACGAGCGCGAGCAGACCCTCAACCAGCTGCTGGTCGAGATGGACGGCTTCGAGGCCAATGAGGGCGTGATCCTGATCGCCGCTACCAACCGTCCCGACGTGCTCGATCCGGCCCTGATGCGTCCCGGCCGCTTCGACCGCCAGGTCGTGGTCTCGAACCCCGACATCATCGGCCGCGAGCAGATCCTGAAGGTTCATGTCCGCAAGGTGCCGCTGGCGCCGGACGTCAACCTCAAGACCATCGCCCGCGGCACGCCCGGCTTCTCCGGCGCCGACCTGATGAACCTCGTCAACGAGGCCGCCCTGACCGCCGCCCGCCGCAACAAGCGGATGGTCACGCAGTCCGAGTTTGAGGAAGCCAAGGACAAGGTGCTGATGGGCGCCGAGCGCCGCTCGATGGTCATGACCGAGGAAGAGAAGATGCTGACCGCCTATCACGAGGCGGGCCATGCGATCGTTGGCCTCAACGTTCCGAGCCACGACCCGATCCACAAGGCGACCATCATTCCGCGCGGCCGCGCGCTCGGCATGGTGCAGTCGCTGCCCGAGGCCGACCGCCACTCGCACACCCGCGAATGGTGCGTCTCCAAGCTCGCGATGATGTTCGGCGGCCGCGAGGCCGAGGTGCAGAAGTTCGGGCCGGAGAAGGTGACCAACGGCGCCACCGGCGATATCCAGCAGGCCACCAACCTCGCGCGAGCGATGGTGATGGAATGGGGCATGTCCGACAAGCTCGGCCGCGTCCGCTACCAGAGCAATGAGCAGGAGGTGTTCCTGGGCCATTCGGTGGCGCGCTCGACCAACATCTCCGACGATACCGCCCGCCTGATCGACTCGGAAATTCGCGGCCTGATCGAGGCCGGCGAGCAGGAGGCGCGCCGTATCATCACCGAGAAGCGTGACGATTGGGAAGCGATCGCCCAGGCCCTGCTGGAATACGAGACGCTGACCGGCGAGGAGATTCTCGACCTGCTCAAGGGCAAGAAGCCGAACCGCGAATCGGCGATCGAGCCGTCGACGCCGCGCGCGTCGGCCGTACCGCCGGCCGGCAAGCCGCGGCCGCGACCCGATCCGGGCCTGGAGCCGCAGCCCCAGGCGTGAGCTGATAGCCGCGACAGGCTTCCGGCGGTCAGCCCGTCTGATCCGGAAGGCCAAGAGAAACGAAAGGCCCGGCTTGCAGCCGGGCCTTTTGTTTGTTTGGAGATATGTGCCGGCGGTGGTCCGAACCGGGGGTGAAGAGCGTGTCAGCTCTTGCCAAGTCGGTGGTTGACGGAGTGCCGCGGACCGCATCCAGCGGCGCCGCGCGCCTTACGGCTTATCGAACCAGGCCTTCCACTGCGGGACGGCGGTCGCGAACGTGCCGCGATGGCTGGTCGGTCCCGTCGACACCGCCTCGACCTTGCTGTTGCCGGCCCCGATCGCCTGCTGGTAGGTCATCGCCAGCCGACCCAGACCGGTCGAGATCGCCTCGTCGGTCTCGCCGTAATAGTTGCGCACCGGCGTCTTGATGATCCAGCGATAGGCCTGCGTCTGCGCGACCAGGCGGCCGTAGGCCGACGCCGCGAAATACTCCGCATCGAAATAGTCGGGCTTGAGCAGCTTGTGCAGATCGGTCGGGACGTCGGCGACGTTGAAGGGCTCGCGCTCATAGGCCTTGCGCGCGACGTCGTAGTAGCTGTCGCTGATCACCGAGCGCGCCAGCCCCGGCACCGCATAGTAGTTCTCGAACGCGAACGCCGACAGGATGAACAGCGAATTGACCCAGGCGGCGTCGTTCTTGCGCGGGAAGCTGAGGAAGCCGTTGAGCGCCACGGACACGTCGACAGGAGCGCTCGCGGTCGCCGCCGCCGTCACCGGCACGCCGGCGCCTTCGAGCTTCTCGAGAAAGGCCATGGTCACGAAGCCGCCTTGCGACCAGCCGGCGATATCGAGCCTGGAGCTCGTCAGCTTCATCTGTTCGAGCACGGCGCGGCTCGCCCGCAGCATGTCGTAAGTGGCCTGCTGATGGCTGGCCTTCACCATGTAGCCTTCCGGCTCGGTCGAGATGCCCATTCCGAAATAGTCGGCGCCGATCAGCAGATAACCTTGTCCTGCGAACTGCGCGATCATCAGCTGGGTCTCGGGCGACTGCTCCGGAAACGACGGCACCTCCTGCTTCCCGTACACCGTCCCGTGCTGATAGGACACCATCGGCAGGCTGGTCTCGCCGGTCTCGGGCACCGCGAGCAGGCCGCTCGCCGTGATCGGCTTGTTGCCGCGCTCGGGGATGACGGACGCATAGGTGACGCGATAGAGCCTGACGGCGTTGCGGGCCGGGGTGTAGGTCACCGAAACGCCCGCGAATTTCGGCGTGTCGACGGCGAGGATGGTGTTCAGCCGGGCGACGTCCCAGCGGGCCAGATATTCATAGCTGACGTCGGAGGAGACGCGGACGGGAGCCTTGTCCTGGGCACGGCTTGCGGTCGGCCAGATGGCGCAGACGAGCACCGCGATGAGAGCGCGATAAACGAACATGGAATCTCCCCGGCCTGCCGCCGTCGGTTGCATTCGGACTCCTGCGATACAGATCGCGAGTAAACAATCGGTGCGGCGCCGGCAGCCGCGCGCCGTCGCCCGCGCCCACGCTTAAGCCTTCTTCAAGCGTCCCCGCCTATGTCTCGATGAGGAGGCGCCCATGCAGGCGCGGGGCGAGGTCCAGATGGCTGACAATCCTGATGCCGCCGCGATCCCATCGCAGCGCCGTGACGTTCCGCTCGGCTTGTTCGCGGCCTGCTTTGCGCTCGCCTGCATCAACGCCTCGTTCTTCCCGGCCGGACTGTGGTCGGGCACCTGGATCTGGGACCAGGCGGGTCTCGGCATTCCCACCGACTTCGTCAACGTCTGGGCGGCCGGCAAGCTCGCGTTGCAGGGACATCCGGCGCTGGCCTGGGACTGGAACGTGCAGCGCCAGGTCGAGCTCGATCTGCTCCGGCAGGATTTCCCGGGCTACTTTGCCTGGCACTATCCGCCGCCGTTCCTGTTCGTCGCGGCGTTCCTGGCGCAGTTTCCCTACACGCTCGCCTTCGTCGGCTGGGTCTATGCCAGCTTCGTTCCCTATGCGCTCGCGATGCGCGCGATCGTCGGCCGCGGCTTCGGCCTGCTGCTGGCAGCCGGCTTTCCGGCCCTGTTCTCCAACGCGCTGGTCGGGCAGAACGGATGCCTCACCGCCGCGCTGGTCGGCGGCACGCTCTATCTGCTGCCGGTGCGGCCGGTGCTGGCGGGGATCTGTCTCGGGCTGCTGACCTACAAGCCGCAATACGGTCTGCTCTTCCCGATCGTGCTGATCGCCACCCAGCGCTGGACCGCGTTCATGTCGGCGAGCGTCACCGCCGTCGTGCTGGCACTGCTGTCATGGCTCGCCTTCGGGCTGGAGAGCTGGCAGGCCTTCTTCCATTGGCTGCCGATGTTCTCGCAGGCGTTCCTGACCGAGGGCAAGGCGACCTGGTGGAAGCTGCAGAGCCTGTTTTCGCTGGTGCGCTATTTCGGCGGCTCGGAAGCGCTCGCCTGGACCGTCCAATGGGTGCTGACCGCAACCGTCGCAGTCGTGCTGGTGACGCTGTGGCGCAGCCCGGTACGCTACGCGCTGAAGGCGGCGGCGCTTGCCGTCGGGCTGCTGCTGACGACGCCGTATCTGTTCATGTACGACATGATGGTTCAGGCCGTCGCCGTGGCCTGGCTGGTGCGGATCGGCCTCGCCGAGGGCTTTCGCCGCTACGAGCTGCCCGCGCTCGGCGGCATCGCGGCGCTTCAGATCACGTTCATGCTGTCCGGGATTCCGCTCGGGCTCGCCGCCAACCTGATCATGGCCGGCCTGGTGCTGGCGCGCGCCGGCTCGTGGTGGCGTCGGCAGCCGGCGCCCGCCGACATGGCGCTCGCGAGCGCCTGACGCTCCGGTCGGGGTCGGGCAGGGTCATGATTTCCCTTGTCTTCCTTCGTGAACAGGTGTTCAGTTCTTCCCACCTTTTGTGAGGTCGATCCTCCAAAAACACTGAACCAGCGTTCGCCGGGTGCCCTGGACGAGCGCGTCCGGGACGAGAAACGCCATGGTCTATCGGCGAACCCATCAGGTCGTGAAGCGGCTGGCGGCCCGCCGCAGCGCGATTTTGGCTGCCGCCCGTGAGACCGCCGCCGAAGGCGGCATGTCGGCCGTCCAGATCGCCCCGGTGGCGGTCCGGGCCAATGTCGCAGCCGGCACCGTCTATCGCTACTTTCCCTCGAAGGCCGATCTGATCTCGGAGCTGATTGCGGAGGTCTCGCGCGACGAGCTCGCCGCCGTCCGGCGCGCCGCCGACGCCGCGCCCGGTCCATCCTCGGCCCTGGCTGCCGCGGTATCCACAGTCGCAGTGCACGTCCTGTCGCAGCGCAAGCTCGCCTGGGGCATCCTGGCCGAGCCCGTCGACGTCGACGTGACGGCGTCACGGATCGCGAGCCGCCGCGAGATCGTCGGCGAGATCGCCTCGCGGATCGACGCGGCCGTCCGTGCCGGCCACCTTCCGGCGCAGGACACCCAGTTGGCCGCGACCGCGCTGCTCGGCGCGCTGCACGAGGCGCTGGTGGGGCCGCTGGCGACGGAGAATCCCGACGACCCTGCCAAACTCCGCGACACCGTTCAGGCGGTCACCCTGCTGGCGCTGCGCGCGGTCGGCGTCATGGACGCGCGTGCGCGCGGTCTCGTCGTGCAGGCCGTGCTGCCGGTCAGGAGCCTGGTCGGCGCGTAGTCCGCGCTTAAGCAAGGATTCACCCGGCGCGGCGATGGTGAGGCTGGCGTGCCGCGAGAGCACCGCCTTGCCCCACTCCAGGTGCCTCCTCGGACGATGTCGATTGCACGCAACCCTCTGGCGACGCGCCTCGTCATCGCCGGATCGGCCGCCGCCGGCGCCGTCTATGCGTATCTGGCCGGCGAGGACATCAACTGGGACTGGCAGAACTATCACGACTATGCCGGCTTCGCGCTGCTGCATGGCCGCTTCGATGTCGATGCGGCGCCCGGCGGCTTTCAGAGCTTCCTCAATCCGCTGATCTATGTGTTGCCCTATGCCGTCCGCCACGGGCTCGATGCGCCGTGGTGGGGCGTCACGCTGGGCGCGCTGCACGGCCTCAATCTCGCGCTGGTCTATTGGGTCGCGCGCGTGCTGCTCGGGCGCCTGGCGGACGCGTTCACGCTCAGCGCTGCGCTCATCATCGCGGCCCTCAGTCCGATGGCGCTGTCCGAGGTCGGCACCAGCTTTGCCGACATTCTGACGACCCTTCCGATCCTTGCCGGCATCGCGCTGATCTTCGGCGAGGACGATGAGCGTGGCCGCCGTTTCGTCGTTGCCGGCCTGCTGATCGGCGCGGCCACGGGATTGAAGCTCACAAATGCGACGTTTCTGGTCGGCGCCGGCGTGTCGCTGCTGCTGGTGGCGCGGCCGTGGCGCGCGATCGCCGCGTTCGGAGCGGGCAGTGCGGCCGGCGTGATCGTGACTGCGGGGCCGTGGGCGCTGAAGATGACGCGCGACTACGGCAGCCCGCTGTTTCCGTTCTACAACACGATCTTCCGGTCGCCCGAAGCGCCGCTCGCCTCGATCGTCGATACGCGCTTCATGCCGCAGGGCCTGCTCGATGCGCTCGCCTATCCGTTCTACTGGGTGATCGGCAAGCATCCCTCGTCGGAATGGCCGTTTCGCGATCCGCGCTTCGCCGTCGTCATCGTGCTGCTCGTCGCGCTGATCGTCACCGGCCTGTGGCAGCGGCGCGAGGTGCTGCCGCTGCGCGAGCGGCGGCTCCTGATCTTCTTCTGGCTCAGCTACGTCCTGTGGATGCTGGCCTTCTCGATCCAGCGCTATCTGATGCCGCTCGAGCTGTTGTCGGCGCCGCTGATCGTCCTGCTGCTCATCCGCCTGATTGAGTCCTGGCAGGCGGGCTCTGGCTTGGACGTGTCACCGCCGCGGCGGATGACGCAGGCCGTCGCGGTGATGGCCGCGCTCGGCATCGCGCTGGCATCGCAGCCGACCGACTGGATGCGGCGGCCGTGGTCGGATCCCTACCGGCCGCAGCTCGCGGCCAGCCTGCAACGTCCGGCGACGTTCCTGCTGCTGCAGAAGCCGCTCGGCTACGTCACGTCGTTCCTGCCCCAGGGCTCGCGCGTCTATCAGTTGTCGGAGCTCGTCGTGCCGATCGTGCCCGGCGGCGTGCTCGATCGCCGCGTTCGCAACGGCCTGGCCGATCCGTTGCCGGGCGGCGTCTGGGCGCTGTATTTCTCCAACAGCCCGGACGACAACCCGCCGCGGCTCGCGGCGCTTGCGGACTACAACCTTGAGATCGATTCATCGCGCGGCTGTGAGCGCATTCCCGGCGCCGCCGGCATTGCGATCGAGGCGTGTCCGGTGATTGCGCGGGTCAAGGCGCCGTCAACGGCCGGACTGGGATCGATCGAAACGACCCAATAGGCTCGTCTCAGATATGGGCGTCGCTCGACGGCCCGACATAGGCGATCCGCACCATGTTCGTGGTGCCGGGTGTGCCGAGCGGCACGCCGGCGACGATGATGACGCGCTGCCCGGCGCGGACGAAGCCGTCGCGGAAGGCGATCGAGCCGGCGCGCTCGACCATGTCGTCCTGGTCGCGCGCGTCCTCGGCCACCACGCAGTGCACGCCCCACACGACCGACAAGCGGCGCCCGGTCGCCAGGTTGGGCGTGATCGCGACCACCGGCGGCTTCGGCCGCTCGCGCGCGACGCGGATGGCGGTGGAACCTGACGAGGTCCAGCAGATGATGGTGGGCAGATCGAGATTCTCCGCAATCTGCCGCGCGGCTTCGGCGATGGCGTCGCCCGCGGTCGATTCGGGCTCGGGGCGCTGGGCCGCGATCACGGAGCGGTAGACCACGTCGCGCTCGACTTCCTCGCCGATGCGGTTCATGGTCGAGACCGCCTCGACCGGATATTTGCCGGCGGCCGACTCGGCCGACAACATGATGGCGTCGGCGCCTTCATAGACCGCGGTGGCGACGTCGGAGACCTCGGCGCGGGTCGGCACCGGCGACTGGATCATCGATTCCAGCATCTGCGTCGCCACCACCACCGGCTTGCCGGCGCGGCGCGCCAGCCGCGTCATCTGCTTCTGCAGTCCGGGCACACGCTCCAGCGGCAGCTCGACGCCGAGATCGCCGCGCGCCACCATCAAGGCATCGGAGACGTCGACAATGTCGTTGAGCCGGTCGATCGCCTGCGGCTTCTCGATCTTGGACATCACGGCGGCGCGGCCGCGGATGATCTTCTTGGCTTCCAGCACGTCGTCGGCGCGCTGCACGAAGGACAGCGCGATCCAGTCGATGCCGATGTTCAAGGCGGCGTCGAGGTCGGCGCGGTCCTTCGGCGTCATCGCCGACACCGGCAGGTCGGTGTCCGGCAGGCTCACGCCCTTGCGGTCGGACATCCTGCCGCCGATCACGACCCGGGTGACGGCGCGGGTCGGCGAGGTCTCCTCGGCGATCAGCCGCACCTTGCCGTCATCCAGCAGCAGCGCATGTCCGGGCTGCAGGGCGGCCAGGATTTCCGGATGCGGCAGGTGGACCCGCGTCGCATCGCCCGGCGTCTTGTCTGAATCGAGCACGAAGCTCTGGCCGTTGTTGAGCTGAACCGGGCCCTCGGCGAAGGTGCCGAGCCTGAGCTTCGGGCCCTGGAGATCGACCAGAATGCCGATCGGGCGGCCGTAGCTCGCCTCGACGCTGCGGATCGTGGCCACCAGCTCCCGCAGCTTGTCGTGCGGGGTGTGGCTCATGTTGATCCGGAAAATGTCCGCCCCGGCCTCGAACAGCTTGCGAATCATCGCGCTGTCCGAGGAGGCGGGACCGAGCGTGGCGAGGATCTTGATGCGTCGCAGCCGCCTCATGGCTTGGGTGCTTGCCCTGGCGGCAGGGCCGGCGCGGCCGCCGGCGGCGTGCCCTGCGGCCCATTCGGCAGACCGGGGACGTTGCCTCCGGGTCCAAGCGTGCCGGGAATTCCAGGCACGCGCTGCTGCGCCGGCTGCTCGTTGGCCTCGGTGAGCTGTACCGTCCAGGCGCGCTGGTCGCCGGTGTCGACTTCGAAGAAGCCGGTGCGGTCGAAGCCGCGGGCCAGGCAATTGTCGGTGCCCTTGATCGTGAATTCCTTGTCACGCGAGCACATGAAGGCCTGTCCCGACCATTCGCCGCCGCGGTCATAGTCCAGCGCATAGATGTAATAATAGCGCGCCACCAGCGTGCCCTTGAGCAGCGTCTCGCAGCTGCGTGACGACACGTTCCACCAGCCTTCGGTGGTCCAGCCTTCGGAGTCCTTGTAGCCGAGGGCGATCCCGACCCGGCTTGAGGTGTTGTTGCAGAGCCGAAAATCGGCGGCCGCAGGGGAGGACCACAGACAGAGCGCGGCCAGCCCAAGCAGCGAAAGCAGTCCGTAACCGGGGCGGAAGGGATTGCGATGCAGGAGAGAGGAGATTTTCGGGATCATTGCGCGACGCTATATCAACCGTTGAACGATGTCGCTGGGCTTGGCTGCGGCTGTCAACGCCATGACGATCTCGTGCGAAGCCGCTGCGATCGAGCGCCTCGCTCCTCCTGACGGTGCTGCGATATGGCCAAATCCGCGACGAAGCCTCATTATATAGCAGACATCCGTCACGGCGCGGAACAGGGAACAAAGAGATGACGATGGACAGCACCACCCGGACCGAGCTCGAAGCCGCCGCCTTTCGCCGGCTTGTCGAGCATCTGCGGACGAGAACCGACGTTCAGAACATCGATCTGATGAATCTGGCAGGCTTCTGCCGCAACTGTCTCTCCAACTGGCTGAAGGACGCCGCCGACGCCCAGGGAGCGCCAATGACCAGGGACGAGAGCCGCGAGGCGGTCTATGGCATGCCCTACGAGGAATGGAAGGCGAAACACCAGCGTGAGGCCAGCGCCGAGCAGCGCGAAGCCTTCAAGAAGTCGCATCCGGGCCACTGATCAGACGCGCAGGAGCCGCGCTGTCCGGCGCGGCAATGTGCGAATCGGGTGCTGCGCGGGATGGCGACGAAACACAAGTGGCGCGAGCTGCTTGCGCAGGCTTGACGCTGCGCAGGCCAACAAGGTGTGGGCGCTCTGTGGATGAGGTCGATGCCGCCTTGACGCAGGGCACGCCAGATTTGAGGGTCGCGGCGAACACGTAGCGCCCTTTGGCGCCTTTCTTGGACACAGAGTTCCACTCAGGAGTATCAGATGGCCACCTCCGCCGCCGCGAAGGACGACGACTCGCCCGCGACCCGCTTTGCCGTAGACCAGCTCAAGTCGATCATCGAGCGGATCGAGCGTCTCGAGGAGGAGAAGAAGGCGATCTCCGAAGACATCAAGGACGTCTACGCCGAGAGCAAGGGCAATGGCTTCGACGTCAAGGCGCTGCGCACGATCATCCGGCTCCGCAAGCAGGACCCGAACGAGCGCCAGGAAGAGGAAAGCATCCTCGAGACCTATATGCAGGCGCTCGGAATGATCTGAGCAGCAGGCCTCGCTCACCTGCAGGAGATCTCCGCTGCCCCTGACGGGGCATTCGCTTTCTCCAGATCAGGCTCGGCGCGCCGGCGGCATGCGCGTGTTGCGGCGATCGACGCCGCACTCCAAACCCGTCGATGCTGAGGAGAACGACTAGCAGGCCGCCGCGGCGTCAGCGCAAGGCTGCCGCGCGCATGGCGAAGGATTTGGTTTCGAGCTTGATGATCGCCGGCCCTGTGAACTGGTCGTAGCTCAGTCCTGGCGTCGGCTCGGCGGCGAAGCTCATCGCCAGCGCGACCTGCGGCTTGACGAAATAGCTGCGCATTACGGTGAGGTCCACGTCGCCCATTTTCGTCACGGACATCGAGGATGAAGCGCTCGGCGTCAGCATGATGGCCCGCATCCAGGTCGAATCGGGACCCTTGGCCGCCGAGATCCGCGTCGCCATCGTGATGGCGCCGTCCTGACCTTGCCCATTCTTCGCGGCCTCCGGCACCGGCGCGACGCTGCGGGTCGCCGGGCGGGCATTTCGCACCGGGATGACGGTCGTGGAGGCGGCATTGGCGCGATCGAGCGGAGAGGAGGCCGGGGGCGCGAAGGCCATGGCCTGCATCAGGCTCGCGGTCTGCTGCTGATCGATCGACGACAGCGCACGGCGCGCCGTGATCGCGGCAACCTGCTCGGGGGTGGCCTGCTTCGGCGTGCCGGGATTGTCACCCCAGAAGCCGCGCGAATTGATGATGTCGGCGACGCTCTGCGGCGCGCCGTCCCTGGATCTGCTGCCGACGGCGCCCGTCGTTTCGGACTTCGTCTCCGGCTTGGTCGCCACGGGCTGAGCTGCAGATTGCGCATCCGCGGAGGCCAACTGCAGGGTGTTGACGATCTTGCCACGCGCGGTGGCGGCTTTGCTGTCCACCGATCGCTCGGCGGTCCGGCTGTCCTTGTCGGAGTTCTTGTCAGCCGGCTTGGCGGCGAGTGCCGCGGTTTGAACCGGCTTGGCGTCGGCCTTGCTCTCGCTCTCGCCCGACTCCTCGTCATCCTCGCTCGGACGACCGCGGAACAGCCGTGCAAACAGGTTGGGGCTGGACGACGTGTCATCGCCATTGCCGCGCTTCTCGATCTCGGCCTTGGCCAGCTCATAGCCCTTGAGCGGAACGCCGTTGCTCGGCACGTGAACGGTCTTGCCGTCCGGGAACACGCGGGCGAGCTGCTCGGCGGTCATGCGCGGCCAGTGGCGGATGTTGCCGGTGTCGAGATGGACGAAGGGCGAGCCGGAGGTCGGGTAGAAGCCGACGCCGCCGCGCTGCAGGCGCAGGCCGGCGAAGCGAATCTGCTCCAGCGGCACGCCAGGGATGTAGAAGTCCATCGCATGGCCCAGCATGTGCTGGCTGTGGCGGGCCACCCCGGAATGCGCCGAGCGCCGGCGCAGCATCGAATTGGTGGCGGGCGACCGGTACGACGAGATGATCTGGATCGGCTGCTTGGCGTCGACGTCGCGATAGACTTCCCAGAGGATGTCGAACAGGCGGCGGTCCATGACCGTCTCGTCCTGGGTGCGCCAGTCGCGCAGGAAATGGTTGAGCTTCTTCAGCGCGTCTTCGTCATAGCGGCCTTCGCGCTTGAAGGTGACCGTGAGATCTTCGCCGGAATGGGTATGGTGGAAGGAGAGCGTCTTGGTCTCGTTCAGTGCAGCGGCGTCGTGCACCGAGCCGGCGCCCAGCACCAGGAGCAGTGCCGCCAGTCCGTATTGGCATCCAGCCTTCCAGCCCGCTCTCGTGAGCGAAACAGATTGGCGCGCGAAAACAGACAGCAAGATGCAGCCCACCCCGTCGACGAGCGTTTACTCGAATACCCTCTTGCGGCCCGTCCGGCGGAAGAGAGAGGAAACGCTTACCTAAGGCGGGATGGTTAAGGGATACTCACCGACCCGCCCCCCAATTACCCTTAACATATACTCTTGAGTGTGGCGAAAAAGAGCCATCGAATCTTGGTTGATCATTGTGGTTAACCTAAAGCAAAGGCCCCGCCGATCGGCGAGGCCTTTGATCTCAAAATGGAATTTGACCGTGATCGGCGGCCTGATCAGCGGGTGAAGACCCGCCGGGCAGGGCGGCCGACCGGCGCCGGCGGCGTCGGCGCGCCGCCGCCGCCGCCAAACAGCCGCTCGAAGAAGTTCGGGCCGGAGGAGAAGCTGTTGTCGCTGAGGCTGACCGAGTTCGGCAGCGGCCCCTTCGGACGCGCGTAGCTCGGCTGGGCATGGGCGACGACGTTCTCGAGATCCTTGCCGCGGCTGTTCTTCAGGATCGCGATCATGGTGGCGTCGCGGCCATAGATGTCCTTGCGGAATTGCAGCTTGCCGGCATCGTCGACGAAGGCGGTCTGGTAGGTGATGTTGACCGGAATCGGCGTCGGGAATTTCAGGTCGATCTCGCTCCGGCCGTACATGCTGCGGATGCGCTCGGGCGTGTAGCGCTCGCCGGGCATGGTGATGTTGAGCAGGACCGACGCGTACTGATCCGGATACTGTACGCGCATGCAGCCATGGCTGAAGGCGCGCTCGTCACGGGCGAACAGGTTCTTGTCCGGCGTGTCGTGCTGATAGACCAGGAACTTGTTCGGGAAGTTGAAGCGGATGCGGCCGAGCGCGTTGGCCTCGCCCGGCGGCTGCGAGATGTGGATCGAGCCGTCGCGCGCGCGCTCCAGCCGGAGCCCCATGCGGTCGAGCACCGTCGGATCCTGCTGCAGGGCCGGCAGATACTCGTTGTAGATGATCGACGGCGGCACGTTCCAGGTCGGATTGACCGTGATGAACTTCATCGTCTCGCTGAGCAGCGGCGTCGCATGCTGCCCGGGCTTGCCGGTCACCACGCGGGTGCTCCACACCTGCGCGCCGTGCTGCATCACCTTCAGCGTGTAGTCGGGGATGTTGAGGATCACATAGGCGTCGCCGATGCCGGGGGCGCCGAGGTCGCGCGGCAGCCAGCGCCAGCGCTCCATGTTGACGAGGACCGTATCGATCTGCTTGTCGCGCTTGGGCGTGTTCAGCGCCTTCACCGTGCGGTCGTCGAGCACTCCGGTCGGCTTGAGGTCGACGCTCTCCTGGAACTTGCGGACGGCGGCGGCGACCTTGGCGTCGTAGCGGATGTCGTCGGCATTCTCGGTGAGACCGAGCTTGGCGCGCAGCTTCGGCACGCGCGGGTCGGACATCTGCGCCTCGGCCTCCGGCGCATTCTTGCCGCGGGCAGGCGTGTATTTCAGCGGCTGGCCTTCGTCGATGATCACGGGCGCGCCGTCGGTGACGCCGCGCAGCTCGGCGAGCTTGGCCTTCAAGAGCTTGTAGAGCTTGTGCGGAGGGTTGTAGCTCTCGAGCGCCGCCGAGGCGTCCTTGGCGCCGGTGACGTTGGCCAGCACCTCGTTGGGGTCGACCGGATGCTCGGGATACTGGATGTCCGCCGAGACCTGCGACCAGTGCATGCGGCCGCTCTGCGCCTGGCGCGCGTAGTCCATCATGCTCTCGGTGAGCCTGAGGTCGGCTTCCGCGAGTGCATCCGGTGCGGAGGCTGCGGCTGCGAAGTCCGGCACCGGATAGTCGCCGGGATTGAGGCCGTCGGCTGCTGCATCCTTGAGACGGGCGATGACGCCCTTCGCGGCGGCGGTCAGGCTGCCGCCCTGGGTCCAGACCGGCGCATAGTCGCGGCCGGTGTAGAACTTCTCGACGGCGGCGCGCTCGGCCTTGCGGTCGAAATACTTCGTCGCCTTGGTCGCCATCAGGTCGCGCAGACGGTCGGCAACGGGCTGGTCGGCGGCGGGAATGGTGCTGGCGGCCTTGACCGGCTCCGGGGCTGTCGCGGTGACAGGAGCCGCTGCGGGCGGCGTGGCGACGGTCTTGGTGGGATCGGCCGCAGGCGCCGCCGCAGAGTCGACCGGCTTGACCGTGGTCTCGGGCGCCTTGACCTGCTCGGGCGACACGGTTGCGGTGGTGTCGGATTTGGTTGTGTCGAGTTTGAAGTCACTGGCGGTCGGCGGCGGCACGTTGGCCGGCTCGGGGAACGGGATCGCCGCATCGATGGCCAGCTCGGCCGCGCTGTTGCGGGGCGGATCGCTCTGGGCGAAAGCAGAGGTCGAGGACACCGCGAGGAAGGTCGCCGCGACAGCCATGAGCACGCGGTCATATCCGCCACGGGTGGTCACACAATCTCGCATCGTCAATCCCTCGGATGATCTGTCCCGGCTGGAACAGGTGTAACAAGGTCGATCCGCCAGCTTCGGCGTAGGTACCGCCGGTGAGGATGGCTCACGTCTGCACGCAATGATTCACGCCCAAACGATACTCAAGCCCCACTTCTGCGGCCAGCGCCACACGGGACAACTCACGACAAACTGACTCTTGGGAAACCCCGGCCAAACCGATCGTGCGTTTGTGCCACGCGTTATTTCCTTTGTCTGTCACCGCAAGGCAACGGTTCAGATGTTCCATTGTTGCCAAGACTTGCGGCCTTTTTCGGACGACAGCCGAGCGCGACCATGGTGAGCATCCGCGCGGCTCAGCCGAGCGGCGGGCTTTCCGTTGCGGGCGTCTCGCCATTGGCTTCGTCGAGCTTGCGGTAGAGCGTTGAGCGTCCGATTTTGAGGCGGCGCGCCACCTCCGACATCTGGCCGCGGTAATGGGCGATGGCGAAGCGGATGATCTCATGCTCCATCTCCTCGAGCGGCCGCACCTCGCCGCTCGCGGTGAGCAGCGGCAGGAACCCATGCGAGGGCAGAGGGGCAATGGGTACTTCACTACCCGGTACCATCGCAGGCAGGGGAGGAACAGGCCGCTCCACGGTGAGGGCCGGCGCAGGCTCGACCGGCGGCGCGTGGGTGGGAATCAGCGGAAAATCGGCCACGCCGAGCTGGTCGCTCTCGCCCATGACGACGGCGCGGTAGACCGCGTTTTCCAACTGGCGGATGTTACCGGGCCAGTCGAGCTTGGTCAGATAGGCGACGGCCTCGCCGGTGATGCCCGAAATGGCGCGGTTCTCCTCGGCCGCAAACCGCGCGAGGAAATGCCGCAACAGATGCGGGATGTCCTCGCGGCGGGTGCGCAGCGGCGGAATGGTCAGCGGCAGCACATGCAGCCGGTAGAACAGATCCTCGCGAAAATGTCCTTCCTTGACGCGGTCGAGCAGCCTGCGATTGGTCGCCGAGATGATGCGCACGTCGACCTTGACCGGCTTGCGGCCGCCGACGGCCTCGACGGCGCCCTCCTGCAGGGCGCGCAGCAGCTTGACCTGGGCGGCGAGCGGCAGCTCCGAGACCTCGTCGAGGAACAGCGTGCCGCCATGGGCTTCGACGAACTTGCCCATGTGACGCTCGGTCGCGCCGGTGAATGCGCCCTTCTCGTGACCGAACAGGATCGATTCCACCAGATTGTCCGGAATCGCGCCGCAATTGACGGCGACGAACGGCTTCGTCTTGCGCTCGCTGGTGCCGTGGATGGCGCGGGCGAACAGCTCCTTGCCGACGCCCGATTCGCCTTCGATCAGCACGGGAATCGACGAGGCCGCGGCCTTCTCCGCGATGCGCAGGATCGGCGCCATCGCCTCGGCGCGGGTGATGATGTCGGCGAAGGTCAGGCGGCCTTCGCGGCTGTGCCGGATGCGCTGCAATTCGCCCTTCAGGGCCGAGGTATTGAGCGCATTGCGCAAGGAGACCTGGAGCCGCTCGATGCCGACCGGCTTGACGACGAAATCCTGCGCGCCGGCGCGCATCGCGGAGACCACGTTGTCGATGCCGCCATGCGCGGTCTGCACGATGACAGGTATCGAAATCCCGATCTCGCGCATCTTCGAGAGCACGCCCATGCCGTCGAGGCCGGGCATCACGAGGTCGAGCACGATGGCGTCGATGGGGCCGGCGTCAGGATTGGTCAGCTTCTCGATGACGGCGTCGCCGGTCTCGACGACGACCGCCTCGTAGCCGCATTTCTGCACCATGTTCTCCACCAGCCGGCGCTGGACCGGATCATCATCGGCAATCAAAATGCTGGCAGCCATGGCTTTCCTTGCACGCTACGACTATCTGTCTCGAATCGGGGCACTCTCGCCGACGCCGATTAACGCAACCTTAAACCTCGCTGATCGGGATAAACGTTCGAACAACAGGTTACCCATCCGATGACCTCGCGCGCCTCTTCTGCCCTTCGCAAGCCGACCAAAGCTGCTCCTCCGCCCAAAGCCGCGTCAAAGACTGCCAAGGCCAAACCGGCCAAGACGTCCGTCGTCAAGACGCCGTCGAAGCCGGCGGCCGCCAAGGCCAAGCGTGGCGCGACGGCCAAATCATCTGCAAAGCCGGCGAAGAAGGTGGTCGCGGCCAAGACCGGAATCGGAACGCTGCCCGAATGGAATCTCGGCGATCTCTATATGGGCATCGACGCGCCTGAGATCGCTCACGATCTCGCGAAGATGGATGCCGAATGCGTCGCGTTTGAGACCGACTACAAGGGCAAGCTCGCCGAGCACGTGGCGCGCGAGGATGGCGGCGAATGGCTCGCAGAAGCCGTGCGGCGCTACGAGGCGATTGACGATCTTGCCGGACGGCTCGGCTCGTTCGCCGGTCTCGCGCATGCCGGCGACAGCGTCGATCCGGCGATCTCCAAATTCTACGGCGACATCTCGGAGCGGCTGACGGCCGCGTCGACGCATCTGCTGTTCTTTCCGCTCGAGCTCAACCGCATCGACGACGCCGTGATCTCGCGCGCGATGGAGACGCCCGCGCTCGGTCACTACCGGCCGTGGATCGAGGACCTGCGCAAGGACAAGCCGTATCAGCTCGAGGATCGCGTCGAGCAGCTATTCCACGAGAAGTCGCAGACCGGCTATTCGGCCTGGAACCGGCTGTTCGACCAGACCATCGCTGGTCTGCGGTTTCAGGTCGGGGCCAAGGAGCTCGCGATCGAGCCGACCTTGAACTTCCTGCAGGACCGTGACGGCGCCAAGCGCAAGGCCGCCGCCGAGGCGCTGGCCAAGACCTTCAAGGCCAATGAGCGAACCTTCGCGCTGATCACCAACACGCTCGCCAAGGACAAGGACATCTCCGACCGCTGGCGCGGTTTCCAGGATGTGGCGGATTCGCGCCATCTGAACAATCGCGTCGAGCGCGAGGTGGTCGATGCGCTCGTGGCCTCGGTGCGCGCGGCCTATCCAAAACTGTCGCATCGCTACTACCAGCTCAAGGCGCGCTGGTTCAAAAAGAAGAAGCTCGCGCATTGGGACCGCAACGCGCCGCTGCCGTTCGCCGCCAATGCCACCATCGCGTGGCCGGAGGCGAAGAGCATGGTGCTGACGGCCTATCGCGGCTTCTCGCCGGAGATGGCCGACATCGCCCAGCGCTTCTTCGATCACAGCTGGATCGATGCGCCGGTGCGCCCGGGCAAGGCGCCGGGCGCGTTCTCGCATCCGACCACGCCCTCGGCGCATCCCTATGTGCTGATGAACTACCAGGGCAAGCCGCGCGACGTGATGACGCTCGCGCATGAGCTCGGCCATGGCGTGCACCAGGTGCTGGCGGCCAAGAACGGCGCGCTGATGGCGCCGACGCCGCTGACGCTCGCCGAGACCGCGAGCGTGTTCGGCGAGATGCTGACCTTCAAGCGGCTATTGTCGGAGACCAAGGATGCCAAGCAGCGCCAGGCGCTGCTCGCCGGCAAGGTCGAGGACATGATCAACACGGTGGTGCGGCAGATCGCGTTCTATTCGTTCGAGCGCGCGGTTCATACCGAGCGCAAGAATGGCGAACTGACCGCGGAGCGGCTCGGCCAGATCTGGCTCTCGGTGCAGACCGAGAGCCTCGGCGAGGCGATCGAGATCAAGCCGGGCTACGAGAACTTCTGGATGTATATCCCGCACTTCATCCATTCGCCGTTCTACGTCTACGCCTATGCGTTCGGCGACTGCCTCGTGAACTCGCTCTATGCCGTCTATGAGCACGCCGCCGACGGCTTCGCCGAGCGCTATCTGGCGATGCTGTCCGCCGGCGGAACGAAGCACTATTCGGAGCTGCTCGCCCCATTCGGACTGGACGCCAAGGATCCCAAGTTCTGGGACGGCGGCCTGTCGGTCATCGCCGGCATGATCGACGAGCTGGAGGCGATGGGGTAGGGCTGTTAAACATTTGTTGAACGGCAGAAAGGGGTGCGTTATACGTCTGTATAACACGCCCCTTTCTCGCTAGCGGACCTCACCATGAAGATCGAGATCAAGAAGATCGGCAATTCCGATGGCCTGTTGCTGCCGCGCGAGTTGATGCAGCGGCTCGATCTCAAGCGCGGCCAGCAATTGCATATCGTGGAACTGCCCGGGGGCGGATTCCAGGCGCTCCCCTACGATCCGGATTTCGAGCGGACGATGGAGATCGCCGACGACATTATGGATGAGTACCGCGACACCCTCGCCGCGCTCGCCAAATGAGCGACCAGCAAGAGCCGCTTTGGATCACCTACGAGCAGGCGATCGCGATTCACGCCCGTCAGTTGCGCCGCTTCGGCGGCGCGCCAGGACTGCGCGAAGAAGGAATGCTGCGGTCGGCGTTGGAGCGTCCGGTCAACAAATGGAGCTATGAGCAGGCGACGCTGCCGGAGCTTGCCGCGGCCTACGCATTCGGGCTCGCCAAGAACCACGCCTTCGTCGACGGCAACAAGCGCATCGCGTTCATGGCGATGATGACGTTTCTGCGCAGAAACGAAATCGCGTTCGCGCCCGACCCTGCGCAGGCAACTGCCATGATCCTCGCCCTCGCCGCCGGCGAGGTCAGCGAGGCCAGCCTGACGCGCTGGATCCGTGACAATTGGCCTGGCCAATAGCCCGATCGGAAAAACCGATAAAATCGCCTTGCATGCCAGCCGTTGCCCTTGCATCGGCTTTGAGGTATGCGACCTTAACAAAGCAATTTTTCTTTGGGGGACCCCGATGGCAAACCATGGCGAGATCGCCTACTCGACGGCTGACGGCAACGACTACGTGGCGCATGAGGCCACCTATGAGGGCTTCATCAAGCTGGTGAAGTACGGCACGATCAGCGTCGCTCTCATCGTCATCTTGATGGCTATTTTCCTCGCTTAATGTCGCTATGGGCCCGCCGGCATCTCCGCCGGCGGGCCTTCAGCTGACTGGCCGGGCCGATCCGCCGTCATGCTGAAGCCATGGACGTCCCGCCCTTTTAAGCTCGCGCGCGCATTCGCGCCGGAGGCCTCATGAAGATTGCCGTCGCCAAGGAAATCGACCCGTTGGAGCCGCGGGTCGCCGCCTCTCCCGACACGGTGAAGAAGTTCAAGGCGTTGGGTGCCGAGATCGCGGTCGAGCCCGGCGCCGGCATCAAGTCCGGCCTGCCGGATTCGGAATTCACGGCGGCAGGCGCAACCGTCAGCGCCGACGCGCTGAAGGACGCCGACATCATCATCAAGGTGAAGCGGCCGGAAGCCTCCGAGCTCGCCAACTATCGGCGCGGCGCCTTGGTGTTCGCGATCATGGATCCCTACGGCAACGATGCCGCGCTCAAGGCGATGGCCGATGCCGGCATTGCCTCGTTCGCGATGGAACTGATGCCGCGCATCACCCGCGCCCAGGTGATGGACGTGCTGTCGAGCCAGGCGAACCTCGCCGGCTACCGCGCCGTGATCGAGGGCGCCGAGGCGTTCGGTCGCGCCTTCCCGATGATGATGACCGCGGCCGGCACCGTGCCGGCGACCAAGGTCTTCGTGATGGGCGTCGGCGTCGCCGGCCTGCAGGCCATCGCAACCGCGCGCCGGCTCGGCGCCATGGTCTCCGCCACCGACGTGCGCCCCGCCACCAAGGAGCAGGTGGAGAGCCTCGGCGCCAAATTCCTGGCGGTCGAGGACGAGGAGTTCAAGAACGCGCAGACGGCCGGTGGCTATGCCAAGGAGATGTCCAAGGAGTACCAGGCCAAGCAGGCGGCGCTGACGGCGGAACACATCAAGAAGCAGGACGTCATCATCACCACTGCGCTGATTCCCGGCCGTCCAGCGCCGCGCCTCGTCACCATGGAGATGGTGAAGTCGATGCGCCCTGGCTCGGTCCTGGTCGACCTTGCGGTCGAGCGTGGCGGCAATGTCGAGGGCGTCAAGCTCGGCGAGACCGTCGAGATCGACGGCGTCAAGATCATCGGCTACCCCAATCTCGCCGGCCGGGTCGCAGCGTCCGCCTCCGGCCTCTACGCCCGCAACCTGTTCTCCTTCATCGAGACGATGATCGACAAGAAGGAAAAGACACTGACGGTGAACTGGGACGACGAGCTGGTCAAGGCCACGGCTTTGACAAAGGATGGCGCCATCGTCCACCCGAACTTCCAGCCGAAGGCCTAAGGAGCAGAGCCATGGAACATGTCGTCCAAGCCGTCGACCCCTTCGTCTTCCGGCTGTCGATCTTCGTGCTGGCGGTGTTCGTCGGCTACTTCGTGGTGTGGTCGGTGACGCCGGCCCTGCACACGCCGCTGATGTCGGTGACCAATGCGATCTCCTCGGTGATCGTTGTCGGCGCGCTGCTGGCGGTCGGCGTTCCCATGCTGTCGAGCGGCAGTGGTCTGGCGCGAGCGTTCGGCTTCATCGCGCTGATCTTCGCCTGCGTGAACATCTTCGGCGGCTTCCTCGTCACCCAGCGCATGCTGGCGATGTACAAGAAGAAGTCCAAGTAACAACGCCGCACGACGCGGGATGACAGGCACAACGGGGCATCTGCAATGAACGCCAATCTGTCGGCACTCCTTTATCTCGTGGCAGGTGTGCTGTTCATCCTGTCTCTTCGCGGGCTGTCGAGCCCGGCCTCCAGCCGGCAAGGCAACTTCTTCGGCATGGCCGGCATGGCGATTGCGGTCGCCACCACGCTGGCTGGGCATCCACCGGCGGATGCGATCGCCTGGATCCTCGTGATCCTCGGCGTTGCGATCGGCGGCGGCATCGGCGCAGTCATTGCGCGCCGGGTGCCGATGACGTCGATGCCCGAGCTCGTCGCCGCCTTCCACTCGCTGGTCGGCATGGCCGCGGTGCTGGTCGCCGCCGGCGCGTTCTTCGCGCCGGAAGCGTTCGACATCGGCACGCCCGGCAACATCCATCCGCAGAGCCTGGTCGAGATGTCGCTCGGCGTCGCCATCGGCGCGCTGACCTTCACCGGCTCGGTCATCGCCTTCCTCAAGCTGTCCGCGCGGATGAGCGGCGCGCCGATCATTCTGCCGGCGCGTCACATCATCAACATCGCGCTCGCCGTGGCGCTGGTCTTCTTCGTGATCCGCCTGGTGATGACGGGCGGCGGCTTCGACTTCCTGATGGTGACGCTGCTGGCGCTGGCGCTCGGCGTGCTCATGATCATCCCGATCGGCGGCGCCGACATGCCGGTCGTGATCTCGATGCTGAACTCCTACTCCGGCTGGGCGGCCGCGGGCATCGGCTTCACGCTCGGTAATTCGGCGCTGATCATCACCGGCGCATTGGTCGGCTCGTCCGGTGCGATCCTGTCCTACATCATGTGCCATGCGATGAACCGGTCCTTCATCTCGGTCATCCTCGGCGGCTTCGGCGGTGAGACCGCAGCGGCGGGCGGTGGCACCGGCGAGCAGAAGCCGGCCAAGCTCGGCTCGGCCGACGATGCCGCCTTCATCATGAAGAACGCCTCGAAGGTGATCATCGTGCCCGGCTACGGCATGGCGGTCGCCCAGGCGCAGCACGCGCTGCGCGAGATGGCCGACACGCTGAAGAAGGAAGGCGTCGAGGTGAAATACGCGATTCATCCGGTCGCTGGCCGCATGCCCGGCCACATGAACGTGCTGCTCGCCGAAGCCAACGTTCCCTATGACGAGGTGTTCGAGCTCGAGGACATCAACTCGGAATTCGCCCAGGCCGACGTCGCCTTCGTGATCGGCGCCAACGACGTCACCAATCCGGCGGCCGAGGAGGACAAGTCCTCGCCGATCTACGGCATGCCGGTGCTGCAGGTCTGGAAGGCCGGCACCGTGATGTTCATCAAGCGCTCGCTGGCGTCGGGCTATGCCGGCATCGACAATCCGCTGTTCTACCGCGACAACACGATGATGCTGCTCGGCGACGCCAAGAAGATGACCGAGAACATCGTCAAGGGCATGTAGCCGGCGGCATCGGGAGCCATGACGTTTCTGAAATGGCTCCTGATCGTCGTGGCGGCGGTCTACGGCATCGTGCTTGCGGCCCTATTCGTCCGCCAGCGTGCAGTGCTGTTCCCCATTCCGCCGGTGGGCCGCACGGCACCGGCTGCAGCCGGGTTTCCTCAGGCTGAGGAGCATGTGCTGACCTCGGTCGATGGCGAGAGGGTCATCGTCTGGCATGTGCCGGCGAAGCCTGGCCACAAGGTCGTTCTGTACTTCCCGGGCAATGGCGATTTTCTCGCGGGCGTGGTGCCGCGCTTCAAGGCGCTCACGGCCGACGGCACCGGTCTCGTTGCGCTGTCCTATCGCGGCTATGCGGGGTCCAGCGGCAGTCCCAGTGAGCACGGGCTGCTGCAAGATGCCGCAGTCGCCTATGCGTTCACGACACAGCGCTACGAGTCGGGACGGATCGTGGCCTGGGGTTTTTCCCTCGGCAGCGGCGTGGCCACCGCGATCGCCGCGGAGCATCCGGTCGCCAAGCTGATCCTCGAAGCGCCCTATACATCCACGGTCGATGTCGCGTCGGAGATGCTGAAGGTGGTTCCGGTCAATCTGCTGATGCTCGACAGCTTCCATTCCGATCGGCGCATCGCCGATGTGCGTGTGCCGCTCCTGATCATGCATGGCGAAAGGGATCCGGCGATTTCGATCCGCTTCGGGGAACGATTGTTCGCACTTGCGCATGACCCCAAGCGCTTCGTACGGTTTCCCAACGGCGGACATAATGACCTGGATCTTTTCGGTGCGACTGAGACGGCCAAGAGCTTCATCGACGGCTTGTAACGTCCATCGATCGCGGTGGCCGGCTCTCCTCGGGATCGTCCTGCTCTTTGGGAGCCTGCCGGTGCAGGCGCATGCCGCCGGGCTGAACGGCGCGGCGATGACCTGGCCGTTCGCACTGCCATTCGCGGGACTGCTGTTGTCGATCGCGCTCGGGCCGTTGCTGTTTGCCAGGTTCTGGCATCATCACTACGGAAAGATCGCCGCGGCATGGGCCTTGGTGGCGTTGGCGGCGTTGACCTGGAATGCAGGGCTTGGCACGGCGCTCGCTGCCTTCGTCCACGCGCTGCTCGCCGAATATCTCAGCTTCATCGTGCTGCTGTTCGCCCTCTATACGGTCGCCGGCGGCATCCTGGTGACCGGCGACATCAAGGGCACGCCCGCGACCAACACCGCCATCCTGGCGCTCGGCACGATCATCGCGAGCGTCGTCGGCACGACGGGCGCCGCGATGATCCTGGTGCGTCCCCTGATCCGCGCCAATCTGAGCCGGCCGCATAATGTGCACGTGCTGATCTTCTTCATCATTCTGGCCGCCAATGTCGGTGGTGCACTGAGCCCGCTCGGCGATCCGCCACTGTTCGTCGGCTTTCTGCGTGGCGTCGACTTCTTCTGGACGACGCAACACCTCTGGCTGCAGACCGCGATCGTCGCCGGCCTGTTGCTCGTGATCTTTGCCGCGATCGACGCATGGCGCTTCCGTGCCGAGAAGCCTTCGAGCACGGATGGCACGAGCGAGCCGGTTCGTGTTCGCGGGCTCGTCAACGTCGTCCTGATCGCGGCCATCGTCGTCAACACGCTGGTATCGGCGACCTGGAAGCCGGGCATCTCCTTCGACGTCTTCGGCACGCATGTCGAACTTCAGAACCTCGTGCGCGATGCCGTTCTCTTGGCGATCGCCGGACTGTCGCTCTGGCTGACGCCGGACGAGCACCGCGAGGCGAACGGGTTCAACTGGGAGCCGATCCGAGAGGTCGCCAAGCTGTTCGCGGCGATCTTCACCGCGATCGTTCCGGTCATCGCCATGCTGAATGCGGGTCGCAGTGGCTCTTTCGGCTGGCTGTTGGATGCCGTGACGACACCCGCCGGCGCGCCGCGGGAGGTCGCCTATTTCTGGTCCACCGGGCTGATGTCGGCCTTCCTCGACAATGCCCCGACCTATCTCTTGTTCTTCGAATTGGCGGGCGGCGATCCCAAGGTGCTGATGGGCGAGCTCTCGGGAACGCTGGCGGCGATCTCGATGGGCGCAGTCTACATGGGCGCACTGACCTATATCGGAAATGCGCCGAACTTCATGGTCGCAGCGATCGCCAATGAGCGGGGCATCCAGATGCCGAGCTTCTTCGGCTACATGCTGCGGGCAGGTGCCGTCCTCATTCCGCTGTTCGTGCTGCTGACCGTGCTTCCGATTCATCCGCTGCTCAGTCCGCATTGACCTGATCGACGGCACCTTCGGAGACCGTCCTGGTTGAGACCCTGTCACGGCCGGACCGCGTGACGATCGCCTCGCTGTCGCGCATAGTCGGACAGAACGGATCGAAGGACGCGAATCATGAGCGTGAAGGGCGCAACGCCCGCATCATCGGTGATCTTTCCCGGCTTGGCGGTCGCGCTGGTCGCAATCGTCACGGCGACGCATTATGACTTCACGCCTTCGGCCGCTGGCGTGGTCTTCGCCGCGGTGCTGCTGGTGGTCCTGTTCGGCACGGTGTTCGCGGCCGTGCACCATGCCGAGGTGATCGCGCATGAGATCGGCGAGCCGTTCGGCACGCTGCTCCTGACCCTGGCGGTGACGGTGATCGAGGTGGCGCTGATCGCCACCATCATGCTCGGCGACAAGGCTGCGCCGGCGCTGGCCCGCGACACCGTGTTTGCGGTGGTCATGATCGTGTGCAACGGCCTGGCCGGCATCTGCATCTTCATCGGCGGCCTGCGTTATCGCGAGCAGGACGTGCTGGTCTCCGGTGCCAATCTGTATCTCAGCGTACTGTTCACGATGGCAACCATCACGCTGGTGCTGCCGAATTATACCTTGACGTCGCCAGGTCCGGTGTATTCTGCCGTGCAGATCGCCTTCGTCAGCGTCGTGACGATCCTGCTCTACGCGGTGTTCCTGTATACGCAGACCACCCGCCATCGGGATTATTTCGTCGGCAACTCGGTGGGGTTCGCCGATGACGATGTCAGGCTGCCGCGCGCGAAGCTGTTGCTCAGTGTCGGGCTGCTGCTGGTCGCGCTGCTCGCTGTGGTCCTGCTTGCCAAGAAGTTCTCGCTGGTGGTCGACGCCGGCGTTGCCGCAACGGGTGCGCCGCAGGCGGTCGCAGGCGTGCTCGTGGCGCTGTTGATCCTGCTGCCGGAGAGTGTCGCCGCCCTCTCGGCCGCCCGCGCCAACGACCTGCAGAAGAGCATCAATCTCGCGCTTGGCTCCTCGCTCGCCACCATAGGGCTGACCATCCCGGCAGTGGCGGTCGCCGCCCATGTGCTCGACAAGCAGCTCGTCCTCGGGCTGGACCCGCAGGGAATAGTGCTGCTGGTCCTGACCTTCGTCCTGAGCATGCTGACCTTCGGCACCGGACGGACGAACATCCTGTTCGGGCTGGTGCACATGGTGGTGTTCGCGATATTCCTGTTTCTGCTCTTCGTCCCCTGATTCAAGAGATCCAGCATGCTCAGCGCCCAGTCCGACGTCCAGGTCGATACGCCCGAAGTCCGCGTCACGGAGTGGCGGCTATTGCCCGGCAGTGCCACGGGGCGCCATGTTCATGAGATGGATTACGTGATCGTGCCGGTCACCGCGGGCGAGATGACGATCGTGGCGCCGTCCGGCGAGCGCTCGAAGGCGCAGCTCGCGGTCGGCAAATCCTATTTCCGAAAGGCCGGGGTCGAACACGATGTGCTGAACGAGACCGGTTCCGAGATCGTTTTCCTCGAAGTTGAATTGAAGCCGTAACCAATTGTTTACCGGGATGCCGCTGATTGTGGTATCTTGAGCCGGCGATCCGGAAGCTGTGGCAACACCCTCGGATTGCTGCACGGCTCCGGTTCGAAGGGTTTCAGGAAACGACTTTTCGGCGGTCGCGGCTGCACGGAGTGCAGTCCGCGAGCTCCGGAAGGTGTGGGATGGTCCCTTAATTGTGCCTCAAAGTTCCCGCAAATACCGCGCGGGAGTGGTCAGCATGCTGAAATATCTCACAAAGTTCGCCATGGAGATCATCCCGTCGGTGGTTGCCACCATCATCGGGGCCTACATCGTCAATCACTACATCAACACCAAGCCCGACTCGCCGCCATCGACCATGGCGGCGGTGGCCTCGGCTGCTTATGCCAAGCTCACAGGCTCAAAGAGCGAGGCTCCGAAATCCACGGGCAAGGGGACCGACCCTGCCAAGCTGGACGCGAAGGCCGATCCCAAGTCTGACGCCAAGCCGGCGGAAACGTCGAACGAGGTCTCCAGCATTCCCGCTCCCGGCATCAAGGCCAAGGGCGTGTCGGAGAAGTCGCTGGCCGACAAGGCCGCTGAGAAGGCCGTCGAAGTGAAGCCGACCGAAACGGCGAGCCTCCCGGCCGATCCGCAGGCCTCGCGCCATCCTGCATCGTCGAAGGAAAAGCTGATCGTGCGTGGCACTTCGGCCGAGGCCCCAGCGACCCAGCAGGAAGATCGCCGGGATGCTGCCGACCTTGCCCGCGCCGCGATCGAGCGGTTGCGCGCGAGCGAAGGTGCCGGCAAGGCGGCTGCCGAGAAGCCATCGACCGATGCAGCCCGCGGGGCTGGCGAGGCGCCGCGCGTCGCAACCGTGTCACCTCAGGTGTCGCCGGTTCGTCCGCTGCCGCCTCCGGTGACGGTCTCCGCGCCTCCGGCCGAGCAGGGTTTCATCATGCCGTCGGCCTCGAGCCCGACCTACACGGGATCATTGCAGCCGGACGGGCGCCCGACGCCGCCCGCGGAGATCCCCGTCCAGCAGTTGCGTCCGCTCGACCTGCGTGCCGACAAGTCCGATCCTTCGATCAAGGACCAGATGTCCAACGTGGCGCAGGACATGATGTCGGCGGCGAAATCGGTGTTCCACTCGGTGCTGCCGAAATAATTGATCGGCATTGCTCTCGAACGAGATCGAGCGGCGGGCCTGCTGGTCCGCCGCTTTTTCTTTGGGGCGTGCCGTGCTCTGCATCGTAGCGACGGGCGGGCACACCGCGGCTGGATCCGGACGCCGGATGGCAGGGAGGCGCGAAATCAAAATGAGGTGCCCAAAACAAAAACGCGAGCCAGAGGCCCGCGCTTCAGACGACGTCAGATCTATCGGGCCAGATCAGCGCGGCGCGCCGGGACGGGCACCTGCGCCCGGACCACGACCAGCACCACGGTCACCGCCGGGGCCAGCGCCAAACACCGGCTTCGGCTTCATCGGCAGCAGGCCTTCACGCTGCAGCTTCTTGCGGGCCAGCTTGCGCGCACGGCGCACGGCTTCGGCCTTCTCGCGGGCTTTCTTCTCGGACGGCTTCTCGTAATGGCCGCGAAGCTTCATCTCGCGGAAAATGCCCTCACGCTGCATCTTCTTCTTGAGCGCCTTGAGGGCTTGATCGACATTGTTATCGCGAACGAGAACCTGCACGCGGCATCCTCTTTCTCAGTCTATCGGTTTGAAATCTGGTGAAGTCAGGGCTGGCAAATGGCCGCGCCCTTAACCTTGAGGGCG
This sequence comes from Bradyrhizobium sp. HKCCYLRH2047, assembly GCF_051168175.1. Classification (NCBI taxonomy): domain Bacteria; kingdom Pseudomonadati; phylum Pseudomonadota; class Alphaproteobacteria; order Hyphomicrobiales; family Nitrobacteraceae; genus Bradyrhizobium; species Bradyrhizobium sp. HKCCYLRH2047. The sequence goes on from NZ_JBNPUM010000002.1 coordinate 568,624, forward strand.
CCCGTGTATCAGAGGACACCGTCGCTGTCCACCCGCTGACGGGCTCTTGACCGCAAGTTTAACCCGCCCGAGCGGTTTATTTCAGCCCTGCCTCGGCGGCAGGGGCGAGACCTGGGTCACATGCCCCATCTTGCGACCCGGGCGGGCGGCGCCCTTGCCGTAAAGGTGCACGGTGGCGCCGGGAACCGTGAGCCACTGCTCGTAGGTGTCGATCTCGTCCCCGATCAGGTTCGTCATCGTGACGTGGCCGTGGCGCAGCGGCTTGCCGAGCGGCCAGCCTGCGATCGCGCGGATGTGCTGTTCGAACTGGGAAATCGAGGCACCGTCGAGGGTCCAGTGGCCGGAATTGTGCACCCGGGGGGCAATTTCATTGACCAGGACGCCGGGCGCAGGTCCATCGGATACCACGAACATCTCCACGGCGAGCACCCCGACGTAATCGAGGGCGGTGGCGATCCGGCTGGCAATGTCCCGGGCCTCGTCGGCGAGCGGATCGGGGATGCGGGCTGGCGCCCGCGACACCTTCAGGATGTGATCGCGATGCTCGTTCTCGGTGACGTCGAAGCACTCGACCTGGCCATCGGCCGCGCGGGCCGCTACGACCGAGATCTCGCGCTCGAACGGAACGAACGCCTCGAGGATCGCCGATTTGGTGCCGAGCTCGGCCCAGATCCGATCGAGATCGTCACCCTGGCGGATCTTGATCTGGCCCTTGCCGTCATAGCCGAACCGCCGTGTCTTCAGCACGGCCGGCAGGCCGATCCGAAAGGCTGCTTCGCGCAACGTGGCGAGTGAGGACACGTCGGCATAGTTCGCCGTGCGGATACCGAGCGAGGTGACGAAATCCTTCTCGATCAGCCGATCCTGCGTCGTCTCCAGCGCAGAGCGGCTCGGCAGCACCGGGCGCCTTGCCGCCAGCACCATCGCGGCCGCCGACGGGACGTTCTCGAACTCGTAGGTGACGACGTCGACGTCATTGGCGAACAGCTCGAGCGCCTCGACGTCGGCATATTCGGCGCAGGTGGCGTTCAGCACGACGTCGAAGGCGGGCGAGTCCGGGTCTGGCGAGAACACCTGGCAGCGCAGCCCGAGCCGCGCCGCAGCCAGCGCCAGCATGCGGCCGAGCTGGCCGCCGCCGAGAATACCGATGGTGTCGCCGGGCTTGAGCTTCACCCGATTGGAGCCGGTCACGCCGTGCCCTCCGGACGTTCGGCGATCGCATTGGTCTGCGCCTGCCGCCAGGCCGACAGGCGGCCGGCGAGCGCGGAATCCGAGAGAGCGAGCACGCTGGCCGCCAGCAGCGCTGCGTTAATGGCGCCGGATTTGCCGATGGCGAGCGTTCCGACCGGAATTCCGGCCGGCATCTGGACGATGGAATACAGCGAATCGACCCCCGACAGCGCCTTCGACTCGACGGGGACGCCGAACACGGGCAGTTCCGTGAGCGAGGCCGTCATGCCCGGCAGATGGGCGGCGCCGCCGGCACCGGCGATCACGACCTTGTAGCCCGCCGCCTTGGCACCCTTGGCGAAAGCATACAGCCGGTCCGGGGTGCGGTGCGCCGAGACGATCCGGGCGTCGTAGCTCACGCCCAGGGCTTCGAGCGTCTCGGCGGCATGGCGCATGGTATCCCAGTCCGACTGGCTTCCCATGATGATGGCGATCGGGGCGGTCATGACCTCAATTCTTCTCGGGAATCCATCAGCATGGGCCGGAGTATAGGATCGGTCCTGACAGCGGCAAGCCATGGCATGAAGGTCCGAATGGACTATCCTGTCTTGGTCAAGCCCGGCAAGCCCAAACGGTGGCGCGGCAGGTGTCCGATGAAAAAGAAGCGCATGGCGGCCGCGTGGCGAGCCGGGAAGCGAAGAACCCGGTACCGTCATCGGCCTTCGCGGCGCGCGCGGGCTCCTGAACCCGGTTCCGTACCGGCAGGCGCGCGGCAGACGATCCGACGCCTTAATGCCGAGTTGGCGACAGCACAGGCCCGGATCGCCGAGCTGACGGCCTCCGCTGAGCGCGACTTCCTGCTCGACATCTTCAATCGTCGCGGCTTCGCCCGCGAGCTCCATCGTTCGATCGCCTTCATCAAGCGCTATGACGCGACCGGTGCCCTGGTCGTGCTCGACGTCGATCGGCTGAAACCGATCAATGATACGTTCGGCCATGCCGCCGGTGACGAGGTCCTGAAGGCGGTTGCGCGTGTCCTCAGCGAGCATGTCCGATCCTCCGACGTGATCGGCCGGCTCGGCGGCGACGAGTTCGGCGTGCTGCTCTGGCATCTCAGCGCGGCGGACGCCCATGCCAAGGCGGCGGAACTGGAGCAGGCCATCGACAGCCTGACCTTCACCTTCGGCGATCAGACCGTGCGTGCCGGCGCGTCGGCCGGGATTGCTCTGCTCGACAAGCGCGTCAACCCGGTGCGTGCGCTGGAGGAAGCCGACCGCGCGATGTACATGCGCAAGGCCCAACGAAGGTACGAGAGCCCAGCGCACGCAACGGCCCGGTCGGGCGACCAGCGGTGACGCTCCCGGGCCATCCGCGCCGATGACAGAGCTTGTGGTGCACGGCGCTCACAACTCGCCGAGATCGTCGGGCAACTCGCCGAACTTGTGCAGCAGCCGGGCGTCGCTGAATTCCCCCATCAAGGGATCGCCGCTGCGGCTGAAGGCAATGGCGCCGATGTTGTCCGGCAGGCGCGACATCGCTTCGGCACGACGCAGCGCTGCGGACGAACTCTGGCATTCCTCGGCCGCGCCTGCGACCAGCATCCCTGCCTCGTCCCGTCTGAACGGCATGGCGACGTAATAGGTGATATCAGGCATTGCACGCACCTCCCGGCCTTCGTCGAAGCTGCGAGCGAGCGCGGTGGCAATCGTCCGGAGAGTCTCGACGGCCCGAGGACTCAGGTAAGACTCAGGCAGGGCTCAGGCCGCATTGCTCTCCGGACCGTCCGAAGCGGTGTTGGGCACGCAGCCGCAGGAGATCGCGGCCCGCAGCTCCTGCAGCTCCAGCTCGAGATACTCGTTCGCCATGATCAGCGCCTTGATCGTGGAGCGCAGATTGCCGTCGCACATCGCGATGGCCTGGTCACAGGCCTGTTCGTAGAGCCGATCCTGTGGGGAGAAGGAGGCGGGCATCACAACCATCCTTGTTGTCGTCAGGGGACGAGGGATGACCTGATTGTTCTCTTTTTGTTCTGTTTGTCAAGGCGCCTCGGCATATCCTGCACCGCTGATGCATATTGCCTGTGTGCATACGGTCAGGCGTGCTGACGCTTCGCCTCAGGCGATAATGTCGGGCGTGATCTGGTCTTCGATGAAGGCGATCCGATCGCGTAGCAGAAGCTTCCGCTTCTTCAGTCGTTGCAGCCGCAACAAATCGGGGGCGGGCGATTGATGCAAAGCGTCGATCGCCGCGTCGAGATCGCGGTGCTCCTGCTGCAGGCGCGCGAGTTCGGCCTGCAGTTCGCGCTCGTCTTGGTCAGCCATGATCTATGATAGCAAAAAAGCGGAAGGAAGTGGAAAGCCTTGCGAAGGCGGGCGCAAATATTGCGCCTGCGAAGCTGATAAGCAAGCCGCGCCCCTCAAGATCCGTGCAGCTGTCCCGTGAATTTCAGGTTGGCACCGGCGTTAGATTCGTCCGGATCTGCTCACGGTTCGTTACACACGGCGCTCAAATTTGCATGTGCGGTCTTTTGGCCCCATCGACAGGTCAAGCGACTTGTGTACACTCATTAGCCCTGGTCGAATCTCAGGTTCACCTACCGAGGAGGTTTCGAATGGCCATTCAGGCGCATCTCGTTGAACTGGAGCGTAAGCATAAAGTTCTTGAAAGCGAATTGCATGAAGCTCTCCTGCATCCATCGACGGACGACCTGCGAATTGCCGAACTGAAGCGACGCAAACTGATGGTGAAGGACGAGATCGAGCGCTTGAGACAGGTAACCAGCGAAACACTTCACTGACATGTGACCATCACCCGCCGTACCATCCGATCGTAAGACCGTGCGCCTGGGATGGTGACTGTCCATCCCAGACGCAACTTCAATCAAATTAGTTGCGATAGACTTAGTTGCGATAGACGATGACGCGAACGCATCTGCCTGCGTTGTCTCCCGCTATCGCCACACGCCGTTCATCCCGATATCGGGGTCTTCAGCTCAAGGCGAGATCGCGGACGTGAGCCGCAATCGCCAGCGATGACGTCAATCCAGGCGATTCAATTCCGAACAGATTGATGAGTCCGGGCACCCCGTGATCGCGGGGGCCCTGAATGACGAAATCCTGCGACGCCACGGCCGGCGGTACGATCTTCGGCCTGATGCCCGAATAGCTCGGCATCAGCGCCCCATCCGGCAGCGACGGCCAGTACTTGCGGATCGCCGGGTAGAAGCGCTCGGCGCGCGCCGGATCGACCGTATAGTCGATCCGGTCGATCCACTCGACGTCGGGGCCGAATCTGGCTTGGCCTGCCATGTCGAGCGTGAGGTGCACGCCGAGGCCGCCTGGTTCCGGCACCGGGTAGATGAGTCGGCTGAACGGTGCCCGGGCGCTGCAGCTGAAATAGTTGCCCTTGGCGAGATAGGTCATCGGCACCAGCGGCGACGGCATGCCGTCGATCAGCCGCGCCAGCTCGGGCGCGTCGAGGCCGGCGGCGTTCACCAGCAGCCGGCAGCTCAGCGTCATCGGTTGCGCGCCGCCCGCATCGACCTCGATCGATCCCCCCGTCGCCTTGGCCCGCAGCAACGGCGTGTGGAAGGCGAAGGCGCCGCCGGCGTCCTCGATCTCGCCGCGCAGCGACAGCATGAAGGCATGGCTGTCGAGGATGCCGGTGGATGGCGACAGCAGCGCGGCCTGGCAGGCCAGGGCCGGCTCCAGCGCCAGGGCTTCGGACCCGGGCAGCAGCCGCATCCCTTCGACACCATTGGCTTCGGCGTGCGCGCGGATGCCCTGCAGCTTCTCGGTCTCGGCTGGATTGGTTGCAACGATCAGCTTCCCGCAATTGCGGTAGGGCACGCCATGCTCGTCGCAATAGCGGTAAAGCATGCGCTTGCCGGCCACGCAGAAGCGGGCCATCAGGCTCCCGGCCTTGTAATAGATGCCGGCGTGGATCACTTCGCTGTTGCGAGACGACGTGACGGTTCCGATGCCCTCGGCCGCCTCGAGAACGATGACCTCGCGTCCGGCCCGCGCCAGTTGACGTGCGACGGCAAGTCCGACGACGCCGGCGCCGACGACCACGCAATCCACTCTATCCATGCATAGTCCTGAAACGATTCGGGGAACTCATGGCTCGCCGCAATCCCTGGTGGGTAGATCTCGGTCCGCCCTTAGCAAACGATTCATCATAGGGCGGCCATTGACCAAATTTGCTTCGTCTTTTTCGAAGTTTGCGGAACCCGTTTACCCGATCCCAATAGGTGAAGCCAGATACTGTCGCCGAATACCGCGGGTGATTGATGGCTGGCAAGAATTGGCAGGCGAGCGACCGAAACGCGTTTTCTGCGCGTGTCGTTGCGGCCTCGGTGGCCGCCATGGCAGCGTGGGCGGCTGCGCCGACGCGCGCCTGGGCCGCTTCCTCCGATTTCTCGCCCTCCGGCTACCTGGGCACCATCGAGCCGGACGTGCTCTGGAAGGTGTTGATCGCCGGCGTTGTCGTCTGCGCCTTCCTCGCGTCGGTCGTGATCTGGATCCATTCGGCCTTGCGGCGCGCCAAGCGGGCACAACTTCGGCGTAACGTTTTCATCAGCTCCGCGCTCAACAATCTGAGCCAGGGGCTGATGCTGACGGACGCCGCCAACCGCGTCGTCTTCTACAACCACCGCTTTCTCGAGATCTACGGCATGAGCCGGGCTGACATTCCGCCCGGCTGCACCGGCCGGGATCTGGTCGAGTTGCGGCGGCAGCGTGGCCTGCTCAATCTGACGGTCGAGGACTATGCGCGCCAGGCGCGGCAGCCGGACGGGTGCCTGACCGAGCTGCCCGGCGGACGTGTGGTGCGCGCCCAGATGTTCCGTCTTCCGACCGGCGGATCGATCGGCATCCATGAAGACTGTACGGTGCAGCACCGGCTGGAGCGCGAGCTCGCCTCGACCAAGCAGTTCCTGGAATCGGTGGTCGATCAGGTTCCCGTCTGCGTCGCCGCCAAGAACATCGAGGACGGCCGCTACATCTTCGCCAACCGGGCGTTCGAGCAGTTCGCGCAGGTGCCGCGGGATCAGATCATCGGACGGCGCCCGAGCGACCTGTTCGGCGAGGAGACCGCGGCCGACATCGCAGCTGCCGACCGCGAAGCGATGCTGGCGCCCGGCTCCACCTATTGCAGCGAACTCGTGGTTCAACGCGGTGACGAGAAGCGCATCCTGGACGCCCACCGGGTCGTTGCACGCAACGACAAGAACGAACCGCAATTCCTCATCGCGCTGTTCGACGATGCCACGGAGCGGCGATCGCTGAGCCGCGAGCTGGAGAACAGCAAGAAGTTCCTGGAACTGGTCGTCGACAACATTCCGGTTTCGCTCATCGTCGAGAGCGTCAGCGACGGCCGCTATCTGCTCGCCAACCGCAGCGCCGAGATCATCCTCAACCGCAAGCGCGAGGACGCCACCGGCCTGACCACCGCCGACATCTTCAATCCGCGCGAGGCCAGACTGATCACGGCGCGCGACGAAGCCGCCATCAAGAAGCGCGGCCTTCTGACTGAGGAACATCCGATCTCGACCAAGGACGGCCTGCGGCTGTTCCTGACGCGGCGGGCAACCGTGCTGGGCGAGACCGGCCAGCCGCAATATCTGATCAAGACCTATGAGGACGTCACCGATCGGCGCCAGACCGAATCGCGGATGGCGCACATGGCCTATCACGACGGCCTGACCGATCTGCCTAACCGCGCCGCGTTCCTGCAGGCCCTCAGCCAGATGATCGAGGCCTGCGCGGATACGGACGAGGAGTTCGCGGTCCTGAACGTCGATCTCAAGGGCCTGAAGGACGTCAACGACGTCTTCGGCCACGCCATCGGCGACAAGCTGTTGATCGAGGTCGCCCGTCGCGTCCATGCCGTTGCCCGGGGCGGCGTCGTTGCCCGTCTCTCGGGCGACGAGTTCGGGCTGATCATCGACGGCAAGCAACCGGAAACGGGCAGGGCCCTGGCCGAGCAATTGGCGGCGGCGATCGCGGTGGACTTCCAGATCGAGGGCAAATCGATCCGCACCGCGCTGACGACGGGCATCTCGGTGTTTCCGCACAATGGTTCGGATCCGGCGTCGCTGCTCGCCAATGCGGGTGCTGCTCTGTTCCGCGCCAAGGCCAAATCGCGCGGCAGCATCACCTTCTACGAGCCTGAAATGGATCAGCAGATTCGCGACCGCCGCGTTCTGCATCAGGAGCTGTCTGTCGCGATCAAGCATGGCGAACTGTCGCTGTACTTCCAGCCGCAGGCCGTCTCCGGCCGCACGGTCGACGCCAGCGAGATCATCGGCTTCGAGGCGCTGGCGCGCTGGCAGCACCCGGTCCGGGGGTTCGTGCCGCCGAGCGACTTCATTCCGCTCGCGGAAGAGAGCGGCCTCATCGTCGAGATGGGCGAGTGGATCCTGCGCGAGGCCTGCCGCGAGGCGGCGTCGTGGCCGAAGCCGCTGCAGGTCGCGGTCAACCTGTCTCCGGCGCAGTTCGTCCATGGCGACCTCGTTGCGCTGGTCCACTCGATCCTGATCGAGACGGGGCTCGCGCCCGGCAGGCTCGAGCTGGAGATCACCGAGGGTGTGCTGATCGAGGATTTCGATCGCGGTGTCGCGCTGCTGCGCCGGCTGAAGGCGCTCGGCGTTCGCGTCTCGATGGACGATTTCGGCAGCGGCTACTCGTCGCTGAGCTACCTTCAGGCGTTCCCGTTCGACAAGATCAAGATCGACCGCGCCTTCGTCATGAATATCGGCCGCAACCCGCAATCGGCGGCGATCATTCGTGCGGTCATCGGTCTGGGTCACGGCATGAACATGTCGATCGTGGCGGAAGGCGTCGAGACGCCGGAGCAGCTCGGCTTCCTCGCCGAGCAGGGCTGCGACTCGGTTCAGGGCTATCTGCTCGGCAAGCCCCTGCCGATCGACAAATATGACGGCATTGTCGGTCGCGCTCACGACGACGACGACGTCGCGTCCGTTCGCAAGACCGGCTGACCTGGCAGTCCGGTCAGAGGCTGTTGCGCAACAGCGCGAATTTATCCGCACTCGTAACAGTTGGGTCGCTACGAGAATCATTTCCGCCGGTCTACGATCGTTCGTCCTGGCACGCTCGAAGACCTTGCGTATGGCGGACTACGATCTGGCGATCATCGGCGGAGGTCTGAACGGCGTCAGCCTGGCGCGTGATGCGGCTGGCCGCGGTTTGCGCGTGATCCTGGTCGAGCAGGGCGATCTCGGCGGCGGCGCCTCGTCGGCCACGTCGCGGCTGGTGCACGGGGACCTCGCGGCGCTGGAGCGCCGCGGCTTTCTGCGCGTGCGTCGCGCGCTTGCCGAGCGCGACGTCTGGCTCACGGTCGCGCCGCATCTTGTGCGGCCGATCCGTTTTGCGATTCCGGCTCACGCCGATGAGCGGCCGCCATGGCAGTTGCGCGCAGGGCTCTGGCTCTACGATCGCCTCGCTGCGCGCAACCGGCTGCCGGCCGCGTCGGCGCTCGATGTCACGCATCATCCGGTCGGCGATGCCTTGAAGCGTCCGATCGGGACGGCATTCGACTATTCCGATTGCGTGGTCGACGATTCCCGCCTGGTGGTCCTGACCGCGATGGATGCCGCCGAGCGCGGCGCAGAGATCCGGACCGGCGCCCGCTGCGTGCGGGCCGACCGCGACCAAATATGGCGCCTCGCCATCATCGACCGCGGCCATCGCCGCATCGTCACCTCGCGCGCGCTCGCCAACGCCACCGGCGCGTGGAGCGTCTCGACGGCGGAAACCGTGCTGCGTCAGCCGCTGCCGTGGGTCACCGTGCGGCAGGTCAGCCAGATCATCGTGCCGCGGCTGTTCGATGTCGAAGCGGTCTACGTGTTTCAGAATTCGGATGGACGGCTGATCTTTGCCCAGCCCTACGAGCAGGATTTCACCCTGATCGGCACGGTGGCCCACGGCTTCAAGGGCGACCCAGCCGTGGTGGCGGTGCCTGCGGCAGACGTGGCTTATCTCTGCAGGGCGGCGAACCGCTATTTCCGCTCGGACATTCAGCCTGCGGACGTGGTCCGGAGCGTGGCTGGCGCCAACATGATGGTGCTGCGCGCCGCCGACAGCGGACGGTTGGAAACGGTCGTGTGCCTCGATGCTGGACGCGCCAGGGAGCCGGCCAAGGCGCCGCTGCTGACCATGTGCGGCGGCGACGTCACGACGGTCCGGCACCGGGCCGAGCAGGCGGTCTCCCGCCTCGCGCGCTTCTATCCAATGTCGCCACGCTGGACTGCGAGCGCGCCGCTTCCTGGGGGCGACTTCGCCTGGGACCGGTTCGAGGATCTCGTCGATGACGCACGGGACCGCTGGCGCTTTCTCGGCGAAGCCGAGGCCCGGCGGCTGGTCGGCGCCTATGGCACCCGGCTGGCGGAGATGCTGGGCGAGGCGAGATGCCGGGCCGATCTCGGACAGGCGTTCGGGCCGCAGCTGACCGAGGCGGAGGTCCGCTACCTCATGACGCGCGAATGCGCACGCTTTGCCGACGACGTGCTGTGGCGGCGAACCAAGCTGGGCCTGACGCTTCCCGCTGCCGACCGCGACGCGCTCGCTGCGTTCATGGCCGCTGCGACCTGTGGCCGGAGCACGCCGCAGGCGGCTGACGCGAGCGGGGATAGTCCGGCCCGTGCGGTTGAGCTGCAATCCGCGGGCGGCTAGCTTGCCGACTGGCCCGGCGTTGTGGCCGGGCAGGGTGACTAGATCAGGACATGGCTGACGAGACCGCAAATCCAGCACCCGCCGAGGAGCCGGTAGCATCGCCACCGCCGGATCCGCGCCCCGATCCTCAGCCGCCGCTCCTGCGCATCGAGAACGTCGTCAAGACCTTCGGCAGCTTCCGCGCCGTCGATGGCGTCTCGCTCGACATCCGCGCCGGCGAGTTCTTCGCGCTGCTCGGCCCCAGCGGCTGCGGCAAGACGACCTTGCTGCGCATGCTGGCCGGCTTCGAGACGCCGGATGAAGGACGCATCCTGCTGTCGGGCGAGGACATCGCGCAGGTGCTGCCGCATCAGCGGCCCGTCAACATGATGTTCCAGAACTACGCGCTGTTCCCGCATCTGAACGTGCGCGACAACATCGCCTTCGGCCTGAAGCGTGCCGGCATGCTGCGCGCCGAGATCGCCACCCGTGTCGCCGAGATGGTGGCGCTGGTCCGGCTCGAAGGCCTGGAGAAGCGCAAGCCCGATCAACTGTCCGGGGGCCAGAAGCAGCGCGTCGCCTTGGCGCGCTCGCTGGCGCGCCGGCCGCAGGTGCTGCTGCTGGATGAGCCGATGGCGGCGCTCGACAAGAAGCTCCGCGAGAGCACGCAGTTCGAGCTGATGGAGCTGCAGCGCAAGCTCGGCATGACCTTCATCATCGTCACCCACGATCAGGAAGAGGCGATGACAGTGGCGAGCCGCATCGGGGTGATGAACGCGGGACGGCTCGAACAGGTCGCTGCACCGCGCCGGCTGTATGAAGAGCCCGTGTCGCGGTGGGTCGCGGAGTTCGTCGGCGACATCAACCTGTTCGAGGGCGAGGTGATCGCGCGGGAGCCGCACCGGCTGCGGATCACGACTGCCTCGGCCGGCGAGCTCGCTGCGGCACAGCCCGTCACTCCCGTCAGCGAGAGCAGGGTTGCGGTCGCGATCCGTCCCGAGAAGATCCGTCTCGCGCTTCGCCGGCCGGCCGGCGATGCCGCCGCGATCAACTGTGTCGAGGGGACCATTTCCGATGCGAGCTATCTCGGCGGCAAGACCGCGTACAAGATCCAGCTCGACGGCGGCGCTGTCCTGCACGCCTCTCAGGCCAACACGGCCCGGCTCGACGTCGACGGCTATGGGCTGAACCAGCGCGTCGTGGCCTGGTTCACGCCCGATGATTGTGTGGTGCTGGAGCGATGAGCGCGCGCCGCATCTTCTCGCGTCCGGCCCGCTTCGCGGCGATCGCGCCCTACGTCTGGATGGTGCTGTTCTTCCTGGTGCCGTTCGCCTTCGTCGCCAAGATCAGCCTGTCGCAGACTGCGATCGCGCAGCCGCCCTATACGCCGGTGTTCTCGCTGGCTGATGGTTTGTCGTCGCTCCGGGATGCATTTGCGGCGCTGTCGCTCGACAATTTCCGTCTGCTGCTGTCGGACGACCTGTATCTCGCGTCCTATCTGCGCAGCGTCGTCGTCGCGGCGACGTCGACGGCCATCCTGCTGCTGATCGGCTATCCCGTCGCCTATGGCATGGCGCGGCTGCCGAGGCGCTGGCAGGGCGTCGCGATGATGCTTGTGATCGTGCCGTTCTGGACCTCGTTCCTGATCCGCATCTATGCCTGGGTCAACATCCTCCAGCATGACGGGCTGTTGAACCAGGTGCTGCTCGCGCTGCATCTGGTCTCGGCGCCGGTGGTGTGGTTGTCGACCGACAGCGCCATGTATGTCGGTATCGTCTATTCCTATCTGCCGTTCATGATCCTGCCGCTGTTTGCGACGCTGACGAAGCTGGAGCCGGCGCTGGAGGAGGCCGCTGCCGATCTCGGCGCCTCGCCGCGCGAGACCTTCTGGCTGGTGACGTTTCCACTGTCGCTGCCGGGAGTCGGCGCCGGCGCGCTGCTGTGCTTCATCCCGATCGTCGGCGAGTTTGTCATTCCCGACCTTCTCGCCGGTTCGAAATCGTTGATGATCGGCCAGACGCTCTGGCTCGAGTTCTTTACCAACAAGGATTGGCCGGTGGCCTCCAGCATCGCCGTGGTGCTGCTCGCCGTCCTGTTGCTCCCGCTCCTGCTCTACGACCGGCTGCAACGCCGGCAGCTGGAGGAGAGCCGGTGATGGCTGGAGTGCAGCGAGGCACGCTCTCTCGCTCCCCTCCCCCTTGCGGGCAGGGGTTGGTGGTAGGGGTCCGCATCGGCAGTCTTTGCTGGGGGCCGCCCTCCTTGACCCTCCCCCACAAGGGGGGAGAGAACGGAGAAAGCTTCGCCCGGGTCGACGGAGGAGGCGCTCATGCCTAAAGCCTCCCGCCTTTCTCGCTTCAATGTCGCCTCGCTGACGCTCGGGCTGGCGTTCCTGTATCTGCCCATTCTGATCCTGGTGATCTACTCGTTCAACGCCTCGCGGCTGGTGACGGTGTGGGGCGGCTGGTCGCTGCGCTGGTATCACGAGTTCTTCAACGACCGTGCCATGATCGATGCGGCCTGGATGAGCCTGCGTGTCGGCGCCACCGCGGCGACGGCGGCGACGGTGCTGGGGACGCTGGCCGCGGTGGCGCTGTCGCGCGGCCAGGGCTTTCGCGGCCGCATGCTGTTCTCCGGCATGCTGTATGCGCCGCTGGTGATGCCCGAGGTGATCACCGGCCTGTCGCTGCTGCTGCTGTTCGTGGCGCTGGAGGCCGAGCGCGGCTTCTGGACGGTGACGATCGCCCACACGACCCTCACGATGTGCTTCGTCGCTGTCGTCGTGCAGTCGCGTCTGGTGTCGCTCGACCGCAGCCTGGAGGAGGCCGCGATGGATCTCGGCTGCGATCCGCTGCGCGCGTTCGTGATGGTCACCTTGCCGCTGATCGCCCCTGCGGTGATCGCTGGCTGGATGCTCGCCTTCACGCTGTCGCTCGACGATCTCGTGATCGCGAGCTTCACCACCGGACCGGGCTCGGCGACGTTGCCGATCCGAATCTACTCGGAGGTGCGGCTCGGGGTAAAGCCGGAGATCAACGCGATCTGCACGCTGGTGATCGGAGTCATCGCCGTGGTGATCGTGATCGCATCACTCGCCTCGAAATTGTCGAGCGACCGCGGCGAGAGCGCGGCCCCGCTCTAACTTCTCGTCATTGCGAGCGAAGCGAAGCAATCCAGGGCCGAGCAAGGACTCTGGATTGCTTCGCTTCGCTCGCAACGACGGAGGATGTTGTCGCAGCGTCACTCAACAGCGAACAGCTCTAACGCAGCAGCGATGACCGAGCGATGAACCGCGCCGCGATCGACCGAAGGCGGATCGACGCAGCTGGCCGGATCGGAGCTGCGGCCGAGGTCGGTGCTCTCGGGCAAGAAGACATAATGGCCGGCGTCGGCGGCGACCATGTCGAACGTGCTGCGCGGCAACCGCTCCTGCAGCCAGCGTGCGGCCGGCAGCAGCGCGTCCACACCTCCGACCATGATGCGGGTCGACACGCGGATCGCGGTGACGCTCTCCTCCGAGAAGCCCTGCACCGATCGGCCCGGCGCCAGCAGCAGCGCCGCCTTGATGCGGGGATCGCGATAGGAGGCCGACATCCGCGCCCAGGAGTCGCGGAAGACCTGGCTCTTCTCCATCAGCCGCGGCAGATGATCGACGAGATCGGGAAACTCGCGCGGTCCGCGGCCGAGATTGGCGCCGGGCTCGAACGGCGAGCGGAGCATGATGGCGCCGAGCAGGGCCGTCGCCGTGACGCCACCGAGCGAATAGCCGATGGCGTAGTTGCGGGCGAGGTTGATGCGGCCTTCGAAATCGGGATGAGCGACGATGTGGTCGATCAGCAAGGACACGTCGCGCGGGCGTTCCCATGAGCAGAGGAAGCCCTCTGCGCGGTAGGGCTCGGCGTTGCTGTTGCCATGATGATTGACGGCGACCGCGACAAAGCCGCGGGCCGCCAGCTCGCGCGCCAGCCATTCGAACTGCAGGCCGTTGCAGCCGGTGCCGTGCGAGTACACGACGAGAGGACAGGCGTCCGCGCTTGCAGCGAGCGGCGAATTCAAGGCCGCTGGTCCCGCATTGAACCAGCCCTGCGGCCACGGTGCGAGCGGGAGCGCCGTCTCCTCGGCGTCGTCGGCGACCGGGTACCAGGCGAACCAGTCGATCGGTCGCGGCCCGTCGCCATCCCAGTTCGCCCGCGATGCGTCGGCGAACCGTCCCTGACGAAATCCGACCCTCATCGCTCCGTCACGACTTCACGGCGCCCGCGGTCAGCCCGCCCACCATATAGCGCTTGAAGGCATAGTAGACCGCGGCGGGCGGCAACGCGTAGATGAAGCCGGTGGTCATCAGCAGCTCCCACGGCGAATCGTCGGCGGCCAGGAAGTTGCCGAGCGCCACGGGCAGCGTGATATCCTTGTCGTTCGAGAGCAGCAGGAACGCGTAGAGGTACTCGTTCCAGGCCAGCAGCACGGCATAGGTGCCGATCGCGACCAGCGAAGGCATCATCAGCGGCACATAGACGAGGCGGAAGATCTGCAGCGGACTGGCGCCGTCCATGACAGCGGCCTCGTCCAGCTCGACCGGCAGCTTGTCGGAGGCCTGTTTCAGCACCCAGATCGCGTAGGGCGAGGCGATCGTCACCATCGCCAGGATCAACGACCAGTCGTTGTTGAGGAGGCCGTATTTGCCCATGGTGCGATACATCGGCACCGCGAGGAACGCGGCCGGGATGAAATAGGTGAACAGCGCAAGGTTCATCACCACGCGGCTGCCGGGCACGCGCAGGCGCGAAATGGCGTAAGCCGCGCAGGTCGCGATCACCAGGGTCAGCGCGCCGACGGCGGCGGCAATGAGGACGGAGTTGCCGAACTGGATCCAGAAGTCGCGCAGGAAATAATGCTGCTGGTGGAACACGATCGAGAAGTTGTGCAGCGTCGGATGATCCGGCCACAGCTTACCCGAGAACGCGTCCTCCTTCGGCGAGATCGCGAACAGGAACATGTGGTAGATCGGAATCATCGTCCAGATGAAGACGGGAATGCCGATCAGCAGCAGCCGGGCCTCGGTGCCAACCTCGCGCAGGGTGGGGAGCTTCATCGCGACAACCGCTTCATCATGAAATAGACCAGGGGGAGCACTAGCGGCATCGCGCAGACGATCGAGGCCATGGCAAGGCTGAGCTGATCGAGCCGGAGATAGCGGATGCCGAGTGTCGACAACACGTGGGTGAGATCGGCGGGACCGCCGCCGGTCAGGAGATAGACGCTGTTGAAGTCGCCGAGCGTCCAGATCATCGAGAGCAGCGTGCAGGTGATGTAGAGCGTCTGCATCGACGGCCAAGTGATGAAGCGGAACTTCTGCCACCAGGTGGCGCCATCGACCTCGGCCGCCTCGAACAGGTCCTGCGAGATCGCGAGCCGACCCGTCATCAGGATCAGCGTCCAGAACGGCAGCGACTTCCAGATGTGCATGCCGATCGCCATCGACAGCGCAACGGTCGGATCGTTCAGCCAGTTCGGGCCGTCATCGCCGGTGAACTTGAAGATCAGCTGGTTCACCACGCCCCATTCGGGATTGAGCATGAAGCGCACCGACAGGATGGTCGGGATCGAAGGCACCGCCCAGGGCAGGATGAAGATGACCGACAGCCATTTGATCCAGCCGCGCTGCTGAATGAAGAAGCCGGACAGGAACAGCGCGACCACCATCTTCAGATTGATGCCGACCAGAAGGAAGATCAGCGTGTTGACGGCGGCGCGCGCGAAGATGGGATCGTTATACAGCGCGACATAGCTGGCCGGCTCCCGGGCGAGCCACAGGCCGTAGCCGACGGGATAGACGACGAAGGCGAGGAAGACGAGCAGATAGGGGGCAAGCATGACGATGCCCCACACCTGTGACGGTGTCAGCAGCACCGGGCGCGGCGCCTCCGCGATCGCGGAATCGGAAGCTGAGAGCGTGATCGCCATGGTCGTTTTTCCCGGGTCGTCTCTTCCCGCCTATAAGCCATCCCGGCCGCATGCGCTGCGGCCGGGATTTGTTGTCTTGTCAGGATCTCGCCAGTGCCTCGCGAGGCGAGAGACTAGCCGGCGACCTCCTTGAGCCGCGCGATCAGCTCGTCGACGGCCTTCTCGACCGGCACCTTCTCGCTGACAACGCGGTTCATCGCCTTCGCCCAGACGTTCTCATTGTTGAGGATCGTGAACTTGTAGTTCTTGGTGAAGTCGAACGGCGTGGTGCCGCCGGTGAACTGGGTGTACACGGCCTTGCGATGGCGGTCGGCCTGCCAGAACGGGCTCTTCTGGCCGGCGGTCGTCACCGGGAACCAGCGGCCCAGCGCGCCCTCGACGTAGGGACCGAGGTTCTCCTCCTGCATCAGGAACTTGATGAACTCCTTGGCCTGCGCCTTGTGCGGCGCATTGGCGAAGATCAGGCCGGTCTTGACGTCGGAGCGGTACTTGATCGGCGTGCCGTCGGGCTTGTTGGGGAAGGACGCGGTGATGATGTCCTCCTCATAGGCCTTCTTGCCGGCCGCGCGCTGCTCGGGTGTCAGCGCCGGGTTGGTGGAGTCCTCGAACCACTTGGCCGCGATCGAGATCGTGAAATTGTGGGTCATCACGATCGTCTTGTTGTGGAAGGCGACGTTGTTGTCCGGATCCTTCCACGTCGTGGACGAGGGCGGCGTGCAGCCCTTGATGTAGGTGTCGGTATAATCCTTCATCGCCTTGACGAGGCCGTCGCGCACCTTGGGGTCGTCGACCAAGAGCTTGCCATCGTCATCGACCAGCTTGACGTTGTAGGCGTCCATGAAGGTGTAGAACGACTGGAACGAGTCGGTGGATTCCACGCCCATCGGCTGGCCGACGCCGTAGATGCGCTGGCCGGTCGCCTTGCGGATCGCCGGCTGCACCTTGTCGCACCAGAACGTCCAATAGTCTTCCCACTTGGTCGGGATGTCGCTCTGCTTGAAGCCGGCCTTGCCCAGCATGTCGCCCCAGATCTGGACGTGCATGCTCTGCTGCTTCAGCGGGAAGCCGTAATAGGCCTTCTTCTTGGCGACGTTGTTGTAGAGGTAGGCGGTCTCGAGCGTGTTCGGAGCGAACGCCGACTTCATCGGCTCCAGGATGTCGGTGAGATCCTCGAGCTTGCCTTCGTAGGCCCACTTACCCTGCGCCTGAACGTCGTAGGTGTCCGCATAGGCTACGTCGGGCACGGTGCCGGAATCGAGCGCGGCGACCGTCTTCGGAATCATGTCCTGGATCGCGTATTGCGACAGCTCGACCTTGATGCCGGTCTTGGCCTCGAACTTCTTGACGACGTTGAGCAGCGCATCGTCCTCGGACTTGTAGAAGCCCTTGCTCCACCAGATCGTGATGGTGTCCTGAGCGATAGCTGGTGCTGCAGCGCAAAAAAGCCCGGCGGCTACTGCGATTGAAAGCGCACCCATTCCCCTGGATTTCACATGTCTCTCCCTGATCCGCCGATCTTGCTCGATCGGTTGTGGCGGGACACTAGCCCAGGGACCCGACGTGATCCAGAAGTAATATATCAGACATAGGTCGTGGCGGCGGCCGCGTCTCGGCACGCGAAGCAAGCCGAGTTGGTCAGTTCTGCTTGGTGGGAGTGCCGCCCGTCGGCGCGTCAGCCTGCGGCGCATTGTCCGGCTGGGCCGGGCGCAATCCGCCGCCAGTGAATCGTTCCAGCACCGAGCGCACCGCATCCCTCGTCTTGCGGTCCTTGACTGCATCGAGCAGAGGGGCGGCGGCCGGGGCGCGGCGGATCAGGCTTTCCGGATCGGGAAAGATCAGTGGATCTTCCCAGGGGCCCTGGACGACGAAAGGCAGTTCGAAGCCGTTGCTGCCATTGCCTGATGACAGCAGGCTCGCGACGCCCTTGAAATCGTATTCCCGTGTCGGCACCGAGGCCGTACCGGTCATCGTGATGCGCGCGGTCGGGCTCTCGACGCGGATGTCCTCCGCGGTCGCGATACCCTCGGAGAATTTGACCGCGATCGTCAGCGAATCGTAAGGCGTCGAGCCGGAGCGGAAGCTGCCGCCGCGCGACAGCGGGCTGCGCTCGAGGCGCTTCAGGAGCTGCTCGACGTTGAAGCCGGAGATCGCGCCATCGCGGCCCTGCAAATTGGCGCTGCCGTCGAGCGACTGGGCGAGCCCGAACGGGCTCGAGCCCGAAGCCGTCAGCGAGACGTTGAGATTGCCGCGTCCCGACAGCGACGACACGCCGAACATCTCGTTGGCGCAGGCCTGTAGATCGACATCGTTGAATTGCAGCTCAGCCTTCACGTCGGCCACGGTGTCGGCCCGGGCGATTCCGAACGAGCCGCGCACGATGCCGCCATACATCTGAGCCTCGCCGACCGAGAGGGCGAGCACGCCGTTGCGCAGGTTGGCGCCGAAGGCCGTGCGTCCGATTTTCGAGGAGCCGACCGTGACTTTTGCGGCCGATAGCCGCATGTCGAGGTCGGTGGTGGACAAGGCCTTGAGGTCGAACAGTTGCCGGTTCCAGTCGCGCGCACCATTGGCCAGCAGCCGGACTGTCGAGATGTAGGGGGTGAAGTCGAGCGCGTCGGCCGCCAGCGTCGCCTGCAGCGTCTGTCGGCCGTTATTGGCGTAGGTCATCACGCCTTCGGCGGTGTTGCCGTCGAGCTCGACGTTGACATTGGTGAGGGCGACCGAGGCGCCGACCACGTTGGCGCGGGCACGCAAGGCGAAGCGCCCGAAGCCGCCGCCGCCGAGCGGCGTCTGCCCCGTCCAGCGCAGCGCATCGCGGAGCGACGGGCTGTCCACGGTCAACGTGCCTTCCATCAGCGCGCTGGTGCGGTTCGCGACCGTGCCATCGAAGGCGACCTTCAGTGGCGGGCTGGCGAGACGCATCTTCAAGCCCGACCGGTCCCCCGACAGCGCAGCCAGGAAGTCGCTGACGCTGATGGAGCCCTCGATGCGCTGGCCGCGCCAATCGAACTGCCCGGTCGCCGCGAACGAGCGCGAGATCGACGGCCAGGCGAGCGACAGATCGATATCGTCGAGCCGCTCGGAAGCATGGTGGTCGGTGTCCTCGTAGACCAGGATGCCGTCCTGGATGCGGATCTCGGAGAACGACATCTGGCTGTCGGGCCCCGGACGCATCGTGCGCGCGATGGTCTCGATGAAGGGAGTCCAGTTGCTGTTGCCGTCGGCCTCGCGGGTGACGTTGATCTGCGGCCGCAGCATCATGACATCGGCGATTTCGAACCGCTGCAACAGCAGCGGCAGCAATTGCAGATTGGCGGTCAGCACGTCGACGCGCAGGGCCGGATCCTCGGTGCCGCTGCCCTTCAGGCCGACATCGTGGAACGAGACGTAGCTGCCCGGAAACAAGGAGACGTCGATATGTCCGTTGACGACGAGCTCGAGCCCGGTCACGGCGCGGATCTGGCGCTCCACCGCCTGCCGCAGTGCCTCGCGATTGACCAGCCAGGAGCTCGCCAGCAGGGCCACGAACGCGATGCCCAGCAGCACCGCGATCGGTGTGCCGAGGCGCCTCATTCCTTGGGCCATGGTCACGGACATGTCCTGGGATCGTCGGATCGCTGGTTGCGCGGGATGGGCAGGGTGCGCCGAAAACCCCTGCCAACATCAACAACTTGATGCGCTTTCTTGACGCTTTCAAGGCCACGCCGCCGGTGTGGCCGGATTGCGGCGGATCCCTGATATTCCGGACTCCGGATCGCCCCGGAGGCGCAGGCTGGCGCCACAGCTAAAGCAGGATGTGCGCGTTGGGAAGGCATCATTGACGCATTGCGAAGATTTCGCCTAATAATCCGGTCGATATCCGCGCGGTCGCCGCTCTGCATCAGGTCATTTCCGTATGAACAAGGTCTATCCGGACGCCAAATCCGCCCTTGCTGGCCTCCTCAAGGACGGCATGACCATCATGTCGGGTGGGTTCGGTCTTTGTGGCATCGCAGAAACCCTGTCCGACGCCATTCGCGAGTCCGGGGTGAAGGACCTCACCGTCATCTCCAACAATGCCGGGGTGGACGGCATCGGCCTCAGCCGGCTGCTGGAGACACGGCAGATCAAGAAGATGATCTCGTCCTATGTCGGCGAGAATAAGCTGTTTGCCCAGCAATATCTGGCCGGCGAGCTGGAGCTCGAATTCTGCCCGCAGGGCACCCTGGCCGAGCGCATCCGCGCCGGTGGCGCCGGCATCCCGGCCTTCTTCACCAAGACCGGCGTCGGCACGCTGGTCGCGGAGGGCAAGGAGGTGCGGGAGTTCGACGGCGAGAAATATCTGATGGAGCGCGGCCTGTTCGCCGATCTGGCGATCGTGCACGCCTGGAAGGGCGACACCGCCGGCAACCTCGTCTACCGCAAGACCGCGCGCAACTTCAATCCGATGATGGCCACTGCGGCCAGGGTGACAGTCGCGGAGGTCGAGCATCTGCTGCCGGCCGGCCAGATAGATCCCGACCACATTCATACGCCCGGCATCTTCGTCAAGCGCATTATCCAGGTCGGAACCGAACTGAAGCGCATCGAGCAACGCACCGTGCGCAAACGTGAAGCCGCCGCTGCAGCCGGGGAGGAAGTCTGATGGCCTGGACGCGAGAGCAGATGGCGGCGCGCGCCGCCAAGGAGCTGCGGGACGGCTACTACGTCAATCTCGGCATCGGCATTCCGACGCTGGTCTCCAACTTCATTCCGCCGGGCGTCGACGTCGCGCTGCAGAGCGAGAACGGCATGCTCGGCATGGGTCCGTTCCCCTATGAGGGCGAGGAGGATCCCGACCTCATCAATGCCGGCAAGCAGACCGTCACCGAGCTGCCGATCACCAGCTATTTCTCGTCAGCTGAATCCTTCGCCATGGTCCGCGGCGGCCACATCGACCTGTCGATCCTCGGCGCCATGCAGGTCGCCCAGAACGGAGATCTCGCCAACTGGATGATCCCCGGCAAGATGGTGAAGGGCATGGGCGGCGCGATGGATCTCGTCGCCGGCGTCAAGCGCGTGGTCGTGGTCATGGAGCACAGCGCCAAGGACGGCCCGAAGCTGCTCAAGCAGTGCACCTTGCCGCTGACCGGCGAGCGCGTGGTCGACATGGTGGTGACCGATCTGGCGGTGTTCACGATCGACAAGCACGGCAATGACGGCATGGCCCTGATCGAGCTCGCCGATGGCGTGACGCTCGACGAGGTCAAGGCCAAGACCGAAGCCGAGTTCCGGATCGCGCTCAAGAATGCCTGAGGGCGCGACTACCAGCGACGGCACAGCATCTCCGCGACCTTGACGGCGAGCCGGCACGCAGCATGCCGTGGCGGGCTCGCAGCAGCGGGCGGCGCGGTCTCCGCCAGCCCCTGGATGATGAGGCACGGCACACTGCGGCTGAGGCAGATCAGCCCCATCGCATAGGCCACGTTGTCCGTCGCAAGCGCACCTGGAAACGCTGCTGATATCTCGGCATCCGTGCCGTCGCCATCGCACGTCACTGTCATTCCTTCGAAGAACACGCCGATGTCATCCAGCATGCCATCCGTGGCCTCGTGCGCGAGGCGGCAAAGCTCGGGGTCGGCCGGAATGATCATTCCGCTGTCATCGACCGAGGGCGGCTCGGCAATGCTGAGCGCGTCGCGCAGCTTGATCTGAATCCGGAATGGCGCGACCGAGGTGGCAATGACGAGGTCACCGGGGCCGGCCCCGACGAATCGCGGGCCGCGGGAGACGTGCGGGAGATTCGGTCCCAGTGCCTCGGCCCGTCCCGGCATGATCAGCCACTGCGCCCCATGCTCTTCGATCGCCACTGCGGCCGCGCTCGCCACCTCGGCCATCGATCGCCCGAGGCATACGACCGCATGGAAGCAGGAATGCCTGATGATGGCGCGCGCCGCGTTGCGCTGTTCAATCAGTGTGCCCGGGCCCATGGCCTGGACCAGGGCTTCGATATCCTCCGGCGTTTCGACCACGAAGCCGATCGTGTTGGCTTTGGCATGGAGAAATCGCAGCGCGTCGAGCATCGCGTTGATGCTGGCCTTCTCCCGACCATCGAGCTGCTGCCACAGCGCTTCGAGCACATCCAGGGAGGCCTCGATGCCGGCGCCGATCACGCCCTGGCCGAGCGGGCGGCCGGGTGTCTCACAACGGTAGAGCTCCTCCAAGGCCTGCAGGACGGTTCTGCGGTCCTTGACGGCGTAGGCTCCTTGCAGGATGCGCGCGAGAACCTGGGCGCGCTTGCCAAGTTCGAGCGGAACGGCAAGCCAGGCAAAATCAGCCAGCTCGGCGGCCTGCTCGCTGGCGGCACGCTGAAATTCGCCGACGACCTGACCGTAGTGCCAGCACAATTGCCACGGGGTCACCTGCCTCCCGCGATACCTGCCGCGCTCGATGCGTTCGAGCGATTGTGCCTGCAACTCGTTGCGCAGGTCGGGATCCATTCCCGATGCGCGGGAATCCAGCAGCCGATAGGCGCGTGTTGCGATCGCCGGTCCGAACCATTCGTGCTCGGGGTCGCCGACCGAGAGACCGCTGGGCATGCGGATGTGGACCGTCCTGCGAAACTGGTCGAGCTCGCGTCTTGCCACCTGGGCCGCGGTCACCGAGACCTGCTGTACCTCGAACAAGCCGTCGACGACACTGGCCCAGTCCCAGAAGTCGTCGCCATAGAACGGAATGCGATATTGGCGGCTCGCGACGATCCGTGCGCAAACCTGTTCGATGGCGGGAGCCACACGATCCAGAATATCCTTGCGCGCCAGCGCGCCGTCCGTGAGACATTGGTGCACGAGACGCGCCGCGCCCGCATTCACCACATGCCAGTCCTTGGCGGCGAACTTAGGCGACGTCCGCAGATATTCGAGCGCGTCGATGAGGCAGCGTCCAGCCAGTGCGCGAGGCGAATCGTCGTCGAACCAGCTGGTGTTGCCAATTCCGTAACCATGCAGGTCGGACGTGAAGAAGACCGGCGGATGTCGAGAATTCACACTCGCCTCCTGGTCCGCTCATCGCGTCTCTCAACGGAAATTGTCTAACGTTTGTAGCTTACATCTCGCAACCGAAAGTTGATTTTGTATGACTGTCATTTGTGCCAGTGCCAGGGCACCGCCGATCCGGCACCGGCGTCGGCTGCTGTCGAGCGTGCTTGAGGCTGAGCATGCCGCGTCATGCGCGAATGGCGCCGAGGAGCCGGCTGAGGCGCTGCGTCAGGCTGCGGCTCCATGAAGGCTGTTCGCGGACCAGGCGGAAGCCGAGATTGGCAGGTGGCGTGCCGGAGGCGCACCCGCCGGCGCGCGCGTCGCGGATGAAGTCGGTCACGTAGGCTCGATGCGCGCCTTCGGCCAGCCGCACGCCGCAATTGCTGACGGTCTTGGTGACGCGACCTGCACTATCCTGCATCTTGCGTGTGAAGCAGGTCGAGGTCCATTCCCAGACATTGCCCGCCAAGTCAGCAACGCCGTGCTCATTGATGCCGAAGCCGCCGAAGCCGCGCGTCTCGGAGTCCTCTTGCAGGGCGGCTTCCCGTTCGTAGCGGGCAATCCAGCGCCGCGAGGGATCGGCGTCGTCGATCGAGACGCCATCTTCCTTGAAGCGGCTGCCCGCCGCATAGGCCCACTCGGTATCGGTCGGCAGACGATAGCTGTGGCCGGTCCGGCGTGAGAGCCATTCAGCGTAGGCCACCGCGTCATGCCAACTCACCTGCACGGCCGGGCGATCGATGGCGATGGGAACGTTGCGATCGAGCGCGCGGCACGCATGCGCTTGGACGCAGGCGTGGTAGTCTGCGGCACTGACCTGGTTCGTCATGATCGTCAGCGGATGATCAAAGCGGACCGTCGTGATGGGAGCTTCGGCCTGCCGCCCGCTGCGGAGATGGTCACCGGAGTCGCGGTAGCTGATCGTACCGGGTGCGATCTCGGTGAGGGCAGGGCCGTCGAGGCCCGCAGCGCGGTTTGGCAGATCTGCAAGGATCGGTGCCATTGCGGTCGGGCCAGCCAATCCGACGACGCAGGCGATGGTGAGCTTGATCTTGAAAGCGAGCAGCATGGCAGCACACTCAGGAGAGTGGGGGCCGGATACGCCGGCCCCCCTGGGCCGATCAGTTCGTCGTGCCGGTCGGAATGTCCGCCGGGGCTTTGACCTGCGTCATCAGGTCGTCATTCCACTTGCCTTCGACCTTGAAATGGGCGGTCGCGCCGAGATTGGCCGCCTCGATCAGGTTGTGGGTGACGTAGGCGTAGATGCCGGGCTGCAGGAATTTGTAGAGCGCGGCGCCCGCCGAGCCGCCGCGGATGAACCAGGTCTCGAGCCCGGTCTCCGGCGCGTTCGAAAATTTTCCGGTCTCCCAGACATAGTCGCCGTGGCCGCCGATCAGATGCGGACGACTATCGCGATTCGCCTGCGAGTGCACGATCAGAACGTTCTCGCCGACATTGGCCGTGAGCGCATTCTTTCCGGTGAGCGCGCCGGCCTTGCCGTTGAACACCACATGGGTCGGCGTGAGCTTGCGCATGACCTCCTCGGTGTCGCTATAGGCTTCGCCGGGCGAGTCGTAGGACTTGAAGTTTCCCTTGTCGTCGCGCGGGACGTAGAGGTCCTGCTCGCCGATGTAGTAGATGCGATCATAGCGCAGCGCGTGTCCGCGGCCGTCATTGAGACCGTCGCGCGGCAGCACCATCACGGCGCCGTTCATGCCGGAGACGACATGCCAGGGGATCATCGGTCCGCCCGGGGCGCAGTGGTAGACGAACACGCCGGTCCGCGTCGCCTTCCAGCGTAGCACGACCTGCTCGCCCGGATTGACCAGGGTCAGCGCGCCGCCGCCCAGCGCTCCGGTCGCGGAGTGGAAGTCGATATTATGCGGCATGCTGTTGGTCGCGGGATTGACCAGGGTCACCTCGACATAGTCGCCCTCATGGACCACCATCAGCGGGCCTGGCATCGAGCCGTTGAATGTCATGGCCTGGAAGGTGGTGCCCTTCTCGTCGATCACCATCTTCTTCTCCTGGACCACGAGCTTGAACTCCATGATCTTGGGTCCCTGCTTGGTCGCCTGCTCGTGCGCATGCACGAACGGCGGAGCCACCAGATCGACCTTCTGGCGCGGCAGCTTGAGGTCCTCGGCCATCGCGGGAGCCGCAATCATCATCGCGGCGATGGCTGCACTGAACATGGCGGTGCGGCGGGTCAACATGGATCGCTCCTTCATTGGATCTGTTGTAGTGCCGCAATCAGCATGCTCCCGTTGGAACTCGGCTTGTTTGTGCTGCAACAAGCAACTTCGCAATTGCGGAATCAGACGGCGGATTTCGAGCGAGATTGGCGCGACTGTACCCGCGCAGAGCGCTAATGAGTTGCATCGGCGCGCAGTTTCTTGGGAGGCCGGACAGGATGCGGAGCAAAGCGGGGCAGACTGTCCCGCGCGACTACGCGATTAGACGGGCCTCTATCCGTTTGCCGATACAGCACGAGAACCGCGGGCGCTATGATGCGCGCTTCAGAGCAGAGCCCTGGACCGACAATGGGCTCCCGAACTCATCAGCTCAGCCAGCGCACCGTCAGCAACACAACGAAGGCCACTGCTGCCGCGATGCAAAACACCGTGGTCATGAACATGGCGATGTTGCCGAGCAGGCCCGTTGGCCCCGACTCGTCACGGAACGATTCGAAGCCGTCGGACTGGGGGATATGGCCGCGGATGCCGGCGAGGAGAGCAAATGAACGGATCAGCAGTTGCAAAGCTTCCATTGCGGCTTCCTCGAATCGTCAACAAATCAATGATGACGTGAAATGAGCCGGCCACATTGAGGAAGCGCAAAGTCCGCGGTGATCACCGGCATTCTACTGAGTCAACAGGTATCTGCCGGCCGCGCCTTGAGAAAGCTCAAGGCCGTCCCTCTTGCCTTGTGTCAAGAATCTTCGAACCCCAGGTCGACACGCTCAGGTGATAGGCAGGACATGAGACCAGATCTTGCAGCATGCTACGGACAGGAGCGCCTCCCGCGCTACACCAGCTATCCTACGGCGCCTCATTTCTCCGCCGCGGTCGGCCCGTCCACCTACGCAGAATGGCTGCGCGCGATACCAGCGAGCGCGACGGCATCGTTATACCTGCATGTGCCCTTCTGTCGCTCGATGTGCTGGTATTGCGGCTGCAACACCATGGTCGCCAAACGCGACGAGCCGATTGCGGTCTACGAATCGGCCCTGCGTTGCGAGGTCGACATGGTGGCGCGCCAGATCGGCCGGCGGCTGCAGGTCGGGCACATTCATTTCGGCGGCGGCACGCCCACCATCATGGCGCCGGAGTCCTTTGTCGATCTCGTCGGATCGCTGCGCCATTCCTTTTTCGTGCTGCCGTCGGCGGAGATCGCCATCGAGATAGATCCGCGCACGCTGACGCCGGAGATGATCGCGGCGCTGGGGGTGAGCGGGGTCAATCGCGCCAGCCTGGGCGTGCAGAGCTTCGATCCGCGGGTGCAGCAGGCCATCAACCGGGTGCAGAGCTTCGAGCAGACCGCGGCGGCGACGAACGGATTGCGTCAGGCCGGCGTTGCCGGCATCAACTTCGACCTGATCTACGGACTGCCGCATCAGAGCGTTGAGTCGTGTCTCGACACCGTCCGGCGCGCCATCGACCTGCGCCCCGACCGGCTCTCCGTGTTCGGCTACGCTCATGTGCCATCGTTCAAGACGCACCAGCGCAAGATTCAGGACTCGGCGTTGCCGGACAGTCTGGAACGCTACGATCAGGCCTGCGCGATCGCTGACGCGCTGAAGGACGCCGGCTACGTGCAGATCGGGCTCGATCATTTCGCCTTGCCCACGGATCCCATGACCATCGCGTTCCGCGAAGGCCGCCTGCATCGCAATTTCCAGGGCTATACGACCGATACAAATGATCTGCTGCTCGGCTTCGGGGCCTCGGCGATCGGGCAGCTGCCGCAAGGTTATGTCCAGAACGCGCCGCAGGTCCGGGCCTATGAGCAGAAGATCGCCTCCGGCAGCCTCGCGACCGTGAAAGGCTATGGACTGACCGATGACGACCGCCTGCGGGCCGACATCATCGAGCGCATCATGTGCGACTACGGCGTGGACCTCGATGTCATCTGCACCCGCCATGGCACGGACACCGACGACATGCTGAGATCGGCGCCGCGGCTGCAATCGTTGATCTCCGACGGTGTGGTCGAGCTCAACGGCGGTGCGCTCGCGGTGACCGAGCATTCCCGGTTCCTGGTGCGCAGTGTCGCCGCGGCGTTCGATGCGCATCTCGACGCGTCGAAGCAGCTGCACAGCCGGGCGGTCTGACCGTCGAGGTGCCGCGGTGCTTGTGCCGCGACAAAGACCGCCAACGGCATGCCCGCTACCATTCGCGCTGGACTTGGAATGGAGGCGCGCATGCCAATCTCCTTCGATGAACTGGTCGACGATGTCATGCGGCGAAGCCCGGAGACCATCGGCGTCTTTCTTGCTTTCCAGATGCGTTGCGTCGGTTGCCCGATCGCCTGCTTTCACAACGTCGCGGATGCCTGCCACGAGCATGGCGTCGATCCCGACGCGTTCCTCTCGGCGCTGTGTGCCTGCGCGTGATCAGCTACGCGATGCGGCCGCATCGCCGGCGCCCTGCTGCGCCAGCAGCACGATCTTGTGCGGCTCGCGCAGGACGATCTTCTGACGCCCGCTTTCGACCAGGCCGAGCTGCTCCCAGCCGGAGAGGATGCGGCTCACCGTGTGCAGCGTCGTCCCGGTCATCTGCGCAATGTCCTGCCGGCTGATCGGGAAATCGATCTGCACGCCATGATCGAGCTTGCGGCCGGCCTGGTTGGCGAGCCGGAGCAGCGCATGCGCGATGCGCTGCTCCACCTGCTGGGTCGACATCTCGATCACGCGCGCATGGGTTTCCTGCAGCCGCTGGCCGACCGTCTGCAGCGTGTTCGCCGCCAGCGACGGAAACCTCGCAACCAGTCTCGGCCATGCGGCGGACGGCCAGGCCAGCACGATGCTGTCGTCGACGGCGGTCGCAGTCGCCGGATAGTGCTGCAGGCCGATGGCCGGGGCGACGCCGAACGTATCCCCGGGCACGACGTAGCGCACCACGATCTGGTCGCCGGTCGGCGTCGTCTTGCTGGCGCGGACATGGCCGTGCAGCAGCAGGAAGAACGAGATCGCATCGGCGCCCTGCTCGAACACCGCGCCGTTGCGTGGAACGCGAATCGAACGGGCTTCGCGCAGCACATCCGTCAGATCCTCCGCGGACAGCCCCGCAAACAGCGGCAGATGCGCGACCAGCGAGCGGTCGATGGAAGCCATGATATTCTCCGGGCCGACGGCGGATTTTGCCCGCTCAATAGCACGTTTTTGCGATCCGTCGGAAGTTTGTGCTGGCGCAAGCCATATCGGACGACGCGCAACTACATGTTAAGCACACAGCGCCATATCGGCGCGGTTCCCGTCGCCCATCGAGCGAGCATGCACATGGCCATTCCACGCAACTATCAGGGCTGGACCGTCCTCGCCAACGGGTTCAGGCCGTTCTTTCTGCTCGGCGCGCTCCAGGCTGCGCTGGCGATCCTGATCTGGCTCCCGGCCTTTTACGGCGAGCTGAAGCTGAGCTCGGGCTTTGCCCCCCGAGACTGGCACGTGCACGAGATGCTCTACGGCTACCTGCCGGCCATCGTCACCGGCTTCCTGTTCACGGCGATCCCGAACTGGACCGGACGGCTGCCGATCCGGGGCGTGCCGCTGCTCACCCTCGTGCTGGTCTGGATGGCCGGACGACTGGCGGTGACGATGTCTGCGCTCGGTCCGTGGTGGGCCGCGATGCTGATCGATGCGAGCTTCCTGGTGCTCGTCGTGCTGGCCGCCGCCCGCGAGATCGTCGCCGGGCGGAATTGGCGGAATCTGCCGGTGGTCGCGATCGTCACGGTGCTGTGCGCCGGCAACATCGCGTTCCATGTCGAGGCTCATCTGCGCGGTTCGGCCGACTACGCGATCCGCATCGGCGTTGCCGTGATCGTGCTGCTGCTCGCACTGATCGGCGGCCGCATCACGCCGAGCTTCACCCGCAACTGGCTGGTCAAGCACAATCCCGGCCGGCTGCCGGTGCCGTTCGGCCGCTTCGACCTTGCCGTCGTCCTGTTCAGCGCGCTGAGCCTGCTCGGCTGGATCCTGGCTCCCGAAAGTGCGGCAACGGCGCTCGCGCTCGCTGCGGCCGGCGCGCTGCACGGAGCGAGGCTCGCGCGCTGGGCCGGTGATCGCACCTTGCGCGAGCGTTTGCTGGTGATCCTGCATGTCGGCTATTTGTTCGTGCCGCTCGGCTTCCTGCTCACGGCCGCCGCCAGCCTCGGATGGATTCTGCCGAGCGCGGGGCTGCACGCCTGGATGGTCGGGGCCGCCGGCATCACGACGCTCGCCGTCATGACGCGGGCCACGCTCGGCCACACCGGCGAGGCGCTGACGGCCGCGCCCGCGACCCAGGCGATCTATCTGGCGATCATCGTCGCAGCGGTCACGCGGGTCTGCGCCGTGTTGGCGCCGACGCATGCCGAGGCGCTGCTGCACGTCGCGGCGTTGGCCTGGATCATTGCCTTCGCCGGCTTCGTGGTGGCGTTCGGTCCGCTCCTGCTCGGCCTCAAGCGTCGTTCACTGGCGGTGCGACGGGCGGGATCGGCTCAGCCGGTGCTCTGATTGCGCGCCACGGCGCGCGAGAACACCACCTCGATCAGCGTGCCGGATTTCGGCGCCGCCTTGATGTGAAACTGCGCCCGGTTGGCCTCGACCAACGCCTTGGTGAGCGACAGGCTGAGACCGGCGCCGTCGGAGCCTTGCTCGGCCGCCGAGGGCGCACGGAACGGTTCGAGCGCGGCGGCCACCTCCTGATCGTTCAGGCCATGACCGGTGTCGCGCACGCGCAGCGCGACCTCGCCGAAATCGGTCAGCGCGGTCGAGACGATGACCTGGCCGCCGGGATTGGCCAGCGAGATCGAGGCCGAGATCAGGTTCATCGCGATCTGGCGCAGCGCCCTGACGTCGGCGATCACCGGCGGCAGCAGTTGCGACAGCGAGGTGCGGATGATGATGCGGGCGCGGTTGGCCTGCGGCTGCATCGCTGCGACGCAGCCCTCCACCAGCTCGTTCAAATTTTGGCTGGTGAAAGCGAGCTCGAGCTTCCCGGTCTCGATGCGCGACAGCTCCAGGAGATCGTCGATCAGGGACACCACGCGCTCGCCCGAGGCGCGGATATCCTTCATGTATTCGGCGTAGCGGGTGTTGCCGATCGTGCCGAAACGTTCGCCGATCATGACCTCGGCAAAGCCGATGATCGCGTTCAGCGGCGCGCGCACCTCGTGGCTGATCCGGGCGAGCATGTCGGCCTTGGCGTTGGCGGCCCGATCGGCGACGCGACGGGCCTGCAGCAGCTCGCTTTCGCCGCGGCGGAGCTGCGACAGATCGCGAAACACGGCGAAGAAATTCGGACCGTCGGTCCTGGTCCGGCCAATTGCCATCGACAACGGAATGACGCCGCCCTGAGCGATCTTCCCGAGCACCTCGTGGCCCTTGTCGAGCCCGCTCGACGCGCCGGACTGCTGCGCGCTGTCGAGATAGTCGAGCACGAGGCGTGCGCTCTCCGGTGCGAACAGCTCGATCAGGTTGCGGCGGACCAGCGCCGCGCCATCGTAACCGAACAGCGCCTCGGCGCTGCGGTTGCAGGCGTGGATGTTGCCGCCGGCGTCGAACATCAGGATGCCCTCGGCGGTGACGTCGAGGATCGCCGCCAGATCTTCGGCTTCGGCGTGGCCCGCAGCCGGAGGCGGGGCGACGACCAGCGCGGCGGGGGCCGGGGCCGGCATCGGTGCCACGTCGGTCGTCGGAATCGCAGCCGCAGGGCCGGGCAACGGAGCGAAGATCAGGGCATGCGCGCTATCGCCGTCCCAGGTGATCGTGAACAGGCGGGCTTCCGCCTTCACCTCCTCGCTGGAGGAGCCGTCGGCGGCCGAGATCGTGACGGGAGTGCCGGCCTCGGACTTGTTGGGTGCAGATGACACGCCCGGCTCGACATAGAGCGCATCGAGCCCGCCGGCCTGCTCCAAGGCCGCAAGGTCGGCGTAGCCCATCTGCTTGAAGAAGGCCGGGTTACCGTAGAGCAGGCGGTCGAGCCGGTAGATCAGCATGCCCGTGGGCAGCAGGTCGAGCAGGATGCGGTCGCGCTGGCTGTCGCCCTGGGCCGGCGGCTCCTCGGGTGTGAGCCATTCGGTGTGCAGCTCCGCGCCTTGATCGGGCGCCGTCTCCGTCGCCGACGGAGCCTGCTGCGGCGGCGGGACGAGCGGATCGCTCATTCGCGATCCCGGCTCGGGCACCACGCCCTGGACGTCCGCGGGCGCGTTGCGGATCTCACCTTCGAGGCGGGCCGACAGCTGGCGCGCGAGCTCATGAAACGCACTGTTCTCCACCGGCGTGAGCACAGGATGCTTGGACTCGCCCGGAGCGCGGAACGGGACCACGTTCCCGGTCGTTTCGAGCCCGATGCCCTCGATGTGGTGTACGTCCGGCGCAATGGAAGCCTCACGCGATGACGCAGTGACGTTGTCCTGCTGCGGCGGCACATCTGCGGCCCGCACATGGTCGGATTGGGCAAGCTCGGTTTCGTCGGCGTCCGGAACATCGGTCGCGGCTGCATCGGTCGATGCGGGGCGACGCAGTGCGGCCAGCCGGTCCAGGGCGTCGAGGTCGCGACAGACACCGAAGCCGCGATAGCCGGCATGGGTCCTGTCCTCCGCCAGGACGGGCAGTCCCGACAATTCGACCGCAAGCCGCTCGCCCTCGGCGGGCCAGCTGACGACGAGCCCGCTCCAGGTCTCTTTCGTTTCGATCGCGGCACCGACCCGCCCGTCGGGATCGAGGCCTAGCGATGCAGCGAGCTCATGCCAGGGACGGCCGAGCTCGGCGGCGCCGTGCCGCCCGATCAGGTGGGTGAATTCATCGGAGCCGATCGAGAACCGTCCCTCGGCATCCATCTGCCAGGAAAATCGGAGCGGATGGCGACGGCCGACTAAAGGCTCCGCCGCGCCGGATTCGGCAGGATGCGCGTGATCTTCCGTTTGCGGCGCCGGCGCCTTGAACAGATCAGCTTCGGCCGGATCGTCGATCAGCAGGAACTCGGCCGGCGCGTCGTTCGACAGCGCGGGGGATTCGTCGTCGGTTTGGCGTTCAGTCATTGCATCCATCGGAAGAGGAGGCGAAGTCACGACCGCGGGCCCAGCGGCAACATCCACGGGGGCTGATGATGCCGGGGCGGCATCTGCGGTTGGCTCAGGTATTGGCGCCGAGCCCGGCGCCTCGATCTCGTCGGCAGGGGCCGGCATCGGGACGGCCACCAGCCCGACCTGATTGCCGCTGCCGATGCGGTAGAGCGCTGCGCGCTCCGTGCCGAACGTCACCTCGGCCATGCCATCGGCCAGCGCCGCCCTGCGTATCTCGACGAAATCCGGCTCGGTCAGGTCGCGCATGCCGAACAGGCGCCGTCCGGCTGAACTAATGCCGGCGAACTGGCCGTCCTGGGTGAATGCGATCAGCGCATGCTCGCTCGTCTCCGCCAGCCGCTTCAGGCGATCCGCCAGTGGGAAGCTACGTCCACCCCCGTCAGTGCTGGTGATCAGCACCGCGCGCGTGCCATCGGGCAGGTCGATCCTGGCGCAGCCGCAGGTCGCGAGCGTGCCGAGCGGCGCGCCGAAACCACGTAGACGTTCCAGCCGCAAAGCGCCGGTCTCGGGCAGCCGCCGTCCCAATTGAGCGACCTGGCGGCGATGCGCGTCGGCGGGGCCGAACGTTTTCGCGATCAGCGCCGCTGCGCTTGTCGCACCGAGGGCGCGCGCACCGGCCGCATTGGCCCACAGCACACGGCCGCCATCGGCCGACCATAGCCAGGCCGGCAGACTGCCGGCGGCGTGGACGGCCAGCCGGGGGTCGCTGAGGGCCTGCAATTCGAGATCGGCGTGGGTCATGGGCGACGACGGCGAACGGCTCTTGTGATGTTGATCGGCCGTGGATGACCGGCGGCCGGAACTGGAAGCGTTAAGAATTCGTTACTATCGCGCGTTTTGAGGGCCGAGGTCCACGGCGGGGCCGCACTCCTGTCCTGCTAAAGCTTGGATAACCTTAATGTGTTCCTCGTGAGCCCCCGGGCTCGGAATCGCGGCGAAACCGGCATGGACCGTTGCAATCTCGGCTCTCGATAGCACGATGATACCCTGGACTGGTTCGGGGCCGCTCGGCAGCGGGAAAGCTGCTGAGAGACGAGGGCGCAGCCAATCGGGACTTCAGAAGGAGGAAAGCATGACCGACGATGGACGACGGTCCGAAATTCCGAAAGACGTGCGGGCAATGGCGGAGGCGGGCTTCGACCAGGCACGTCAGACGTTTGAGAAGTTTCTGGCCGGAGCGGAGGCGACGGCCGGCTCGCTCGAACAGCGCGGTGCGACAGTGCGGGCCGGAGCCAAGGACATCGGCTCCAAGGTCTTGTCCTACGCGGAAAAGAACGTCCAGTCGTCGCTCGACTACGCCCAATCGCTGGTCCACGCCAAGGACCTGCCCGAGGTGCTGCGGCTGCACAGCGAATTCGTTCAGGGCCAGATGCGATCGCTCGCCGAACAGGCAAGCGAAGTCGGCCAGGCCATCGGCAAGGCCGCG
This sequence comes from Bradyrhizobium sp. HKCCYLRH2047, assembly GCF_051168175.1. Classification (NCBI taxonomy): domain Bacteria; kingdom Pseudomonadati; phylum Pseudomonadota; class Alphaproteobacteria; order Hyphomicrobiales; family Nitrobacteraceae; genus Bradyrhizobium; species Bradyrhizobium sp. HKCCYLRH2047. The sequence goes on from NZ_JBNPUM010000002.1 coordinate 602,133, forward strand.
ATCGACGCAACCAAGCCCAAGGCCTGATCAGACATGCCTCGATCCCCCTTTTTCTGGAAGCGGGCGCGGCAACAGTTCCTGATAGTGGAATTTCCGTTGCGTTGCACAAAAGCGCCACGATATAGCTCTACGCGAGGTTGTTACCTCCCAGGGGCGGTTCCTCTGCGTGATCCGAAGTGACTTCCCGATTGCCGGGCCGGTCCAGTCTCAATGTTTCGAAGGATGCATGCCATGACCAATGCCACCGATCCTTTCTCCGCGTCGATCATTCCGTTCGAGGTTCCCGAACAGGTACGCGCGCTCGCCGAAAAAGGCGTGTCGCAGGCCCGCGAGAACTACGCCAAGTTCAAGGACGCTGCGGAAACCCACAATTCGGCCATCGAGGCCTTCTTCGCCAACGCCAGCAAGGGCGCCGGCGTCTACTCGTCGAAGGTCATGGAATTCACGAAGGCCAATACCACCGCGTCGCTCGACTTCGCCCAGGAGCTGTTCGGTGTGAAGTCGCCGTCGGAGGCGATGGAGCTGTGGACCGGTTTCGCGCGCAAGCAGTTCGAGACCTTCACCGCCCAGGCCAAGGAGCTTGGCGAGCTCGGCCAGAAGGTTGCGGCCGAGACGGTCGAGCCGATCAAGGAAAGCGCCACCAAGCTGTTCAAGACGGCGGCCTGAGGCAGCCTCAAGTCTCGCCAGGTGCGCGATGCGGCCGCGCGCCGACATGGACGGCGGTAGATCCAGAACCCGGGCGCGTTGCGGCCGGGTTCGATACTTTCTGGGCTCCCCGCTTGAACGGGGGCTCGCTCGGGCCGAAACGGCGTCAAAAAACGCAGTCATGGCAGGGGACTTTATCCGTTCTCGGCCTTGCCAAATTCGCCCGTTGCACCTAGTTTCCGGCCCGTTCGGACGCCCCTCGCGGGCAGTCCCATGGCGGATGCAGTTGTAGCTCAGTTGGTTAGAGCGCCTGTCTGTGGAACAGGAGGTCGGTGGTTCGAGCCCACCCAACTGTACCATGGCCGGGACCATCGCTGGGCCGTTCGCAAGCTCACCTCTATCCGTGCTCCGCGTCCCATTGATCGTGCGCCGTGATTGGTCGCCCGTCGCGACCTCTCGCGCATGGCTGTGGCCGGGGCGTGGCCGCAGAGCTTTGCCCGCGGAAGCCTGAGCCCGGTCTCCGTATTTCGACGGATATATCGCCGGGCGTGCGCTCGCTTGCGGTTTGCCGCGCCGGATCGGTAGCACGGCGTGGCACTGTTGCTTGCGAATCCGGTCTCCTTCAATCACACTTTGCGGCAACGAGGGGGAGGGGACGATGAGAGGGATTGATCTCGATCCACGCATCTCTGCCGTACTGATCGTAATGGCCGCGCTGTTAGTCCCCGTAACCGCACGGGCCTATACCGCCGAGCAGGAGCAGGCATGCACAGGCGATGCGTTCCGGCTTTGTAGTTCCGACATTCCCGACGTCGATCGTGTCACCGCCTGCATGATTCGCCGCAAGGCCGAGCTGTCGCCGTCATGCCGCGCCCAATTCGGGCCGCCAGAGCGCCAGGCAGCGTCATCTGGCCGCGCGGAACGGCCGATGAGCATTCGTCCTGTCACCAGGAAGCCGGTCACTGCGCGCGCTGGCAAATCGAAGAAGTCGACGCGACCAGACGCGACCTGAGCGATGCCGATTGCCGCCTTTGGCGGCACTCGGCATGACCGCAGTCTTCGGACGCACACCTCGATGCGCAGCCTCAACATGTAAATGCGATGGGGCATGACCGGATGTTGTCGAACATCGCCGCCTGATCTGCTGTTTTGCCTGCTTTGGTGTGACTCAAAAACCAATGCGTTTCGGCAATCAGGAGTTACGTCTTATCAATCGCTAAATTTATCTTCCGCGAATCAGTCCGCTGATTCATTTTCGCTGCCGGGGTCAATCTGGAGGCCAAGGTATGAACGTTATTGTTTTCGCATCGCGTAAGGGCGGTTCAGGCAAGAGCACCCTGGCCGCCCATCTCGCTGCGCAGATCAAGTCGAGCAAGTCTTGTCTGCTCATCGATGCCGACCCTCAGGGGTCGCTCACGCTTTGGCACAAGCTGCGCGGCACCAACGAGCCGCCGATCAAGACGGCCGTGAACTCGGTGAGCGCGATCGTGTCCGCCGCCCGCCGCGACGGCGTCGAGTGGGTGCTGATCGATACGCCGCCGACCATCTCGGCCGTCGTCGAGGATGCGATCAAGAATGCGACCATGGTAATCATCCCGGCCCGCCCCGGCGTGTTCGACGTCAACGCGGTGCAGGAGACGATCCAGACCTGCCGCGCCGCGCGCAAGCCCTACGCGGTCGTTCTCAATGGCGCGCCAGCGCGCCGCGACGATGCCGAAAGTCCGATCGTCACCATCGCCCGCGAAGCGCTGGCGAAGTTCAAGGCCCCGGTGTGGGGCGGCCAGATCACCAACCGCGCCGATCTGCTGATGGCGCTGGGCCAGGGTGAAGGCGTGCGCGAATATTATGCGGAGGGCCGTGCTGCGGCCGAGATCGCACGCCTCTGGGCTGCGATCGAGCGTTCGGTGCGGGCTATTCGCGGTACTGTGTCGGCCAACGGCGCCATGCACAAGCAGGCGGCCTGATCGCGGCATCAGATGGGGCATCGACGCGCGGTCCTCCGCGCGTTTTTTGCGTCGGGTCACAAGCTCTCGCGTGAGTGCCGAATTCGCGCCGCGCGAGAGGGCTTGGCGAGGTCAGGCAACCATCAGGAAATAGAAGGCGATTGCCGGCGTCAGGGTCAGGATCACGGACCAGATCCCGACCGCCCAGAGAATGTCTTCGACGCTGAAACCCTGATGCTCAGGGTATGGATGATCCTGCAAAGCCACGACGTCCTCGCGCTCTTTGACGTTTTCAACATCCATAGCGGAACATCTTTAAACACGAGGTTGCGGACTGCGCCGCTTTTGATCGCGTTTGTTAGCTCGGATTAACCACGGAGATTCTGCTCCGGCTCCACAGCGGTGGCGCGGCTCTGCCTGGCCTTTCCGATCGGGAAGGCCAGGCAGAGCCAGCGAATGGGTTGGGGCGTGCTCAGGCAACGCGGTTCTGCGTGGTCGTCGGCTGGCGCCGCTCGATCTGCTGATCCAGCCGTGCGGCCAGCTCGGCGCCAACCTCTACCATTGGCAGCCGTACTTCTGGGCTCGCAATGACGCCGGTGCGCGCCAGCCAGTACTTGGCCGGTGCGGGGCTCGGCTCGGTGAACAGCAGTCGCGTGAGATGCTCGACCAGCGCCCAGCACGCTGCTGCCGCGTCGTGACGGCCGGCCTTCACGTGCTGCAGGATTGCGGCAAACGTCTCGGTCTCCAGATGTGCCGAGAGCAGGATGGCGCCGTCGGCACCGGCCTGCAGCGCATCGAAGCTCTGGGCGTCTTCGCCCGTCAGGATATGAAACCCTGCGCGCCGACGCGTGATCAGGTCGCGCGTCTGCGTGCGGTTGGCGCAGCAATCCTTGAGGCCAGCGATAGCGGGATGCTCGGCGAGCTGCAGCAATGTCTCGTTGTCGAGGCCAACCGCCGAGCGATAGGGAATGTTGTAGAGCACGATCGGATGGGCGGTGCGGTCGGCCAACGCGGTGAAATGCGCCAGCAGGCCGCGCTGCGACGGACGCACGTAAGGCGGACTCGAGATCAGATAGAAGTCGATCGGCCATGACGAGGTTCGGTCGAGCGCTTCGATCACCTCGGCCGTCGCCACGCCGCCGACACCGAGACAGATCGGCAGCGGCCGGCCGATGGTGTCGAGCTCGTCCCGGACCACGCTGATCAGACGGGCGCGCTCGTCCCATGACAGCGCCAGTCCTTCGCCTGACGTGGCACCGAGCACCAGTCCATCGATCGGCTTGGCGGCGTAGTGCCGAACCAGATTGCGTAAGGATGGTTCGTCGAGCGCGCCATCGCGGAACGGCGTGATCAGGGGCAGCCAGAGGCCTCGCAGTCGGGTCGTAACGTTGGTCATGGTCCATCTCCTTGGGTGGCAGGAGCCGGAGACGGGACACGCAAAAAAGCCCCGTCCTCGCGACGGGGCTGGTGATGCGGCGGTGAATTCGAGAGATTCTAGCGCGCGCGTCCACATGTCCCCGGGAGGGGAGCTTTTTTCGACAACAACTTGGCGTGCGAAGACGTGGACATGCGATCTAGATGCGCGGTGCAGGCGATGCTGTCAACGCCGCATCGGGCACGACACGGAAACATTCGGCAAAAAAATAGCCGGGCCCAAATGAGCCCGGCTGGAGGTATTGGCCAAAGAGGCCGACACAATCACCTTCCAAGAGGGATTTCTGAGCGCTCGCGCCACTGGAGGAGGGGGACAATGCGCAACGCCAACGCTCAGCACATGCTCACTATGGGCTCTCGCATGGCGTCGCAGCAACCATGCAAGCCGCATGTCAGACATGCACAATGTCACGCCGGCCAGCGCTGCGCTTTGCTCACGACGAAGTCACGGAACACTTGAACGCGTGCGACCGTCTTCAATTCCTCGGGATAGACGAAGTAGGTGTCGAGCTGGATCGAATCCGACTCTCCGAACAATTGCACGAGACGGCTGTTTTCCTCGACGAGGTAGTCCGGCAGCGCGGCGATGCCGAGCCCTTGCTGGCAGGCGCGGACCAGGCCGAGAATGTTGTTGACCCTGAAATAGGCCTCGCGCGGACCGGATCCGTTGCGGCCGGCATCGACCAGCCAGCTGCGGTTCTGCAGATGCGGGGCGACCTGGCCGTCGGCCAGCATGATAATGCGATGATCATCGAGCTCGTCGAGGGTGCGCGGCGTACCGAAGCGCTTGACGTATTCCGGCGAGCAATAGGCGTGGAAGCTGATCGCGAACAGCTTGCGCTGGATCAGATCGGGCTGGGTCGGCTTGCGGGTACGGATCGCCACGTCGGCCTCGCGCATCGACAGATCGAGCTCCTCGTCGGTGACGATCAGCGAGATCCGGATCTCCGGATAGAGCGCGGTGAATTCCCCGAGCCGCGGGATCAGCCAGTTGATGCCGACGCCCGGGGTTGTCGTGATCTTCAGATCGCCGCTCGGCCGCTCGCGGCTGTCGGTCAGCTTGGCGCGCGCCGCCTGCAATTGCATGAAGACGTCATGCGCGGTCCGGAACAGCAGGTCGCCCTGCTCGGTAAGGATCAGCCCGCGGGCGTGACGGTGGAACAGCGAGACTGCGAGCTCCTGCTCGAGCGCACTGACTTGGCGCGACACCGCCGATTGCGACAGCCCGAGCTGCTCCCCGGCATGCGTGAAGCTGCCTGCTTCCGCCGCTGCGTGAAACACCTTCAGCTTGTCCCAATCCATATCCGTAAATCCATCCCGTGATCGTGGCATCGTCAGTTCATTCCGCCGCGGCGCGTTCGCTCGCGGCGTGGGCGAGGAAGCGTTCGGCTTCGAGGGCAGCCATGCAGCCCATGCCGGCGGCGGTGATCGCCTGCCGATAGGTTTCATCGGCGACGTCGCCGGCGGCAAACACGCCGGGAACGGAGGTCGCGGTCGAGCCCGGCACCACCTCGACGTAACCGGACGGTTTCAATTTGAGCTGACCGGCGACCAGCTCCGTGGCCGGCGCATGGCCGATCGCGACGAACACGCCGTCGGCGGGCAGCTCGGTGAGCGCGCCGGTCTTGACGTTCTTCAGCCTGACATGCGTGACCTTGGATGGCGAGCTCGCGCCGCAGATCTCATCCAGGGCGCTGTCCCAGACGACCTTGATCTTGGGATGCTTGAACAGCCGCTCCTGCAGGATGCGCTCGGCGCGGAAATGGTCGCGCCGGTGCACGACGGTGACGGCCGACGCGAAATTGGTCAGGAACAGCGCTTCCTCGACCGCGGTGTTGCCGCCGCCGACGACGATGACCTCCTTGCCGCGATAGAAGAAGCCGTCGCAGGTCGCGCAGGCCGAGACGCCGAAGCCCTTGAACGTCTCCTCCGACGGCAGCCCGAGCCAGCGCGCCTGGGCGCCGGTCGCCAGAATGACGGTCTCGGCGAGGTAGACGTCACCGGAGTCGCAGGTCAGGCGGAACGGACGCTGACCCAGCTCGAGCTTGGTCACGAGGTCGGTCTTGATCTGGGCGCCGACATGCGTCGCCTGCTTCTCCATCTGCTCCATCAGCCAGGGACCCTGGATGACGTCGGCAAAGCCCGGATAGTTCTCGACGTCGGTGGTGATGGTGAGCTGCCCGCCGGGCTGGATGCCCTGGATCAGCACCGGCTCCAGCATAGCTCGTGCCGCGTAGATCGCCGCCGTATAGCCGGCAGGGCCGGAACCGATGATGACGACTTTGGCATGGATCGGAGCTTGCATGTGACCGAAGACTCGCTGGGAGAGGGAGAATTGACGACGCAGCGAGCGGAATGCGCAAAAGAAACGCCCCGAAGCCCCATCGAAAATGTCAAATCCAAGTCTAAGCCATCTGGCAAGCTATGCAAGAATTGCAACGCATCTCGGCGAATTTTCCCTTCACGACCCGGTCAACGGGGGAAATCTAAAGTAATAAAATTGCGCAAATTGACCAGCCTGCGCTAAGAGAGTTGCCCATCGTCCCCCGGCGCCCCTGCGCCTCCTCCTATCCCGCCAGAGCCCACAATCCCCGTGTCCAAGAATCTTGATGAGATCGATCTCAAAATCCTGAGCGAAATCCAGGCCGATGGCAGGATCACCAATGTCGAGCTCGCCAAGCGGGTCGGCATCTCGCCGCCGCCTTGCCTGCGCCGGGTCAGGACCCTGGAGGAGGAAGGCTACATCACCGGCTACCGGGGCCTGCTCGACCCGCGCAAGCTCGGCTTCGATGTGACCGTGTTCGCCTCGGTCCACCTATCCAGCCAGGCGGACGCCGACCTGAAGGCGTTCGAAGAGTTCGTGCGGTCCGAGCCGCTGGTGCGGGAATGCTGGATGCTGTCCGGTGAGGTGGACTTCATCCTGAAATGCGTGGCACCGGACATGGCGACGTTCCAGGAGTTCGTGACGCATCTGACGGCGGCGCCCCATGTGCGCAACGTCAGGACCTCGCTGGTGCTGCATAACTCCAAATACGAGGCGGCGGTGCCGCTCGAGGTCAAGGGACGGAGCTAGGCCTCGAGGGTCATTCCGGGGCAGCCCCGCAGGGGCTGAACCCGGAATCTCGAGATGGCGTCGATAAGCTCTGGATTTCGGGTTCGATGCTGTCGCATCGCCCCGGAATGACAGTGGAGCGAGTGATCAGCTCTTCTTCCGCAGCAGCGCGTCCAGGCTGATCGGGCCGCCGCCGGCCGTCGCCAGATACAGGCAGGAGAAGCAGAACGCGATCGCCGCGGTGCCGTTGTTCAGGAGCGGCAGCCATACCGGCTCACCTGTCTTGAACATGTGGCCCATGAAGTAGGCGAAGGCCATCTCGCCAGCCAGGATGAATGCGACGGGCCGCGTGAGCAGACCGACCATCAGCAACGCGCCGAGCACCAGCTCGATCATGCCGGCCGTGTAGATCAGCGGCGGAATGTTGGCGAAGTACGGGATGACAGGAAACTTGAAGATCTTGGCCACGCCGTATTGAAACAACAGCAGGCCGGTGATGAAGCGAAACAGGCTGAGTGCAGCCGGTTGCCATTTCGAGAGCATCTGCTCCATGTGTGATCGTCCCCCAACAGAAAACCATGATGCGACGATGGCCGGTTCGGTCGTTGCCGCCCCGGCTCGTCGGCCGCAGATTTAGCTGATTACCGCAACTGCGTCACCGGCATGCGTCGTGACATGCGATGAATTGGGCGTGTACTGCCGAAGTGGCGGCCTTCCGCTGCCCTGCAACCACCGGAAACGACGAAGGGCCGCGCCTTGGCGCAGCCCTTCGATTCGCTCCGGCGGGACGTTGCCCTGTCTCAGCGCCACTCGACCTTGGCGATCTCGTAGGACTTGGCGCCGCCGGGCGCCATGACCTCGACGGTGGTGCCCATCTTCTTGCCGATCAGTGCGCGCGCCAGCGGCGAGGTGATCGAGATCTTGCCCTTCTTGGCGTCCGCCTCGACCTCGCCGACGATCTGCCAGACCGTCTTCTTCTCGGTGTCCTCGTCGATCAGGGTCACCGTCGCGCCGAACTTGATCGTGTCGCCGGAGAGCTTGGTCACATCGATGATGTCGGCGCGCGCGAGCTTGTCCTCGAGCTCGGCGATGCGGCCCTCGTTGTGAGACTGCTCTTCCTTTGCGGCGTGATATTCCGCGTTCTCGGACAGGTCGCCATGCGAACGCGCTTCCGCGATATGTTCGATGATGCGCGGACGGTCCACCGATTGGCGCTGCTTGAGCTCGTTCTCCAACGCGGCGTAGCCCATCGAAGTCATGGGAACCTTTTCCACCATCTCTTCTCGTCCTTCAGTCGTGCGGGCGGGGGCGCGCACGATCAGCATCTTCAGAATAGGCCTTTGCGGCTCAAAGCAAAGCCTGAAGGCCCGGCAAGACCGTCCCGTCAAAGGCCGGTACAACATCGAACGGGGCGGCGAGTTCCTGAAAGCTTCTATTGCCGATTGTTGCCAACCGCTTAGCGGGCGTTCGCCCGCGCGCTGCGATTAGTTTTCGGAAAAGTAACTCTGCAGGGTGCGGACCTCAAGGTCTCCCCCGAGATAGGCACGGATGCCTTGCGCGGCCGCCACGGCACCCGAAAGAGTGGTGTAATACGGCACTTTATGCAAGAGGGCAGCGCGCCGCAGCGAGCGGCTGTCAGCCAGCGCTTGCGGGCCTTCGGTGGTGTTGAAGACCAGCTGGATGTCGCCATTGGTGATGGCGTCCACGATGTGCGGCCGTCCCTCCAGCACCTTGTTGATCTTCTCGGTCGGCACGCCCTGGTCGGTCAGGAAACGCTGGGTGCCGGACGTCGCCACCACCTTGAAGCCGAGTTCGTGGAGCATCCGCACCACCTCCGTGATGCGCGCCTTGTCGCTTTCACGCACCGACACGAACACCGTGCCTTTGCGCGGCACGCGTGTGCCGCCCCCAAGCTGGCTCTTGGCGAACGCCACGGCGAACGAGCGGTCGATGCCCATCACCTCGCCGGTGGAGCGCATCTCCGGGCCGAGCACGGTGTCGACGCCGGGGAAGCGGGCGAACGGGAAGACCGATTCCTTGACCCCGACATGCTTGAGCGCGCGCTTTGTCAGCCCGAAATCGGCGAGCTTCTCGCCCGCCATGATCCGGGCCGCGATCTTGGCGACCGGCGTGCCAACCACCTTGGCGACGAAGGGCACCGTGCGCGAGGCGCGCGGGTTGACCTCGAGCACGTAGATCGTGCCGTCCTTGATCGCATATTGCACGTTCATCAGGCCGACGACGTCGAGCCCGAGCGCTAGCTCGCGGGTCTGCCGCTCCAGCTCGGCGATGGTCGCCTCGTCGAGCGAATGCGGCGGCAGCGAGCAGGCGGAGTCGCCGGAATGGATACCGGCCTCCTCGATGTGCTCCATGATGCCGACGATGAAGGTGTCCTTGCCGTCGGACAGGCAGTCCACATCGATCTCGGTGGCGTCGGACAGGTAGCGGTCGAACAGCAGCGGGTTCTTGCCCAGCACCGTGTTGATCTGGCCGGTCTTGTCGTTGGGATAGCGCGCCTTGACGTCGGCCGGCACCAGCTCCGGCAGGGTGCCGAGCAGGTAGTCGCTGAGCTGGTTGTCCTCGCGGATGATCTGCATCGCGCGGCCGCCGAGCACATAGGACGGACGCACCACCAGCGGCAGGCCGAGATCGGCCGCCACCAGGCGCGCCTGCTCGACCGAGTAGGCGATGCCGTTCTTCGGCTGCTTCAGATGCAGCTTGTCGAGGATGCGCTTGAAGCGGTCGCGGTCCTCGGCCAGGTCGATGGCCTCAGGCGAGGTGCCGAGGATCGGTACCTCGGCGGCTTCGAGCGCGCGCGCGAGCTTCAGCGGCGTCTGGCCGCCGAACTGCACGATGACGCCATGCACGGTGCCGTTCTTGCGCTCGGTGGCGATGATCTCGAGCACGTCCTCGGCCGTCAGCGGCTCGAAATAGAGACGGTCGGCGGTGTCGTAGTCGGTCGAGACCGTCTCCGGATTGCAGTTGACCATGATGGTCTCGTAGCCGGCATCGGCCAGCGCGAAACAGGCATGGCAGCAGCAATAGTCGAACTCGATGCCCTGGCCGATCCGGTTCGGGCCGCCGCCGAGAATGATGACCTTCTTCTTGTCCGACGGCGCGCTCTCGTCGCCGAGTCGGCCTGCAAACGGCGTCTCATAGCTCGAATACATGTAGGCGGTCGGCGAAGCGAACTCCGCCGCGCAAGTGTCGATTCGCTTGAACGCTGGACGGACGCCGAGCGCCTGCCGCTTGGCGGCGACCTCGGCTTCGGTGGTGTTGGCGAGCACCGCGAGCCGCGCGTCGGAGAAGCCCATCGCCTTCAGCGTGCGCATGCCGCTCGCGTTCGGCGGCAGGCCGTGGCGGCGGACCTTGTCCTCCATCTCGACGATTCCACGCATCTGCGCCAGGAACCAGGGATCGATCTTGCAGGAGTTGAAGATGTCCTCGTCCGACCAGCCGAGGCGCATCGCCTGGGCGACCTGGAGCAGGCGGTTCGGGGTCGGCGTGCCCAGGGCGGCGCGGATCGCATTCTTGTCGTCGCCGCGGCCGAGCCCCTCGATGTCGATCTCGTCGAGGCCGGTGAGACCGGTCTCGAGACCGCGCAGCGCCTTTTGCAGGCTCTCCTGGAAGGTGCGGCCGATCGCCATGACTTCGCCGACCGATTTCATCGAGGTGGTCAGCGTGGTCGACGCGCCCGGGAATTTCTCGAAGGCGAACCGCGGAATCTTGGTGACGACGTAGTCGATGGTCGGCTCGAACGACGCCGGGGTCGCGCCGCCGGTGATGTCGTTGGCGATCTCGTCCAGCGTGTAGCCGACCGCGAGCTTGGCCGCGACCTTGGCGATCGGGAAGCCGGTGGCCTTCGAGGCCAAGGCCGAGGAGCGCGACACGCGCGGGTTCATCTCGATCACGACCATGCGGCCGTCGGCCGGGTTGACGCCGAACTGCACATTGGAGCCGCCGGTCTCGACGCCGATCTCGCGCAGCACCGCCAGCGAGGCGTCGCGCATGATCTGATATTCCTTGTCGGTCAAGGTCAGCGCCGGCGCGACCGTGATGGAGTCGCCGGTGTGCACGCCCATCGGATCGAGGTTCTCGATCGAGCAGACGATGATGCAGTTGTCCTTCTTGTCGCGGACGACCTCCATCTCGTACTCCTTCCACCCGAGCACCGATTCCTCGATCAGCACTTCGTTGGTGGGGGAGGCATCGAGACCACGCTCGATGATGTCGAGATACTCTTCCTTGTTGTAGGCGATGCCGCCGCCGGTGCCGCCCATGGTGAAGGAGGGACGGATGATCGCGGGCAGGCCGATCTCGGACAGCGCCATCAGCGCCTGTCCCAGCGCATGCTCCTGATAGCGCTTGCGGCGCTCGTTCTCGCCGAGCGTCCATTGCCGGTCGAGCTCGTCGCGCGCGGCGCCCGACAGCGTCTCGCGCTCGGCCAGATATTTGTCGCGATATTGTTTCTTCAGCGCCGACGCATTGGCGAGCCGCGACTTCGGCGTCTGCAGCCCGATCTTCTCCATCGCGTTGCGGAAGAGCTGGCGGTCCTCGGCCTTGTCGATCGCGTCAGCCGTGGCGCCGATCATCTCGACGTCGAACTTCTCCAGCGTCCCCTGCCGGCGCAGCGACAGCGCGCAGTTCAGCGCGGTCTGCCCGCCCATGGTCGGCAGCAGTGCGAAACCGCCGGGGATGATGTGGCGTTCCTTCTCGATGATCTTGGCGACGATCTCCGGCGTGATCGGCTCGATATAGGTCGCATCGGCCAATTCCGGATCGGTCATGATCGTGGCCGGATTGGAATTGACGAGGACGACGCGATAGCCCTCCTCCTTCAGCGCCTTCACCGCCTGCGTACCGGAATAGTCGAATTCGCAGGCCTGGCCGATCACGATCGGACCGGCGCCAATGATCAGGATGGTCGAGATGTCGGTTCGTTTCGGCATTCAAGCTCACGGGCAAGAAACGGCAGAGAATTGGGCACAAAAAAAGGGCGCGCGTGCTGCGCGTCCCCGAAGGCCAAGGGCCAAGGCGCGACCAGTGCTCGCGCGCGAGCGGTCTTTAGACCAGTTTCCTCTGAGCGAAAAGGGTTTTGGCCCGAAATCAACGGTCAAATTGGCCGGAGCTGGCGGAAGGGCGGCGGATGGCTCGCAGAGCCGAAGCCGCGCAGCGGCGAAGGCTGGAGGCCCGGCCTGGACTTGAACCAGGTTCAAGAGCGTTGCACCGCTCTTCGCGTCGTAGCTTCCGCCACCGGGCCGGGAATGATCTTACCTCTCACGGCCGCGTGAGCCAGCCCGTGTTTCAGTTAACCCTAATCCGGTTGCTCGATGTTGGGCCAGCGCGCGGGCTGGTCGGCTCGGCCGGTCACGCGGTTCCCGTCACCGGCTGCGCCACGAAGGTCATGCGCCAGGGATTGTGGCCGATATTCTTCGGCGCTCGGACAGCGCTGAGGCCGGCCTTCTTCAGCCGCGCCAGGATCTCGGTCTCGCTGTAGCGCTGCAGGCCGACCTTCGTCCGCAGCTGCCGGTAATCGGACAGGGCAGTGGCGACCAGCCCGACCATGGCATCCTTGAGGAAGCCGTCCCGTGCGGCGAACATCAGCAGCGCGAGCACGTCGCGGCCCATGCCAACGTCCGGGCGCAGGACGTCGCCGAGGACGAACTTTCCGGACGGCTTCAGCAGCCGCCTGATCACGGCCAGGGCTGCGTCGAATTCCGCCTCGCTCATGTACTGTGCCACGGAGTTCATGACGACGAGGTCGATCGAGCCTTCCTGCATGTTGCGCAGCTCGTCCAGCGAGCGCACGCGGATCTTGGTGTTGGGGGCGAAACGCGCGATCAGCCGGCCGCGCACGCCCGGCGCCGGCTCGGCCAGGATCAGCGTCATGCAGGCGTCGGCGACCTTGGCGGCCGATAAGGCTTCTCCGCAGGAATAGTCGAGAACGACCGCGTCGGGCGAGGGGATATAGCCGACGATGTCGCGCGCAATCGCCTGGAAGTGCAGGTCGCGATGCAGCTTGCTCGCATAGATCGTGTGCGTGGAATCGTAATAGTCGATCCAGTCGTCCATGGCGGGTTCCGGCAAACACAGTTCCTTGATGGGAACTTGGGGGGTCAGCGAGCGTTAACGGGTCCGATCACCCGTGTCCATCGCTGCTTCTAACAGGAAGGCTGACCCGTGAGTAAAGCAAAGACCGACAAGACCGCCCCCGAGCTCGATACCCCGACCGATCTGTCGCCGGACGCCGTGAACAAGATTTCGACGGCGTTGAACACGCTGCTTGCCGATGCGTTCGCGCTTTACCTTAAGACCAAGAATTTCCACTGGCACGTCAGCGGCCGGCACTTCCATGACTATCACCTGATGCTCGACGAGCAGTCGGACGCGATCTTCGCCACAACGGACCAGCTCGCCGAGCGAGTTCGCAAGCTCGGCGGTACCACGGTCAAGTCGATCGGCCAGATCAGCAAGCTGCAGACCATCAAGGACAACAACGAGGAGTATGTGCCGCCGCGCGAGATGTTGCGGGAGTTGATGGAGGACAACAAGCACATGGCGGCCGCGATGCGCAAGGCGCACGAGCTGTGCGACGACAATGACGATCCGGCCACCGCGGGATTGCTGGAGACCTTCATCGACGAGACAGAGCGCCGCACCTGGTTCTTGTTCGAAGCCAGCCGCCAGGAAGGCAGCAACGCGGCATAAGCGGGCCCGCGTCGAGTTGAGGTCCGGGCGCGCTGCGAGCACGCGGTGCGCCCGTCCAGTCTCTATGCCGGGCTATGCGGAGTGGCCGAGTGCCGACCAGCTCCGATAGATCATGTAAGCCGCCACCACGAACACCACAGTGGCAAACACCTTGTTCAGGGTGCCGCGCGTGCCTGACAGTCGAGCCGCCAGCTTCGCACCGACCAGGCCACCGGCGATGCCGGCGACGAGAAAGGTCGCCGCCAGCGTCCAGTCGACCAGTCCCGACAGCGCGTAGTTAGCCGCGGTCGTCAGTCCGAACGCCGTGACGGACACGAGCGAGGAGCCGATCGCGTAAAGGATCGGCATGCCCGTTGCAAACATCAGAGCCGGAACGATCAGGAAGCCGCCGCCGATGCCGAAGAAGCCGGACAGCGTTCCGGTGCCGAAGCCGAATGCCACTAGCGCCAACAGATTGTCGCGCGAAAGCTTGACGTCCAGCTGGCTGTTCGTGCCACGCTTGCGCAGCATCAAGAGTCCGATCACGATCATGACGAGGGCGAACAGCAGCAGCAGCTTCTGACCGTCGACCATCTTGCCGAGCGTCGAGCCGGCGAAGGCGCCGACCACGCCCGTTGCCGCGAACACCAGCGCACAAGGCCATTTGACGTTGCCGGAGCGGGCATGATTGGCGAGATTGGCCGCCGCGTTGATCGCCACGGCGACCGCGCTCGTGCCGATCGCGACGTGGGGATTGCCGACGCCTACCAGATACACCATGAGCGGCACGGCCAGCACCGATCCGCCCCCGCCGATCAGGCCGAGCGTGAATCCGACGAAAGAGCCGGACAGCGAGCCGAGCGCAAGCTCGGCAGCGGACAAGGTCATCCTGCGATGCTCCAGAGTGGCGTGCCGCGCCGGTGCCCGGCCGCTGCCAAATGGGAAAGCCGAGCCGCGACGTCTGCCGCGTGCTCGGTGGGGCGAGGGGTGTCTTAGAGTGCGTTGAGCGGCACTTTCAGGAAGCGCCGGCCGTCCTGATCGGGCGTCGGCAGCCGTCCCGCCTTCATGTTCACCTGCAGGGAGGGGATGATCAGTCTGGGCATGTCCAAGGTGCGGTCGCGCGCCTCGCGGGCGGCAACGAACTGATCCTCGGTGATGCCGTCGCGGACGTGGATGTTGTTCGCGCGCTGCTCGGCCACCGTCGTTTCCCAGCGGATGTCGCGGCCGTTTGGACCGTAGTCGTGGCACATGAACAGCCGCGTCGCGTCAGGCAGGTCCAGCACGCGGCGGATCGAGCGATACAGCGTGCGCGCATCGCCGCCAGGAAAGTCGGCCCGTGCCGAGCCGCCATCCGGCATGAACAGCGTGTCGCCGACGAAGGCGGCGTCTCCGATCACATGGGTCATGCAGGCCGGCGTGTGACCCGGCGTATGCATGGCGAAGGCGGTCATTGCGCCGATCCGGTAGCTGTCTCCATCATGGAACAGGCGGTCGAACTGGCTGCCGTCGCGCTGAAACTCGGTGCCTTCGTTGAAGATCTTGCCGAAGGTCTCCTGCACCATCCTGATGTTGGCGCCGATGCCGATCCTGCCGCCCAGCCGGGACTGGATGTAGGGCGCAGCCGACAGATGGTCGGCATGGACATGGGTCTCGATCAGCCAGTCCAGTTGCCAGCCGCGATCCTCGATCAGGCGGATGATCTTGTCAGCCGACTGCGGCGCGATGCGCCCCGAGGCATAGTCGATGTCCATGACTGAATCGATCACGGCGCAGGCCCGCGAGCCAGGGTCCTTGACCACGTAGCTGACGGTGTTGGTGGCGGGGTCGAAGAACGGTGTGACCTCGGGTTTCACCGACAGGTCGACCGGATGTGGCATGCCGGGCATTCAATCCTTCCTCATTCTGAAGTGACCGCGGCGAGCGAGGGCCGGCGGCGCGAGAGCATGCGGGCTGCGGCCATTCCGATCATCATGGCCGTGACGAACAGGACGACGGCAGGCGAGCCGTAGCCGAGCGCCACGAAGGCCGGGCCCGGGCAGATGCCGGCGAGGCCCCAGCCGATGCCGAAGATCGCAGGGCCGGTTGCGATCCGCCAATCCAGCATCTGCGAGGATGGCAGGTGAAATTGGTCACCGAAGACGGGACGCCGGCGCCGGAAAACCAATCGGAAGCCGGCGAAGGTGACCCCGACCGCTCCAGCCATCACCAGGATCAGGCTCGGATCCCAGCCGCCGGAGCGGATCGCGGCGAAATCGAGGAAGTCGAGCACCTTCTCCGGATTGGACATGCCCGAGAGCAGCAGCCCGAGGCCGAAGACGAGGCCGACGATGAACTGGATGAAGATGATCATGGCGCCTCACAGCACGTGGCGAACGAGGAAGGTGGTCGCGACCGCGGTGGCCATGAACACCAGCGTGGCGACGATCGAGCGAGGCGACAGGCTGGCGATGCCGCAGACGCCATGACCCGAGGTGCAGCCGTTGCCCCAGACCGCCCCGAAGCCGACCAGCAGCCCGGCTGCAACCATATCGATCGGACCGACCTCCAGCTTCAGCGGCGGCAGGCTCCCGCTGACGATGCGGACTGCAAGGGCGGCCGCGACCAGGCCGCCTATGAAGGCGAGCCGGCCAGCGAGGGCGCTGTCCCAGGGCGGCAACAGCCGCGCGGCAATGCCGCTGACGCCGGCGATGCGGCCGGTCAGGCCCATCAGCATGACGGCTGCAGCGCCGATGAGGGCGCCGCCTGCGAGCGCCGTGACCGCTGTATACTCCGTGATCATATCGTCCTTGATTCCCTCGTCAGGGGGGGCATGTTGCAATCAGCTATCATGTGCATTATTGCATATATACGAAAATGAAGAAGTAACAATGATGACAACACAGGCCAGGCGCAAAACCCGTGAGGCCATGGTGGCGGCGCTCGACGTCAAGGCGGAGGAGGCGGCGGGCCTGCTCGCTGCCATGGCGAATTCGAAGCGCCTCATGGTGCTCTGCAACCTCATCGACGGCGAGCGCGCGGTCGGCGATCTCGCCGAGCAGGTCGGGTTGCGACAGGCGGCGCTGTCGCAGCATCTCGCCAAGATGCGCGCGCTGGATCTCGTCGCCACCCGGCGCGATGGCCAGACGATCTACTATCGGCTGGCGAGCCGCGAGGTCCGCGAGATCCTGCAGACACTGTATCGGCTGTATTGCGCCTGATCAGCGCGCCTGGTGCCACAGGCGCGTCAGTGGGCCGCCCGCACCGAGAACGGGATCGGTCGCGGGCAGCGGTACCGCCGGGATCGTCTTCAGGGCGCGCGCGTGGTTCTCCGGCGTCGGCCGCGTGACCTGCATCTTTGGTCCGGGCGGATAGGCGCCGACGATGCAGAAATCGCTGCTGGCGGAGATGCATTGATGTCCGGTGCCCGCCGGCAGGATGGCGACGTCGCCTGGCCGAAGCTCCAGTTCCCGACCGCGGTCGCCGCCGAAGCGGACCCGCGCCGTTCCGCTGGCGACGCCCAGCGCCTCATGCACGGTCGCATGATAGTGCAGATAGTCGTAGACTCCGTTGCGCCACATGTCGCCCCAGCCATTGGCGGCGAACATGCGCTCGATGTCGGCCGCCGGATCGGTGCTATCCAGATCGATGACGGCCTCGTAGACCAGGAACGGCAGCGGATTGTTGGGCACCAGGCCGTCGTCCGTGAATACGATGCCGAGCGGTTCGCTTGTCTTGACGCGTGGCGAGGGGGCGGCAGGCATGGCGACCTCGGAAAAAGATGAACCTCACCCCCATCAACCGGCCTGCGTGGCCGCCGTTCCAGTTCACGCCTTGGGCAGTTCGAACACCAGGCAAGTCGTAGTGGCGTGCGCCAGCAGGCGCCCTTGCGAATCGGCGATGCGTGCCTCGGCCGTCGCGGCGCGGCGTCCGAACGACAGCGTCCTGCCCTCCGTTCTCACGATGCCGGTGGCCTCGGTCATGGCCTTGATGAAAGAGACCTTGAATTCAAGCGTGGTGTAACCGCTGCCCTGCGGGCACATCGTGTGGACGGCGAGCCCCATCGCGGAATCCAGCAGGATCGCGGCGTAGCCGCCGTGCACCGAGCCGATCGGATTGTAGTGCCGCAAGGCCGGAACGCTGTGCATGACGACCTGGCCGGGCTCGGCGCTGCAGTCAAACGGCGCGACGGTCTGCATGATCGGCGGCTGCGGCAAAGTCCCGGCAAAGATGCCGCGCACGAAATCGAGCCCGGGCATCGACGCCAGCACCGCCAGCGGCACCACGCCGAAGTCACCGCGCAAATCCGTCTCGCTCATGTTGTCGACCTCCAAGGTATGACATCTATCATATAAATGCTGTGCGAAAAGATCGAGGGCAATACCGACGCAGGCGATCACATGATTGCGGACAGAAAAATGCCCGGGACCAGCCCGGGCATTTCGAATTGTCTGGAGTCACCGGCCTCAGGCTGCGCTGCGCTTCTTCTCGCGCATCAGCTCGGCAAAGCGTTGAAACAGATAGTGCGAGTCGCGCGGGCCGGGCGAAGCTTCCGGGTGATACTGCACCGAGAACACCGGCTTGCCCTCGAGCTGGATGCCGCAATTCGAGCCGTCGAACAGCGAGATGTGGGTCTGCGTCGCGCCCGATGGCAGCGTATCCTGGTCGACAGCGAAGCCATGGTTCATCGAGGTGATCTCGACCTTGCCGGTGGTCTCGTCCTTGACCGGATGATTGGCGCCGTGATGGCCCTGATGCATCTTCTTGGTCTTGGCGCCGACCGCAAGTCCGAGCATTTGATGGCCGAGGCAGATGCCGAAGGTTGGCGTGCCCGACGAAATCACCTGCTGAATGACCGGCACGGCATATTTGCCGGTCGCCGCGGGATCGCCCGGTCCGTTCGACAGGAACACGCCGTCCGGCTTCATCGCCAGGATGTCCTCGGCCGGCGTCGTCGCCGGCACCACCGTCACCTTGCAGCCGACGCCGGCGAGCAGGCGCAGGATGTTGCGCTTGATGCCGTAGTCGATCGCGACGACGTTGAACTCCGGCTTGGTCTGCTGGCCGAAGCCCTCGTTCCACACCCAGGGGGTCTCGTCCCAGGTGAAGCGCTGGGCGGAAGTCACCATCGGCACGAGGTCCATGCCCTCCAGGCCCGGCCACTCCCGCGCTTCCTTCTTCAGGGCGTCGAGGTCGAAATGGCCGTCCCTGGCATGCGCGATCACGGCGTTCGGCATGCCCTTGGAGCGGATCAGCGCGGTCAGCGCCCTTGTGTCGATGCCGGACAGCCCGATGATCCCGCGCGCGCGCAGCCACTGGTCGAGATGGCGCGTGGCGCGGTAGTTCGATGGGTCGGTGATCGCCGTGCGCAGGATCACCCCGCGCGCGCCCGGCGTCGCCGCCATGTTCACCGTCTCGATATCCTCGTCGTTGGTGCCGACATTGCCGATATGCGGGAAGGTGAAGGTGATGAGCTGGCCGGCATAGGACGGATCGGTCAGGATCTCCTCGTAGCCGGTCATTGCGGTGTTGAAGCAGACCTCGCCCACCGCGTGGCCCTCGGCGCCGAGGCCGTAGCCTTCCAGCACCGTTCCATCGGCGAGCACGAGGAGCGCGGTCGGTTTATGGTCCGGCCAGGCGGCGTCAGTATCGATGTGTGTCATGAGGCCTCTACATAGTGCCCCTGGCGCGCGGCGTCAAAGCGGGAAGCGAGCGATTCACACGCGATTTCGGTCAATTTGCACGGAGAATGGCCTGGTTTACGAGTGAACGGCCGGAACGTATGCGGAACCGAGTTGTCTCGCCGGGACGAACCGCCTAGACCAGCCGCAACGGAATTCGAGAGGGCAAGATCATGCTGCGCGACGACATCAACAATGCGGTCAAGGAGGCGATGAAGGCCAAGGACGAGCGCAAGCTGTCCACCCTGCGCATGGTCAACTCGACCTTGAAGAACGCCGACATCGCCGCGCGCGGCGAAGGCAAGCCGCCCTTGACCGACGCCGACGTGCTCGCGGTGCTGCAGAAGATGATCAAGCAGCGTCAGGAATCGGTCGAGCTGTATGAGAAGGGCGGCCGCGCCGAACTCGCCGCCGGCGAGCGCGAGGAGATCGCGGTCATCTCGGCCTATCTGCCGAAGCAGATGAGCGACGACGAGGTGAAGACCGCCATCTCCGCTGCGGTCGCCGAGACTGGCGCCGCCGGCATGAAGGACATGGGCAAGGTGATCGCCGTGCTGAAGGCGAAGTATACCGGCCAGATGGATTTCGCCAAGGCGAGCGCGCTGGTGAAGGCGGCGCTGTCGGGCTAGCCACCGCCTATTTTTGCGCACGGCGCGAGCCGCACGGGCAGTGCGCTCCCTCTCCCCGTTCTTCACGGGGAGAGGGTTGGGGTGAGGGGCAGACGCACGGGAAGTGCTGGTGGTGAGACCTGTACCCCTCACCCGGATTGCATCTTCGATGCAATCCGACCTCTCCCCCGCATCCGCCTTCGCTCTTCGAGCTACGGCGGACAAGAGCGGGGTGACGTAAGGAGACCGTGCAAGCGCCCATGCAATCGCCACCTCATGGGCGAAGCGCTTGAACTAACAACCGAGAGGGAAACGCCTCCTCCATGCTCAAGGAAACGTCCGACTACGAACAGCTCACGCGCGACTTCCGCTGGGACATCCCGGCGCAGTTCAACATCGCGGTCGCGACCTGCGATCGCCACGCCGACGGCTCCAGGCGTCTGGCGCTGATCGTCGTCGAGGAGGACGGCGCCGCACGGCGCGTCTCATTCGATGAGCTGCGGGAGCACTCCTGCCGCTTCGCCAACGTATTGAAGGCCGATGGTCTCGCGCAGGGCGACCGCGTCGCGGTGTTCCTGTCGCAGTCGCTGGAGCTGCCGATCGTCCATTTGGCGGCGTTTCGCGCCGGTCTCGTCTCGGTGCCGCTGTTCACGCTGTTCGGCGAGGACGCGCTGCAATTCCGGCTGCAGAACTCCGGCGCCAAGGTCGTCGTCACCGACACCACGGGCTTTGCGAAGCTTGCGCGCATTCGCGACCATCTGCCGGAGCTCAAGACGATCTATGTCACTGACGGCGACGGCCTCGGCGCCCGGCCATTCTGGCCGGCGCTGGAGCGCGCCTCGGATCAATTCCCGACCGTCGCCACGTCAAGCGACGACCCTGCCATCATCATTTACACCTCGGGCACGACCGGTAACCCGAAGGGCGCGCTGCACGCCCATCGCGTGCTGCTCGGACATCTGCCCAATGTCGAGATGGTGCACGGCTTCCTGCCGAAGCCCGGCGACGTCATGTGGACGCCGGCGGATTGGGCCTGGATCGGCGGCCTGTTCGACGCGCTGTTTCCCGCCTGGTATCACGCGGTGCCGGTGGTGGGGTATCGCGCGAAGAAGTTCGTGCCGCAGGCGGCGATGCAATTGATGGCCGACTACGCCGTCCGCAACGTATTCCTGCCGCCGACGGCGCTGAAGCTGATGCGGCAGGCCAACGTCAAGCACGAGGGGGTCCGGCTGCGCAGCATTCTCACCGGCGGCGAGTCGCTCGGCGCCGAGCTGCTCGACTGGGTGCGCGCGACTTTCGGCATCGATGCGCACGAGATCTACGGCCAGACCGAGTGCAATCTCGTGGTCGGCAACAATGCAAAGCTGTTTCCGATCCGGCCGGGCTCGATGGGCAAGGCGACGCCCGGCTTCCAGGTTCTGATCGTCAACGACAAGGGCGAGGAGCTGCCGCGCGGCGAGAGGGGCATCATCGGCGTGCGCCAGCCCAACCCCTGCACCATGATCGAATATTGGCGCAATCCGGAGGCGACGCGGAAGAAGTTCGCGGGCGACGTGCTGCTGACCGGCGATCTCGGCACCCAGGATGACGACGGCTATTTCTGGTATGCGAGCCGCGAGGACGACGTCATCACGTCGGCCGGGTATCGCATCGGCCCGGCGGAAATCGAGGACACGCTGCTCAAGCATCCGGCGGTCGCGCTGGCGGCCGTCGTGGGCATTCCCGACCCGGTGCGCACCGAGGCCATCAAGGCGTGGATCGTGCTGCGGCCCGGCTTCGTTGCAAATGACACGCTATCGCGAGAGATCCAGGACTTCGTCAAGGTGAAGCTCGCCGCGCATGAATACCCCCGCCACGTTGAATTCACCGACACCCTGCCGATGACGGCGACCGGCAAGGTGCTGCGGCGGGAGTTGAGGGCGCGGGGGTAGGGGCGGCGGTCCGACCGCCTTTTCGTCGGTAGTCGCTGAGATGTAAAGCAAGGTGGCGCGGCACGCTCGGTGCACCTCGCCCCGCTTGCGGGGAAGGTCGGATTGCATCGTCAGATGCAATCCGGGTGAGGGGGGACAGGTCTCGCCACGGACACTTCCCGTGCGTTTGCCCCTTACCCCAACCCTCACCCCGTAAGAACGGGAGAGGGAGCATACCGTCCGTGCTGTGAGAGCTTCATCGTCGGACGAGATGTGAAGGTCACGCCCTTATCCTCTGCCTACAAGTTGAAATTGAAATCCCCGCCCTCCCGCTGTTAGCATCGGTGCAAAGAACAACAGTCTGGAGGGTACGCCGATGACCGCATCCGTCTCGGGACGATCCGATCCCGTGGTGCGCCGCATCACCACGGCCGATATTGCCGAGGCCTTGACGCAAGGCCTCCGCGATTTTCAGGCTCAGCCCATGTTCGGCCTTGCTTTCGGGCTGATCTACGTGCTCGGCGGCATCAGCATCGTGCTGTGCGTCACCGCCTTCGGCATGGTCTACTTGGCCTATCCGCTGGCCGCGGGGTTTGCGCTGATCGGCCCGTTCGTCGCGATCGGTCTCTATGAGGTCAGCCGCCGCCGCGAACTCGGCCAGCCGATGTCCTATGGCGGGATCTGGCGCACGATCACTTCGCGCGGCGAGATCGGCTGGATGGCGTTCGTGACGCTATTTTTCTTCATCATCTGGATGTACCAGGTGCGCCTCCTGATCGCGCTGCTGCTCGGGCTCAATGCCTCTTTCTCCAGCATCAGGGAGTTCATGACCGTGGTGCTGACGACCAACGAGGGTCTGCTCTTCCTCGCGATCGGCAATCTCGACGGCGCCGCCCTGTCGCTGGTGCTGTTCTCGCTCACGGTCGTGTCGTTTCCGCTGCTGCTGGAGCGCGACGTCGATTTCGTGACGGCGATGATCACCAGCGTGCGCGCGGTTGTGACCAGTCCCGGCCCGATGATCGGCTGGGCCGCCGTCATCACCGTGCTGCTGATCATCTCGGCATTGCCGTACTTCCTGGGACTGCTGGTCACCGTGCCGGTGCTGGGCCATGCGACCTGGCATCTGTACCGCCGGATCGTAGCTCCGGCGTAAGGCAAGGGCGAGCCGCGACGAAGGTTCGATGGAGCATGGACGCCCTCGAACGGGCTCGTTTCGAAACGCGGCTCGCCGGTGGTCCTTCCGGCGCCAATATCGGAGGAGAATGATGCCGGACAACATCGCGTTGTTTGCCACGATCGTCTTGTTGCTGCCAATGTTCTATCTGCTGCTGGCCGCGCCGGCCTTTCTGCTGGTGCGGCTCGACATCGTGCCGGTCACCCGGCTCCTGCGCGGCATGTTCGACTCCTACTTCGTGGCGCTTTCGATCGCTGGTGGCATCGGCGCGCTGGTCGTTCTGGCCGACGGTCGCCCCGTTCTGGGGCTGGGCATTGGCCTGATCGCGGCGTTCGCGCTGCTCTCGCGCCGCTGGTTTCTGCGGCAGATGGACGCGCGCATCCGCGACAGGGATTCCGGCGATGCGACGGCCGTGCGTCGGCTGCGCCGGTTACATTGGGGTGGCATGCTGAGCAATGCGGTCCAGGTCGGCGTTGTTCTCGCCAGCATCCCACAGATCGCTGCGGTATCGTAGCAGGCCTTGTCGTTCAAGGCACTGCAATCCCCATCGCCTTCAGGGCCGCCAGCATGCGCGTCGGCGGCGTCATCTTCACCGCGAGCGGCTTGCCGGTCTCGAGCACGCTCTTGAGGCTCGACAGGATGGCCGGCCAGCCCTGGCGCCCGCCGGACAGGATGTCGTCGGAGAGCGGCCGCTCATGCGCTTCGGTCATCGTGAGACGGACGGCGTCGCCAGCCGGTTCGATCTCGTAGGTCACGAGCGTGCGGCCCAGTGCGTCGACGAGGCCCGGCCAGTTGACATCCCACGTGACCGTCAGCCGGTACGGCGGCTCGCAGACGATCACCTGGCCGCTGATGTGCTCGGAGCCGTCGGGCGCGCGCACGATGAAGGCGCCGCCCGCCTTCAGCTCGGCTTCAATCGCGAAGCCGAAGAAATATTGCCGGCTGAACTCGGCCGAGGTCAGCGCCTGCCACACCTTCTCCGGCGTCGCCGCGATGTAGATCGTGTACACCGTCTCCGGCTTGAAGTGCGCAAGATCGACGGCGTGGGTCTCCTTCGGCTCAGTCATCCCGTTCCTCCAATCGCTTCTTCAATTCACCGAGCGCGACGAGCTTGGCGCGCTCGAATTTCCTGATCCAGCGGTCGCCGATCTGGTGGATCGGCAGCGGATTGAGGAAGTGCAGCTTCTCGCGGCCGTGCCGGAGCGTCGTGACCAGATTGGCCGCTTCCAGAATCGCCAGGTGCTTGGTCACCGCCTGCCGCGTCATGGCGAGGCCGTCGCAGAGCTCGGTCAAGGTCTGGCCGTTCCGCGCATGAAGCCTGTCGAGCAGCGCCCGCCGCGACGCATCCGCCAGCGCCTTGAAGACGTCGTCCATATGATGAAGAATAGGCAACCAAAAGGTTGCGTGTCAAGCGGAGCGCTGCAAGTTGTTCGACTTGGAATACGTCGAGATGTTGCAGCTTCCCTCTGCCGACATGCCGTGCATTAGTGACATCTCATCCACATCGAGGCGCCTCATGTCCCTGCAAGTCTATCTCGCCTTCGTTGCCGCCTGCATCGGGCTTGCGCTGCTGCCCGGTCCCGTCGTGACGCTGCTGATCGCCAACGGTCTGCGTCACGGAACCCGTGCCGCGTTGATCAATATCGCCGGCGTGCAGACCGGGCTTGCGATCGCGATCGGCATCGTCGCTGTCGGCCTGACGTCGCTGATGGCGACCATGGGCTATTGGTTCGAATGGGTGCGGCTGATCGGCGCGGCCTATCTGGTGTGGCTCGGCATTCAGCTCATCCGCTCGCCGATCGAGGGGATCTCGGCGGGCGAGGAGCCGCCTCCGCCGCCGCGCGGCGGCTTCTTCCTGCAGGGCTTGCTGGTGCTGCTGTCGAACCCGAAGGTGATGGTGTTCTTCGGGGCGTTCCTGCCGCAGTTCATGGACATGGGCCGGGATCACGTGCCGCAGGTCGGATTGCTCGGCGTCACCTTCATGGTGATCGCGGGTCTCACCGACGCGATCTATGCGCTGCTCGCAGGCCGTGCGCGAAAACTGTTCTCGGCCAGGCGGACCCGGCTGGTGTCGCGCATCTCCGGCGGCTTCATGATCGGGGGCGGGGTCTGGCTGGCGCTGACGCGGGCGCGGTGAGCCCGCATTGAGTTTAGCGCCTGCTCTCACCCCGGAGAGCCCTGGGGGAGGAGGGGCCGCCGGCGTTACAGGCTGATCGTCCCCTTCACCACCGGCGCGACGTCGCCGCCGATCCAGATCGTGTCGCCGTCCTGCGCGACATGGACGCGGCCGGCGCGGCCGAGCACGGTGCCCTGGGACGCAACATATTGCTTCGGAGCAATTCCGGCTCCGATCAGCCATTGCGCCAGGCTTGCATTGAGGCTGCCCGTCACCGGGTCCTCGCCGCCGCCCCACATGAAGCCGCGGACCTCGTAGTCGGCATCCGTGCCATCCTGCGCTCGATCCCATGGCGCGACCACGCCGATCGGCTGTTGCGGCAGCGCCGCCGGATTGAAGCGGATGTCGAGCAGCGCGCGGCGCGAGTCGAGGAGCACGCCGATCCAGCCCGGGCCGTTGTCGACCCACTGCACGGCGCGCATCGCGCTCGATTGGATGCCGAGCGCTGCTGCGATCCTGCTGGTCAGTTCGGCATCGACTTGGCCGGAGCGCCTGAGCGGCGGGGCTGCGAAGGCGAGCCGCTCTCCGTCGCGCCTGATGCGCACGAGGCCCGCGCCGCATTCCTGCACCACGTGTTCGCCCTTCGGCCGGCCGCCGAGCGCGAGCCATACGTGGCACGAGCCAAGCGTCGGATGGCCGGCAAAAGGCAGCTCGCGCTGCGGGGTGAAGATGCGCACGCGATAATCAGCGCCCGGATCCTGGGCACGCGACAGGAAGGTGGTCTCGGACAGGTTGGTCCAGTTGGCGATCGCCCGCATCGCCGCATCGTCGAGGCCGTCGGCCTCGGCGATCACGGCGAGCGGGTTGCCCTTGAAGGCGACCTTGGAGAACACGTCGACTTGATGGAACGGAAGCGTCGGCATTTCGGTGTCCTCCTCGTCGTCGTTGTCAGTCGCGCCAGAACGGCTTGTTGGCCTCTTCCTGGACGATCGCCGGATCAAGGCCGCAGTCGCGCATCTGGTCGCGGTCCAGCATTGCCAGTTCGGACCGCCAGAACAGGCGCTGCAGCCAGAGTTGCGGCACCCCGAGCAAATTGCTCTTTCCGTGGGCAACTTGCGGAGTTGCCCAACGCTGCGCCAGGGAATATGCCATGAGTCACCTATTGCTCTTCAATTGCGTTGTTCGAAGAGCAATCGCGCCATACATATCTCGGTGCAATCGAAACATTGCTCTCGGTACAATATAGCATGAATGCTTCGTATACGGCCCTGGTCGACGACATCGCCGAGGACATCGCCAACGGCAGGCTGAAGGCCGGTGACCGGCTGCCGCCGCAGCGCCAGTTCGCCTATGAGCGGGGAATTGCCGCATCCACGGCAGCCCGCGTCTATGCCGAATTATTGCGCAGGGGCCTGGTCGTGGGCGAGGTTGGGCGCGGCACCTTCGTCGCGGGTGAGGCGGTGCCGGTGCCACCCTCGCTGCGGCTGGAGCCGTTCGACGGCCGCATCGATCTCGAATTCAATTTTCCGACCCTGCCGGATCAGGCGGCCCTGATCGCGAAGTCGCTGGCCGCGTGGCAGCGGCCGGAGAAGCTGGCGCCGGTGCTGGCGCCGATCACGCAGCGTCGGCTGGCCGAGGCCGGGCGCACCGCCGCGGCCTTCTTCGCCAGCGAGCGCTGGCGCCCGCGCGCGGAGAATTTCGTCTTCGCCGGCAGCGGGCGGCAGTCGCTTGCCGCGGCGATCTCGGCGCTGGTGCCGGTCGGCGGCCGGCTCGGCGTCGAGGCCGTGACCTATCCAATGATCAAGGGCATTGCGGCGCGGCTCGGCGTGACCCTGGTGCCGCTCGCGATGGACGGCGAGGGCATCCGTCCGGAGGCGCTGACCAAGGCGCATCGCAGCAGCGCGCTCAACGCGATCTACATCCAGCCGGTGATGCAGAATCCGCTCGGCCTGACGATGAGCGAGGCGAGGCGCGAGGAGATCGTGCGTCTGGTGCGCAAGCACGAGCTGATGATCATCGAGGATCTGGTCTACGGCTTCCTCAGCGATCAGGTCTCGCTGGCGACGCAGGCCGAGGAGCGTGTCGTCGTGGTCGACAGCCTTGCCAAGCGGCTCGCGCCGGGGATTGCCGTCGGCTTTCTCTACGTGCCGGCAAGCATGCGCGAAAAATTCGCCGCCACGGTGCGCACCGGGGCCTGGTCGGTGACGTCGCTGGCGCTGGCCGCCGGCATGGGGCTGCTCGCCGACGGCACGGCGGCCGAGATCACCAGGCGCAAGCGCGCCGATGCGCTGGTGCGCCAGGCGATCGTCGCCGAGTGCCTCGCCGGCCATCACATCGAGGCCGATCCGCGCTCCTACCATGTCTGGCTGCACCTGCCGGAGGGCTGGCGCGCCGAAGCCTTGACGGCCGCAGCAGCCCGTGCCGGCATCGCGATCACCCCGGCGAGCGCCTTTGCGGTGGCGCACGGTCATTCACCGAACGCGGTAAGGCTCGCGCTCGGCCTGCCAAGCCACGAGGATCTGCGCACAGCTCTGTGGCGGCTTGCCGGATTGCTGTCGCATCACGACGCCTCCGACATGACGGAGTAGCAGGCTACGCGAGGCCCTTGCTGCGCAGCTCGGCCTCGATCTCGCCGAGAATGCGGATCAGCCGCTCGGCCCAGCGCTGCTGGCCCTCGGGCTCGGCGATTTCGTTCTGACGAATCTCGATGCCGGAATTGATCAGCCCGCGCGCCTCGCCATGCACGGGGATGGTGTAGTCGGTGCCGTCGCCGACCGCATAGGGCTGATTGTCGCCCACCACGAGATCGGGCTCGGCCCGCAGCGCCTTCAACAGCAGCGGCGGCAGCACACGGTCGTGCTGATACAGCGTGCCGATGTGCCAGGGCCGCCCGATGCCGGCATAGACGGGCGTGAAGCTGTGCAGCGAGACGAGGATGGTCGGCCGCCCCGCGACCTTGCGCGCATCGAGCACCGCGGTGATGCGGTCGTGATAGGGATCGAAGATGGCGCGCCGCCGCAGCTCGGCGTCCTCATGCGTCAGGCCCTCATTGCCGGGGATCGTGGTGCGCTCGCTGATCATCGGAATCGCGTTCGGCGCCTTCGGCGAGCGGTTGCAGTCGATCACCAGCCGCGAATAGCGCTGCGCGATCAGATGCGCATCTAGCGCGCGCGACACGGCCTCCGCCACGCCGGCGATGCCGATGTCCCAGGCGATGTGCCGCTCCAGTTCGCTTTCGTGCAGGCCGAGATCGCCGAGTGCGCGCGGCAGCAGGCGGCCATAGTGATCGCACGTGAAGAACAAGGCCGACGCCCCATCGGCGTTGCGCTCGAGCACGGGTGGAACTTCGTCTGGCTGAAGGAGTCGATGAGTGTTGCTCGTGCCGGACACGGTCATGCTGCCTCTCGTTGCTTCATGAAGCGGCAGACCGATCTCGGATTGGGCAGACAGATGAGGATTGGGCCGGCGGACATCATGATGGTCGCCCAAACGATGCTGATTCTGGCGATCATTCACAAGACAGAAGTTCGCAATGGGCCTACGGTCCGGGCCGGATGAGGCTGGCGCATCGTGCCGCCCGAACGGGGCGAAGGAGCCTTCATGCTGATCAAGGTTGGATTTGAGATCGCCTATGCGGCTCCGGCGGCAACGCCGATGGTGATCATGCTGTCGATCCATCCGTCGCGCTTTCCCGACATCGTCGGCACCGAGACGATCACGACCGAGCCGAAGGTGCCGATCAAATTCTACAACGACAGCTTCGGCAATCTCTGTGGGCGGCTGGTGGCGCCGGCCGGCGGGGTCACCTTCCACGGCAGCGCCATCGTCCGCGACAGCGGGCGGCCGGACGCGATCGATCCCGGCGCCCAGCAACTGTCGATCGAGCAGCTGCCCGATGAGCTTCTGCTGTATCTGATGCCGAGCCGCTATTGCGAGACCGACAAGCTGGCCGAGGTCGCGTGGTCGTTGTTCGGCAGCGCGCCGGCGGGATGGGCGCGCGTGCAGGCGATCTGCGACTTCGTGCATAACCACGTCACGTTCGGCTATGAGCACGCCCACGCCATGAAGTCGGCGCACGACGTCTATCAGCAGCGTGCCGGCGTCTGCCGCGACTTCGCCCACCTCGCTTTGACCTTCTGCCGCTGCATGGGCATTCCGGCGCGCTATTGCACCGGCTATCTCGGCGACATCGGCGTGCCGCCGGACCCGGTCCCGATGGATTTCTCGGGCTGGTTCGAGGTCTATCTCTCGGGCCGGTGGTACACGTTCGATGCCCGCCACAACGTGCCCCGCATCGGCCGTATCCTGATGGCGACCGGACGGGACGCCGCCGACGTCGCGCTGTCGACCTCGTTCGGCCTGATGACCCTGACCAAATTCTACGTCGTCAGCGATGAGATCGCGGCCGCCTGAGCAGAGAAGGGCGCGGCCGGCCGCTTCGCATCAGCCGCGATCGCCGCTATAGACGGGCCATGACCACCGATCTGCTGTTCGTCTACGGCACGCTGATGCGCGGCTTCGACCACCCGATGGCGCGGCTGTTGTCGGCCAATGCCGATTTCGTCGCCGAGGCAAGCTGCCGCGGCCGGTTGTACCGCATCCAGCATTATCCCGGCCTGGTGCTGTCCGATGACGCGGCCGATCTCGTCCATGGCGAGCTGTTCCGGCTGCGCCAGCCCGAGCCGATGCTGCGCGAGTTCGACATGTATGAGGCCTGCGGCGAAGGCTTCGCCGCGCCGACAGAATATCTGCGCCGGTGCCTCGCCGTGACGCTGGCCGACGGCAGCGTCAGCCAAGCCTGGACCTATCTCTACAACTGGCCGGTGGATGAGGCCGGCCGCATCGTCTCGGGGCGCTTCCTGGCGCCGTGACCCAGTCTCTCCACGCCGTCACTCCGGGCTCGCCCTGCGGGCGCCCCGGAATGACCGGAGGATAGAGCTGGCCTGTGAATAGCCCGGACAAGCCGGAGGAAGTTCACATTTCGTACACGGGTGCCTATATGCGTAAGTCCATCAACACAGGACCACCGCCTCACCCATGGCTCGCTTCACGCCGGAATTTCTCGATGAGCTGCGCGCCCGGCTTCCGGTCTCGGACGTCGTCGGCAAGCGCGTGAAGCTCAAGAAGGCGGGGCGGGAGTGGAAGGGGCTGTCGCCGTTCCAGCAGGAGAAGACGCCGTCCTTCTACGTCAACGACCAGAAGGGTTTTTATCACGACTTCTCCTCCGGCAAGCATGGCAACATCTTCGACTTCGTGATGGAGACTGAGGGCTGCTCGTTCCCTGAGGCGGTCGAGCGGCTGGCGGGGATCGCCGGCCTGGCCTTGCCCGCGGTGACGCCCGACGCGGCGCGCCAGGAGCGGCAGCGCAAGACGCTGTATGACGTGATGGAGCTGGCGGCGAAGTTCTTTTCTGACACGCTGGCGTCCCGTCATGGCGCGCGCGCCCGTGGCTATCTTGCCGATCGCGCGATCCTGCCGCAGACGCAGCTCCAATTCCGGCTTGGCTACGCGCCGCCGGATCGGTTCGGCTTGAAGGAATATCTTGGCGCCCAGGGCGTGCCGGTGGCCGACATGGTCGAGGCGGGATTGCTGGTCGGCGGCGACGACATTCCTGTGCCGTACGACCGCTTCCGCGACCGCGTGATGTTTCCGATCACCGATCTCCGTGGACGCGTCATCGCCTTCGGCGGCCGCGCGCTGCAGAAGGACGTGCCGGCGAAATACCTGAACTCGCCGGAGACGCCGCTCTTCCACAAGGGCGACAACCTCTACAACCTGCCGAGCGCTCGTCAGGCCGCGCATAACGGCGCGCCGATGATCGTGGTCGAGGGCTATGTCGACGTCATCGCGCTGGTGGCGGCCGGCTTTGCCGGCGCCGTGGCGCCGCTCGGCACCGCACTGACCGAGAGCCAGCTTTCGTTGATCTGGAAGATGGTGGACGAACCGATCCTCTGCTTCGACGGCGACCGCGCCGGCCAAAAGGCAGCCTATCGTGCCGCGGACCTTGCTTTGCCGCATCTCAAGCCCGGCAAGAGTCTCCGCTTCGCGCTGCTGCCGGAGGGACAGGATCCCGACGATCTCGTCCGCTCCGGCGGCCGCGGCGCGGTCGAGGAGGTGCTCAAGGTCGCAAAACCTCTCGCCGAGGTGATCTGGTCGCGCGAGATCGAGGGCGGCAGCTTCAACACCCCGGAGCGCCGCGCCGCGCTGGAGGCGCGGATCGGTCAGCTCACCGGCGGCATCGCCGACGAGGTGGTACGGCGCTACTACAAGCAGGATCTCAGCGACCGGCTGTACCGGGCGTTCGCGCCGGACGGTGGCCGGGGCTTTGGCCGCGGCTACGGTGCCGAATCAGGACGGCGGTTTGGCCCCCGCAGTCCCGGTTCCGGACAGCCGGGGCGGTTATCCACAGGGGGCGGCCGCCGCGGCGGCGCGCCATCCACAGCACCCGCGATGGCCCGCGGACCCTACCAGGCGGCGAGCCCCCAGCTCGCCATGAG
Source organism: Bradyrhizobium sp. HKCCYLRH2047 (assembly GCF_051168175.1). NCBI lineage: Bacteria > Pseudomonadati > Pseudomonadota > Alphaproteobacteria > Hyphomicrobiales > Nitrobacteraceae > Bradyrhizobium > Bradyrhizobium sp. HKCCYLRH2047. The sequence continues at coordinate 633,856 of NZ_JBNPUM010000002.1, forward strand.
CCCGATCATGCGCGGCCAGCGCTCGGCGATCTCGCGCCGGGAGGCGCTGATCCTGCAGTGCCTGATCAACCACCCCTGGATCCTGCACGACCACCTCGAGGAGGTCGCAGCCCTCGAACTGGCCCATCCCGAGGCGCACAAGCTCCGCGCCGCGATCATCGCGGCCTTCGCCCACGACCACCACCATTCGCCGGACCCGGACGAGCAGGCCGAGAAGATGCGGGCCGACCTGGAGAAGTCAGGCTTTTCCGAGCTTCTTCAACGGGTTGAGCGGGCAATCACGACCGCTGCGGTGTGGGCGGCGAAGCCCGGCGCGGCGCGCGATGACGTTCTTGCGACCTGGCACCAGCTCGTTGCCTTGCATCGGCAATGGCACTCCTTACTTAGGGAATTGAAGGATGCCGAGCTTGCCTTGGGCGAGGAGCCGAGCGAGCCGAACATGGGCTGGTTGAGGGACGTGAAGGCCAGGATGGCCGAGATGGACGGCACCGAAGCGCTGATCGAAGGCTTCGGGGAACTGTCCGGTCGCACCAACCGCAACGTGTAGACCGGATGCCCGGCGCCCTGTCGCGAACTGAGCACATTTCGACCCGGTCCGCTTGCGCGGTCTCGGGTCCGCGCGAAAAGACTCGCCAAATCCATGGTTTGGCTGCAAAAACAGGGTTAATCGAAGTTTAAGAGGTCCGGGGCATTTTCTGCAGCAGATGGGTTGGTTTCGCTGTCGGACACCGCGCCTGCATGTCGGGCGCCGGATTCGATTGCAAAACCGGTATCGCTTTTGCAAGAAACGCGCGCCGGTCCGAAAACGGGACGACACCAGCGTAGGGCGACACGAGCGAAAGACTTCATGGGGTGGCGACGTTGAATGTGCGCCGCCCTTTCCGCGTCGAGAACAGTTTGAGTAGAGCAGGCGGGCGCCGCGATGCCAAGGGCGAAGATGCCACGGGCGGAGCGGGCGCGTTTCGGGAGCAATGAATGGCCACGAAGGCAAAGACGCTGCAGGTGAAGGACAAGGAAAAGGACGACAAGGCCGCGGACGCTCCTGAGAAGGACGCCGCCGATGCGCCTTCGCCGTTGCTCGACCTGTCGGACGCCGCCGTCAAGAAGATGATCAAGCAGGCCAAGAAGCGCGGCTTCGTGACCTTTGATCAGCTCAACGAGGTCCTGCCTTCCGACACCACCTCGCCGGAACAGATCGAAGACATCATGTCGATGCTATCAGACATGGGCATCAACGTGACCGAGGCCGAGGAGGCCGACGAGTCCGACGAGAAGGACGACGGCGAGGACGAGACCGACAACGAGCTCGTCGAGATCACCCAGAAGGCCGTCACCGAGGTCAAGAAGTCGGAGCCCGGCGAGCGCACCGATGATCCCGTGCGCATGTATCTGCGCGAGATGGGCACCGTCGAGCTCTTGTCGCGCGAGGGCGAGATCGCGATCGCCAAGCGCATCGAGGCCGGCCGCGAGGCGATGATCGCAGGGCTCTGCGAGAGCCCGCTGACCTTCCAGGCCATCATCATCTGGCGCGACGAGCTCAACGAAGGCAAGATCTTCCTTCGCGACATCATCGATCTCGAAGCCACTTATGCCGGCCCGGAAGCCAAGGGCGGCATGAATCCGCAGATCGCCGCGCCCGTGAATGGCGAGGGCGCTCCGGCCGAGGGCGGCGACGTCCAGGCCGCGGTCGCGCCGCCGGCCGCCCCGCAGCAGCCGACCCCGTTCCGGGCCGCGCCGAACGGCGCGCCCGCCGAGGAGAAGGATCCCGGCGAGGCGGCAGCCGAAGCCGACATGGACGACGACGAGTTCGAGAACCAGATGTCGCTCGCCGCCATCGAGGCCGAGCTGAAGCCGAAGGTCGTGGAGACCTTCGACAAGATCGCGTCCGAGTACAAGAAGCTGCGCCGCCTGCAGGAGCAGGACATCGCCAACCAGCTCCAGAGCGAGTCGCTGTCGCCGTCGCAGGAGCGCAAGTACAAGAAGCTCAAGGACGAGATCATTGTCGAGGTGAAGTCGCTGCGCCTCAACCAGGCCCGCATCGACAGCCTCGTCGAGCAGCTCTACGACATCAACAAGAAGCTGGTCTCGTTCGAGAGCCGGCTGATGCGGCTTGCCGATTCCCACGGCGTCGCGCGCGAAGACTTCCTGCGCAACTACCAGGGCTCCGAGCTCGATCCGCGCTGGCTCAACCGCGTCTCCAAGCTCTCCGCAAAAGGCTGGAAGAACTTCGTCCATTACGAGAAGGACCGCATCAAGGACCTGCGCCAGGAGGTGCAGGCGATGGCCGCGCTCACCGGTCTCGAGATCGGCGAATTCCGCAAGATCGTGCATTCGGTGCAGAAGGGCGAGCGCGAGGCCCGTCAGGCCAAGAAGGAGATGGTGGAAGCCAACCTCCGTCTCGTGATTTCGATCGCCAAGAAGTACACCAACCGCGGCCTGCAGTTCCTCGACCTGATCCAGGAAGGCAACATCGGCCTGATGAAGGCCGTCGACAAGTTCGAGTACCGCCGCGGCTACAAGTTCTCGACCTACGCCACCTGGTGGATCCGTCAGGCGATCACCCGATCGATCGCCGACCAGGCCCGCACCATCCGCATCCCCGTGCACATGATCGAGACGATCAACAAGATCGTCCGCACCTCGCGCCAGATGCTGAACGAGATCGGCCGCGAGCCGACGCCGGAGGAGCTTGCCGAGAAGCTCGGCATGCCGCTGGAGAAGGTGCGCAAGGTCCTCAAGATCGCCAAGGAGCCGCTCTCGCTCGAAACCCCCGTCGGCGACGAGGAGGATAGCCACCTCGGCGACTTCATCGAGGACAAGAACGCCATCCTGCCGATCGACGCCGCCATCCAGTCGAACCTGCGCGAAACCACCACCCGCGTGCTCGCCTCGCTCACCCCCCGCGAAGAACGCGTGCTGCGCATGCGCTTCGGCATCGGCATGAACACCGACCACACGCTGGAAGAGGTCGGCCAGCAGTTCTCGGTGACGAGAGAGCGTATCCGCCAGATCGAAGCCAAGGCGCTGCGTAAGTTGAAGCATCCGTCGAGGTCAAGGAAGCTGCGGTCGTTCCTGGACAACTAATCACTGCATCAGTCGTCATTGCCGGGCTTGACCCGGCAGGACAACGGCGGACCGAGAGGTTCGCCGTTTTAGTTTGTGATCCATGTAAGCCAGGCAATTTGTCGACGTGACCTAACGCGCACGCCTGGCGCTCCAACGGCGCTCGAACTCTTCCTTCGAAATCTCTTCCGCCACGAATTGAGGATCCTGCCCGATCTCGTCGATGGGAGGAACAGCTATCTGTCCGAGCCGCGTCCGATCTGTCGCCTCGGTCGCGGTTGCGAAGCCGATGCTGCCGTCCCGAAAGATCTCCAGCTTTCGCGTCTCGAAGCGCTCGCCGTCGAGTTCGCTCCAGCGTTTTGCAAACCCAGGCGGCGACAGTGATGCGTAGGGTGGGCAAAGGCACGTGCACGGTGTCGAGATTGGCGACGGTGTCGTGCGCCGTGCCTACCGCGGCAGGCGGCCAATTGTGGGCACGCGCCGCCTTCGGCGGCGCTTCGCCCACCGTACGCATTAAGTTGGTACTCTGACGGCGATGGACGTGACGCGCTGCGGAAGGACCAATGACGGCATTCACCCAGCAAATTCCCGCAGAAAACATGGTTAATGAATTGTTTACGCTTGTCATCGAAGGTTCGGCGGGCGACCGAATGACGCCTGCATTCCGGCACTCTGCCCCGTCGTGACAGAACTTGGCGATGGCGGCTGATCCCTGGACGTTTTCAGCATGCAGCCAGCCTTGCGGAAAGGCGATGAGATCGCCGACCTGTTCGCCCGGGCGAGTGCGTTTCACCGCTCCGGCGATCTGGCCAAGGCTCAGGCCGGCTACAAGAAAATCCTCAAGAAGCGGCCGAACCATTTCGGCGCGCTCTATATGTTTGGACTGTCCGAGCACCAGAGCAACAATTCAGAGGCGGCGGAGCGCCTTCTGAAGCGGGCGGTGCTGGCAGACCCGCAAAACGTTGCGGCGAGATATGCGCGGGCCGTCGTCCTGTCCGCGCTCCAGCGCGACGACGAAGCGCTGACCTGCTTCGACGATCTCCTGGCCTTGAAACCGGATTTCTTCGAGGCGCAGCTGGAACGCGGCAAGCTGTTGTCGCGCCTCCAGCGCTTCGCGGAGGCGGTCGTCAGTTTCGACAACGCCCTCCGGATCAATCCGCAGCACCTCGACGTGTTGATGAACAAGGGCGAAGCGCTGCACTATCTCGGCCGGTTCGCCGATGCGATCGCATGCTACGACCAGCTTCTCGCGGCGAAACCCACGCATCTGGCCGCCATCATCAATCGAGGCTGCGCGTTCAAGGATCTGCGTCGATCCGATGAGGCGATCGCCGAATTCAACCGGGCGCTGGCCCTTGCGCCCGACGACACCACGGCGCTGATCAATCGCGGCGAGACGTTCCTCCAGCTCAAGCGTAACGACGACGCGCTCGCTGATTTCGACCGGGTGATCGCGCTCGATCCGCAATTCACCCTGGGCTGGCTCGGCCGCGCCAACGTCCTGATGCTCAACAAGCGGGTGAGCGAGGCGCTGGAGGCCTGCCAGCGCGCCGTTACGATCGAGCCGAACTCCGCGAAAGCGCTGAGCCAGATCGGTCAATGTCATGCGCTGATGGGCGATGCAGAGGCGGCTGTCGCACTTTTCGATCGGGCGCTCGCGATCGACCCGGCCGACGAAGTCGCACTGGCGAACCGCATCTTCTCGTTGGACTTCTGCGATGTGGGCTATGCGGAGCACCAGGCGGCCCGAGCGGAGTGGTGGCGCCGGATCGGATCCAAGATTGCCGAGAGGCATCCGCCTGATCACAGCAATGATCTCGACCCCGACAGACGGATCGTCGTGGGATATGTGTCGGGCGACTTCAAGGAGCATTCCGCCGCCCGCACGATCCGGCCGGTGCTGCAGAACCACGACAAATCGCAGGTCGAGGTGATCTGCTATTCGAACTCGCCGGTCCAGGACGAGATCACCGAGACGTTCCGGGCGGCTGCTGATCGATGGCACGACGTGATGCAATGGTCCGACGATCAGCTCACGGATTGCATCCGGTCCGACCGGGTCGACATTCTCGTCGACCTGTCCGGACACTCCCGCGGCAATCGGCTGGCCACCTTCGCGCGCAAGCCGGCCCCCATCCAGGTCACCGCCTGGGGCCACGCGACCGGCACCGGTCTGGCGACGATGGACTACCTGTTCGGCGATCCCGTCATGGCGCCGCTGGAGGTACGTCACCTGTTCACCGAGCAGATCTATGATCTGCCATGCCTGATCATCATCGAGCCGCCGCCGGCGGGGCTGCGCAGCCTCGAGGCGCCCGTGACGTCCAATGGCCATGTGACTTACGGCGCGTTCACCCGGGCGAACCGCTTATCGAGCGCCGTCCTCGACGTCTGGGCCCGCATCCTGCGCGCCGATGTAAGCGCCCGGCTGCTCGTCAAGGACTATCTGCTTGGCGATGCTGCGATCCAGGCCCGGCTGCTGGCTGACTTCGCCGCGCGCGGCATCGCGCCGGATCGCATCGACCTGATGGGGCCGACCTCTCGCGACGAGCATCTGGCCGCCCACCGGCTCATCGACATCTGGCTCGATCCATTTCCCAATGGCGGCGGCGTCTCCGCCTGGGAAGCCCTGCACATGGGCGTGCCGGTCGTGTCGAAGCTCGGCAACGGGATGTGCAGCCGCGCCGGCGGCGCGATCCTGACGGCGATCGGCATGGCCGACTGGGTCGCGACGAACGATGATGAGTATGTGGACATCGCGTTGCGGTCGACGCCGGACCGGCTCAGGATGATACGTCACCAGCTTCCCGACCTCATCGCCGCACGTTGTGGTCCGGCCATCTACACCAGGGCCGTCGAAGCGGCCTATCGCGAGATGTGGCAGACCTATTGCCGCGGTCGACAGACCTAACAAGAAACAGTCATCGAGAAGCGGGAAGCCAAACGATCGTGCCGCAGGCGCAGCGGCGGTGACTGCGCCCTCGCCCCTTGTGGGAGAGGGCATGTAGGACAGTGCAACGACCTCGGTCGGGTGAGGGGTCTATCTCCCCGAGTTGCGCTCGCGGACAGAACCCCTCACCCAACCGAGCCCGCGGCTCCGCCAGCGCTGCCCTCTCCCACACGGGGCGAGGGCACTGCATCGCGCGGCGGTGGGGAGGTTGCAGGAAGGTTTGGAAGGTGGCGTCGAGGTGCCGGGGGCCGACAAGGCCTCTTGTCCGCAGATGTCCGTGCCCTTGCCGCAAGAGGCTGAACTTTGCGCAGACGGCGTGGGGCGATCGACTGCTAGGGATTGGCGTCTCACCGGACGCGGACTCCCATGCACGACAACGAGGTTTCATCGGCCGCAGCGCAGTCCAGTGCCGCCGCCATCTGGCCGCCCCTGCGCCGCTTCATCGCCGCGGAGGCCCGCCTCGCGGCGCGTGCGGCCGAAACGCCGTGGACTGCCTTCCTCTATGAATTCAGTCGCTTCGGCGTGAAGCAGGGCTGGGCCTGCCTGTTCGGCGGCATCGCGCTGGCATTGATGCTTGTGACATGGCGGTTCTATCCGGCCGATGCGCCGCTGGCCCGGTACGACTTTCTCTTCCTCTGCATGCTCGCCGTCCAGGCCGCGCTACTCGCGGCAAAACTCGAGACCTTTGAGGAGGCCAAGGTCATCCTGGTCTATCACCTTGTCGGGACAGCGATGGAGCTGTTCAAGACCGCGACCGGCTCGTGGATCTATCCCGAGCCGAGCCTGATCCGCCTGGGTGGCGTGCCGCTGTTCTCCGGCTTCATGTATTCCTGCATCGGCAGCTATCTCTGCCGCGTCTGGCGGCTGTTCGATTTCCGCTTCACCGGCCATCCGTCGCGGCGCTGGCTGGTCGGGCTGAGCGCTGCGATCTATCTCAACTTCTTCACCGACCATTACAGGCTCGATCTGAGGCTCGTGCTGTTCGGCTGGGCCGCGCTGCTGTTTGCGCCGGCGACCGTCCACTTCAAGGTCTGGCGCGTGCACCGCTCGATGCCGCTGCTGCTCGGGCTGATCCTGGTGTCGCTGTTCATCTGGCTGTCGGAGAATATCGGCACGCTGTCGCGCACCTGGATCTATCCGGCGCAGGCCCAAGGCTGGGCCATGGTGTCGGTCACCAAGCTCGGCTCGTGGTTCCTGCTGCCGATCATCAGCTACACGCTGGTCAGCCTGATCAATCGGCCGCAGGAGATGGACACCCGGGAAAGCGTGCTGTTGCCGGAGCGACAGAAGCAAGCCGCATAGCGCCCTGCCGTAGGGTGGGCAAAGGCGCCTGCACGGTGTTGGGGCTGGCGCAGGTATCGCGTGCCGTGCCCACCGCGTTTCGCGGCAGGCACCTGATGGTGGGCACGCGCTGCGCGCTTTGCCCACCCTACGGCAGCGGGGCTTTCGCTACTTCTTCTTCGCGCCGACCCGCTCCAGCGACTTGATCGCCAGCGGCGGGCGGCCGGACTTTTCGGCGATGTCGCGGTCCTGCTCCATGATGAAGCCGCGGGCCGGCTCGTCGCCGTCGAGGCCGCCGAGCAGCTCGGCCGGCACCCGCCGGTTGGAGCGCTGCGAGCCGTCCTCATAGGTGACGTTGAAGAAGGCGAATTCGCCTTTGGGGTTGGTGCCGGGTTTCTTTGCCATGATCGGCGGTCTACGGCGGCGGGGCCGGTCCGGTCAATGCAGGAAAATGCTTATCCGCTGTCCGAATTTGACTTTTCCGTCATATGATTTTCGTGGAATCGGAGGAGTGGCCGGGCACGGCCGCGTCCTCTCGAAAACTCCTCGAATTTGCCGGATGACAATGCGTTCATCGCGGCCCCGAACCCGCGGCGAATTCCCGACATGTCGATGCCCCAACTCACCGTCTGGTACAACACGCGCTGCCCGGTCTGCGACGCCGGCATCGACTGGCAGCGCAACAAGCTGCTGGCGCTGGTCAGGTCGGGGCGGGTCGCGTTCAGGGACATCAATGAAGAGCCGGAGGCGCTCGCCGCATTCGGCGCCGATGTCGACGCCGTCCGCCGCCGCCTGCACGCGACCGACGAGGAGGGGCAGTTGATCACCGGCGCCGACGTCGCGCTCTTGCTGTGGGCGCTGACGCCCGGCGAGGGCTGGCTCGCCAAGCTGTTCGGCAACCGTCTGGTGCGGCCACTGACGCGGTTCGGCTACGACCGGTTCGCCGATGTGCTGTTCGCCTGGAACAGGCGGAAGGGGCACTGGTGAGGGCGGACGGACGCTTGCCATGTCGCCACAACGGCGGTGCGCTCCCCTCCCCCTTGCGGGGAGGGGAGCGCACCTCCATTGCGGCAGAGATTTCAAGCTTATCGCCTCCGCACCTTCACCCGCGCATGCACCCGTGTGCCGCCGCGCGGCTCGTCGTCATCGTCGCCGCGGCCGAGCGCCATGATGGCGGTGCCCATCGCAGTCGAGCCGAAGGTGACGAAGAACGAGCCGAGCAGCAGGCCGATGGCGACGCCGGGCGAGCGATCGGAGAAGATCAGGTGGCGCAGGCCGAAAGGGTCGAGCGCCAGCAGGCCGCCGACCAGCACCACGGCCATGCCGAGGCCGAGCGCGAGGTTGATCGCGAGCAGGCGGAACAGAGGGATCTGAAGCAGTCTGCGTCGTCGCTGGCCTGGCGGCATCGGCGATCTCCCGCGGATCGTGAACGACCTCGACATGGTAGCACCGGCCGCAACGGGCTCAAGGCCGGAGCCGTCCGGCAGGAACATGGCTGACGCGCCATCGCGGCGCGCCGTTTCTGGACGATGGCGCGCCGGGCAGGCCGCGCGCCGATGACCTCACGCCGCCTCGCCCTCGGCGACGCCATGCTGCTTGGCGATCACGCTCTGCCAGACGCTGGCGATCGCGCGCTGGGTCTCCGGCGCGATCAGGCAATGGCCCTCGGGATCGAAGCCGCAGAACCGCACAGACGGATCGTGCCTCGTCTCGATCAGCGCCTTGTTGATCATGTCCAGCGAGGCCATCACCTGGCCGATGTTCTGCAGCCGCGTATGATGCAGGATGTCGATCAGGCGGAACATCATCACCGGCGGCTGGCCGAGTGCGATGCCCGGGCGGCCGAACTCGAAGAACACGTTCACGGCCGGCAGCACGCCCTGGATCTGCGCCAGGATCTTGGCCGCATCGTCGGCCGAGCAGGCCACGAGGTGCGCGCCCGGCTCCGGCAGGGCGGGCGGTGCCGAGGGGGCCTCCGGCCCGAGCCCGAGCCCCGACAGCACCTGGTGCTCGATCCAGCGCCGCACCTCCGGTGGCGCCGAGCGGATCTGGTCGGCGGTCAACGTAATTCCGATCATGGCGTCGTCTCCAGTTTGGCCGCGGAGCTTAGGGAGCCACGATGGCACTGTCTTGACGAGGATCAAGCGGGTTGCGCGCCGTCTCAGGGCGCCACCAGCTCGACGCGCCGGTTGAGCGCGCGGCCTGCATCGGTCGCGTTGCTGCCAACCGGAGCGAGCAGGCCGACGCCCGCGGTGCGCAGCCGCGCCGGCGCGATGCGATAGCTCCGCGCCAGCTCGGCGGCGACCGCCTCGGCGCGCCGCCGCGACAGATCGAGATTGTAGTCGTAGCTGCCCTGATTGTCGGTGTGGCCGACGATGAAGACGCTGAGCTGCGGCTGGCCGGCGAGCAACTGCGCGATCTGCTCCAGCGTCGGCCGGCTCTCCGGCTTCATCGTCGCCTTGTCGGTATCGAAATAGATGCCGTAGAGCGCGATGTGGCCCTTGTCGCCGAGGCCCTTCGCCATCTCGGCGGCGCTCACCATCTTGTTCTCCATCGCGCCGAGTTCGGCGATGGTGAGCTGGGCGTAGATCTGCTGGTTGTTCTGGCTGACCAGCACGCTGGCATAGGTCTCGCGTCCGCCTGCCGTCTTGTGGCCGGCGACATAGCGAAAATCGAAGCCGTCGACCCACATCTGCGGCACCGGCAGCGCGTCGATCGCTTCGGTGAACGGGATGGCGCCGCAGGCATCGGTGTCGCAGGCGAGGAGCGGCTCGAAGCCGGCCTTGGCGAGCTGGTTCTCGAAATTGCGCGACACTTCAAGGATCGAGGGACCGGGCGCGGTGCGATAGGCGATTCTGACGATGCGGCCTTCCGGGCGCCGCTCGTCGGTCGCCTTGCCATCCTTGAACGGCGCCGCCTGCATGCGCGCCGCATCGAAATCCTTGGCGACGTAGCCGGTGATCACGCTGCCGGCGAAACGTCCGATGCCGGGATAATCCCTGGCTCCCGCGATGTCGCCGGGCTGGGCGGCTGCAGGCGCCAGCGTGCGACAGAGCAGAGCCGCGAACAGCGCGAGCTGCGTCAGTGCGCCGAGTCGGAACGTCATTCTCATGGGGGACCTCTCCAGGCAAAGGGCAGGCAAAGCGGGCTAACGCGTGTGGCGTGCAGAGGGCGCTCGATCAGCGCGCGCAAGGAATGCGACCGCGACGAAGACGCGCCTTGCATATGTGGCGGGGAGGCCGCGTTGCGTTCAAAGGAGGCGAAGGCGCAATGCAGATCGGGGGCGATCCCTGCCGGCTGGCCTGCCGCTGCCAAATCGGGCATGGTGAGGGCGCTTGGCGCCGCCTGTCCTCATCACGCTTTCATGCAGGGACCTTTCTTCTCATGCTCGTTGTCCGATCCCTCGTAGTTGTTGCGATCCTCTCATTTGCCTCTCCAGCCCTGGCCGCGCGCTGCGGCGGCGACTTCAATACCTTCATCACGAGCTTCTCGGCGGAGGCGCAGAGCGCCGGCGTCTCGGGCGGCACGATCAGCCAGGCGCTGTCGGGCGTGACGCTCGATCCGGCCGTGCTCGCCTTCGACCGCCGCCAGCGCTACACCTTCAACAAGAGCTTCGAGCAGTACGTCTCGACCCGCGTCGGCGCGGGCCGCATCAATGGCGGCCGCGCCATGCTGCAGCGGCACGCGGCGCTGCTGTCGCGGATCGAGCAGCAATATGGCGTGCCGCGCCAGATCCTGGTCGCGATCTGGGGGCTGGAGACCGATTTCGGCAAAGGCGACATGGGCAAGCTGCCGGTGATCCGCACCTTGGCGACGCTCGCGCATGATTGCCGCCGCACCGAATTGTTCCAGGGCGAGCTGCTGGCCGCGCTGAAGATCGTCCAGCGCGGCGATCTCACTCTGCGCGACCTCGTCGGCGCCTTCGCCGGCGAGATCGGCCAGACCCAGTTCCTGCCGTCGTCCTACATCAAATACGGCGTCGACTTCGATGGCGACGGCCGTGTCGATCTGCGCCACTCCACCGCCGACGTGCTGGCCTCGACCGCCAACCTGCTGCACAGCAACGGCTTCAAGATGGGCGCGCCCTATGATGAGGGCAGTGCGAATTTCGAGGCGATGCGCGAGTGGAACAGGGCCGTGATCTACCGCAAGACCATCGGCTACTACGCCGATCAGTTGATCGGGCGGTAGGCAACTCGGCACGCGCTCAGGCCGCGCAAGCGTCGGGAGTGACGAGGATCGCTTCAGAGGAGACGGGTCATGTCGCAGTTGTCGCCACGACCGTTCGCCGCGTTCGATGCCCAGGTCCAGCGCCAGAGCCAGAGCGGGCTGCGCGCCGCGATCACCTCGGCGTATCGCCGCGCCGAGCCGGAATGCATCGCGCCGCTGCTCGATCTCGCCGCGCTCCCGGAGTCGTCGTCGGCGCGGGCCGCCGAGCTGGCGCGCGATCTCGTGTTGCGTCTGCGCGGCAAGGCGCAATCCGGCGGTGTCGAGGGACTGATCCAAGAATACTCGCTGTCGAGCCAGGAGGGCGTGGCCCTGATGTGCCTGGCCGAGGCGCTGCTGCGGATCCCGGACACGGCGACGCGCGATGCGCTGATCCGCGACAAGATCGCGACCGGCGATTGGCGCGCCCATATCGGGCACAGCCCGTCGCTGCTGGTGAACGCCGCGACCTGGGGCCTCATCGTCACCGGCACGCTGACGGCCGCCGCGAGCGAGGACAGCCTGGCGTCGGCATTGACGCGGCTCATTGCCCGCGGCGGCGAGCCGATCATCCGCAGGGGTGTGACGCTCGCCATGCGCCTGATGGGCGAACAGTTCGTGGCAGGGCAGACCATCGACGAGGCGCTGTCGAACGGCCGGCCGTGGGAAGCGCAGGGCTTCCGCTACTCCTACGACATGCTGGGCGAGGCCGCGACGACGGCGGACGATGCTGCGCGCTACTTCGCGGCCTATGAGACGGCGATCCATGCGATCGGGCGGCATGCGGCCGGTGCCGGCATCTACGACGGACCGGGCATCTCGATCAAGCTGTCGGCGCTGCATCCGCGCTATGTCAGCATCAAGCGCGACCGCGTCATGAGCGAGCTGCTGCCGCGACTGAAGCAGCTGGTGCTGCTCGCGCGGGGATACGACGTCGGCCTCAACATCGACGCCGAGGAAGCCGATCGTCTGGATTTGTCGCTCGATCTGCTCGAGGCGCTCTGCATCGATCCGGACCTCGCCAGCTGGAACGGCATCGGCTTCGTCATCCAGGCCTATCAGAGGCGCTGCGCCTTCGTGGTCGATTGGCTCATCGACCTCGCACGGCGCACGCGGCGCCGGCTGATGGTGCGCCTCGTCAAGGGCGCCTATTGGGACAGCGAGATCAAGCGCGCGCAGGTCGATGGTCTCCAGGACTTTCCGGTCTTCACGCGCAAGCCCCATACCGATGTGTCGTACCTCGCCTGCGCCCGCAAACTGCTGGCCGCGCCCGACGCCGTGTTCCCGCAGTTCGCGACGCATAATGCGCGCACGCTGGCATCGATCGTGGAGATGGCCGGTCCCAATTACGAGCGCGGCCAGTATGAATTCCAGTGCCTGCACGGCATGGGCGAGCCGCTCTACGAGGAGGTTGTCGGACCCGCACGGCTCGGCCGCCCGTGCCGCATCTACGCGCCGGCCGGCTCGCATGAGACGCTGCTGGCCTACCTCGTGCGCCGGCTGCTGGAGAACGGCGCCAACACCTCCTTCGTCAATCGCATCGCCGATCCCGCGGTGTCCGTCGACGATCTGATTGCGGACCCCGTCGCCATCGTTCGCGCGTCGGAACGCATGGGCTCGCCGCACGACAAGATCAGGCGTCCGCCCGCGCTGTTCGGTCCGGGTCGCGTGAACTCGGCCGGATTCGATCTCTCCGATCAGCGCGCGCTGGCGCGTCTCGGCGAAGGCCTGGTCACGAGCGCGAGCCTCGATTGGACGGCCGCGCCGCGCGGAACGACGACCAGCGAAGGCGCGCGCCGCATTCGCAATCCCGCCGATCGCCGTGACGTCGTCGGCGCGGCCAGAGATGCCGCGCCTGCCGAGATCGAGGCCGCACTGTCGCGTGCGGCGAACGCCGCGCCGGCCTGGGCCGCGACCAGCCCGCGCGCGCGCGCCGCATGCCTGCGCGCCGCGGCCGAAACGATGGAGGCGCGTCGCCTCGTCCTCATCGGCTTGATCGTCCGCGAGGCCGGCAAGACCTTTGCGAACGCCGTCGGCGAGGTGCGCGAAGCCGTCGATTTCCTGCGCTATTATGCGAGCGAGATCGAAGCTCTCGCCGAGGGCGAGATGCCCAAGCCGCTTGGTCCCGTGGTCTGCATCAGCCCGTGGAATTTTCCGCTCGCGATCTTCACCGGCCAGGTCGCGGCCGCGCTCGCGGCCGGCAATCCCGTGCTGGCGAAACCTGCCGAGGAGACGCCGCTGATCGCCGCCCAAGCGGTTCGCATCATCAACGAGGCGGGCGTGCCCGCGGATGTCCTGCAATTGCTGCCCGGCGATGGCCGCGTCGGCGCCGCGCTGGTCGGCGATCACAGCGTGCAGGGCGTGATGTTCACGGGATCGACCGACGTCGCGCGGCTGATCCAGAAACAGCTTGCCGAGCGCCTCACCGTCCATGGACAGCCCGTGCCGCTGATTGCCGAGACCGGCGGCCAGAACGCGCTGATCGTGGATTCCTCGGCGCTCGCCGAGCAGGTTGTCGGCGATATCATCGCTTCCGCCTTCGACTCCGCTGGCCAGCGCTGTTCGGCGCTGCGCATCCTCTGCCTGCAGGCGGACGTCGCCGACCGCATCCTGTCGATGCTGCGCGGCGCGCTGCGCGAGCTTGAACTCGGCAATCCCGCGTCGTTGTCGGTCGATGTCGGCCCGGTGATCAGCGGCGAGGCCCGCGACACGCTCGATGCGCATGTCGCCACGATGCAGGCGCGCGGCCATGCCGTGGAGCGGCTGCCGCTGCCGCCGCAGGCGGCGCATGGCACGTTCGTCGCGCCGACCATCATCGAGATCGGCAACATATTCGATGTCGAGCGCGAGGTGTTCGGCCCCGTCCTCCACGTCCTGCGCTACCGTCGCGAGCAGCTCGCTGACCTCATCGACGCGATCAACCTGACCGGTTATGGCCTGACCTTCGGCATCCACTCGCGGATCACGGAGACCATTGCGCGGGCGTCGGGCCGCAGCGCCGCCGGCAACATCTACGTCAACCGCAACGTGATCGGCGCGGTGGTCGGCGTGCAGCCGTTCGGCGGCTCCGGCCTGTCGGGGACCGGGCCGAAGGCCGGCGGTCCGCTGTATCTGCGCCGGCTGTTCGCGAGGCCGCCGCGCCAGCGGCTCATGGCGTCGCAGTCTGACGCGGTCTTGCGCTCTTATCTCGACGGGTTGCGCGCCAGCGGACATGCCGAGGCGGCGCTGGCGTGCGAGGCGCATGGGCCCCAGGTGCTGGCCGGGCTCGAGATCGAGTTGCCAGGACCCGTTGGCGAACAGAACATCTATCGCATCACCGCGCGCGGCGTCGTCGCTGCACTGGCGAGAAGCGAGCAGGCGTTGCTGGTCCAGATCGGCGTCATTCTGATGACCGGCAACGACGCGTTCGTCGAACGCGCGAATCCCGCTGCTGCCGTGTTGGGACCGCTCACCAGCCGGCTGCGCGGCCGCCTGCGGATCGTCGACAGCTGGCGGGCTCTCCGCGATCTGCAGGCCGTGCTTTCCGATGGCGCGGCGGATGAATTGATCGCGCTCGGCCGCGACCTCGCCACGCGCCCCGGACCGATCGTCCCGCTCGTCACGCCGCGCGCCAGCGACGGCTGCTACGATCTCGACCGGCTGGTCACCGAGGTCAGTCTCTCCACCAACACCGCGGCTGCCGGCGGCAATGCCAGCCTGATGTCGATCGGCTGAGAAGACAGCTATTCCGTCCCGGGCTGGCTCGAGGCCCCAGGACAGGATAGGGGAGAACACCGTCATCGTCGGCCGCTCCGCCCGCTGACGCACGCTTCGCTCCGATCGAGGACACCTTGATGTCGACCATCCTGTTCAAGAACGCCGCTCTGCTCGACCCGCTGCAGCCCGATCTGCTCGAGGGGCAGCACGTCCTGGTCGAAGGCAACCTGATCAAGGAGGTGTCTGACAAGCCGCTGCAGACCAGCGTCGACCAGACCATCGATCTCCAAGGCAAGACGCTGATGCCGGGGCTGATCGACCTGCACGTCCATGCGATCGCGGTCGAGCTCAATCTTGCCCAGCAAGTGCAGATGCCGAACGTGCTGGTGACCCTGCGCTCGGCGCTGCTGCTCAAGGGCATGCTCCGGCGGGGCTTTACGACGGTGCGTGACGCCGGCGGCGCCGGCTATCCGCTGAAGCAGGCCGTCGACACCGGCCTCACCGAAGGCCCGCGGCTGTTCGTCTCCGGCCGTGCGCTCAGCCAGACCGGCGGCCATGGCGACATGCGGGCGCGGACGGATTTCCTCTCCGACAATGCGCCTTGTCCGTGCTGCGTGCGCGTCGGCGCGCTCGCCCGCGTGGCCGACGGCGTCGATGCCGTGCGCAAGGCGGTGCGCGAGGAGCTGCAGATGGGCGCCGACCAGATCAAGATCATGGCGTCCGGCGGCGTGGCCTCGCCGACCGATCCGGTCGGCGCGTTCGGCTATTCGGAGGACGAGATCCGCGCCATCGTCGCCGAGGCCCGCGCGCGGCAGACCTACGTCCTGGCGCATGCCTACACGGCGGAAGCGATCGCCCGCGCCGTCCACTGCGGCGTGCGCACCATCGAGCACGGCAATCTCGTCGACCTTCCGACGGCGCGGCTGATGGCGGAGAAGGGCGTCTATGTCATCCCGACGCTCGTCACCTATGAGGCGCTCGCCAATGAAGGCGCGCAATATGGCCTGCCGCCGGAGAGCGTCGCCAAGATCGCGGATGTGCGCGATGCCGGCCTGCGCTCGCTCGGCATCTATCGCGAAGCCGGCGTCAAGATGGGCTACGGCAGCGACCTCCTGGGACCGTCGCAGCGCCTGGAGAGCGATGAATTCAGGATCCGCGCCGAGATCCTCGGTGCCCGCGAGGTCATCGCCAGCGCGACCGTGATCGGCGCCGAGGTGCTGGGAATGCAGGGCAAGCTCGGCTGCATCGCGCCCGGCGCCTTCGCCGACCTGCTCGTGGTCGAGGGCAATCCGCTGCGCGACGTCTCGTGCCTGCTCGGCCAGGGCGATCACATTCCGCTGGTGATGAAGGCCGGCAAGGTGCACATCGACCGGCTGAACGCCTGAGGCAACTCGGCGCCGAAATCCACCGGGCCAACGGTCGACAGTCCCAGCGTTTGTGCGCGCTGTCATGCGGGACGTCCATCGTCTCTCCGCCGCCTCGACGCCGCGGGCGCCGACATCTGCGATGAGTGCTTCTTGGAACGCAGTCATTCGGCCTCGCGGCGCTCCCTGCGTCCGAGTTGTGCGGGTCGTTTCGCCCTCATCGACGAAGAGGGCGCAGGGAATGCCGGGAGCTGGCCGCCCCCATGGCCCGCCTGCGAAAAAAATGCAGGCGGCAGGAACCACAGGTTCAGCCGAGACATCCCGGCATTCCCCGCGCGATGGTTGGGCGGCTTATACGTCCTCTCCCCGGGGACCGGCTGTCTTGCCCCCGTCACGAACGGATCATCGTCACCGTCCGCTTGGCCTCAGCACCGGGAGGCCAGGACCCTACGATTTCGCCGGCGCATCGGGCTCGTTCGTCCGCACGATTGCTCGCGCTGCGATCCAATGCACCCACCGCATCCCGCACCCACGTCTCGTGACGATCGCGAAGCGCCCCTCATGGCGGGACGGGATGCGCATAGTCAATCATGTTTTTCTGAAAAACGAAAGTAGAATATTTTCCGTGGGAGGACTGGACAAGGGTGATGTGCTTGAGGCGGTGAGCAGAATCAGTTTTTGGGCGCATCGCATCAGAGATTGTCTTGCCGGTCGTGCGCGCCTGGCTCCGGGCCCGCACGAGTCTCGAGAAGCATATCCGCTCAAGCCCAGCAGCCCGACGTCTTTGGCGGCGGCCGGAAGGTCCGAGAAGGGCGAATTGCGGACGTGACGAGGCGTGTCGACGCCGTGCGGCCTTGGGCAAACCAAGGAGGATCAAGCAACCTGACTGCAACGGCGGATGACGCATTCGGCTAATCCGTCCTACGCGCTAAGGTGCTGGCTTTTTGGTCAGCATGAGGCACCGAATCTTGGCTTGAATATTTTATGCAATTCGCTCTAAAGTTGATTTTTGTCGATAAGGACTTGTCGAATGAACGACCAAGAACGCAGAAGCGATGCTTGGAACAACTCGGTTCATGCGGAAGGCACAAGAGTCATATTTGAACGGAGAGCCTCCCGGTTACGTCGCAAGGTTCATCTCCGAGATTTTGTTGGTTTGGCAGTACCAATATTTCTAGCCTATGTGCTCGGTTCCGAAGTCCTTGAAGCGCTCAAACCTTATCGCCCTTTGGTCATAGGTCTCCTCAGCTTCACAGCGGTCATGCAGACACTATTAGTATTGTGGTCGTTGCTGGCGAAATGGGACGAAGAACTTGCATACGATGTGAATGCTGCGCGCGAAAGCTACATGTTGAAGCAGGCTTGGAAAAAGCTTGGAAAAGGTGACACTCAGAATCTGGCCATAGAATATGACCTTCTGAACCATCAGCAATCAATCGTAGATTCTCGTGATACAGAGAAGGGCATTACAAGCAAGGAGAAAAAGCTAGGCATTCGGGCTGCTTTGATCGACGCTCAACGAAAATGTGTTTGTGGGAGCATGCCAAATAGCATGTCGACGCCTTGGTTTCCGAGCCAGAAATGCTCGGTTTGTGGAGGCAATTAGGAGGATTTAAATGGACGATGAAACTATGAGAACTTTGAGAGCGTTTAACAAGCTGAGCGACAAACAAAAAAAGGAGTTTTTAGACGCAACTAAGGGCTTTGAGATCAAAGGAAGGATCGATGAGTCGATAACAAAAAATTGGGTTTCGATGGGGCCTCTGCCGGGAGCCTGCCCTTATTGCGGAAGATCATGAACTAGCACGCAGGGCGGATTAGTGCGGCGTAATCCGCCCTACCGGCTGGTCGACAAAGATCGATTGAGTCGCGTTCTTGTTGCGAGGAAAGCCCAGCTCCGCGCCGAGAGTCTCGTAGTCGGCTATCCATTCTTCTATATGTTCGACAAGTGCATCGAGATCGGCGACGGTGACGAGGCGATCTCGTATCAGCTCGGCTCTGTCAAGGTTTGCCGTGTTGACCATAGCAACACCCGGAGAGGAGTCCGTAGCGGTCCAGAGACCATGCACGAGTTCGTTTCGCTCGGCGCGAATGTCGTCCACTCTATCAAGAAGAGCTATCACTTTTGCTGTTGCCTCGGGTTCTTTGTAAGCCTTGACGCTAAGCAATCCTCGTATGCATTTAACCTGTGTCGAATTCGAAACGATGTTGGTCACGATCGATGAGCCTCCTAAATCGGCGCCCATTAGCGTGCCGAGGAGCATCGCGACCCAGCTTTCGACCGACGCCCATAGGGTTACGACCTTACCGAGTCGAACGAGTAGTTCGGGGGCAATCGCATTCTCGTTCAAATGAACATCCTTCTTTGCCACTCATTCTTGGGTATTAGCATTCTGTTGATCTTGCATGTCACACTCCTCGGTTTCAAGGACGGAAGAGCACAGGCCGTTGGCTAACGCCGCTGGAATTGGGGCGGCTCTCAGATTGCGGCGGACTGGGCTCAGTGCTGTTGTGGTTGAAGGTTCCGCCGACGAACGTCCGTTTCGGGCTGAATGCGGACGCCGGTCATTCGGTCGCGAAGGTCTGCAGTTGACCAGGGACAAGCTCGTCAACACGGGTCGGAAGTCAATCTCCTTCATCCGGCCCGCACGGTGAAGCGTCGAGCAGCCACGTGCGGCGAACGTCGCGGACGGCTCACGCCCACGATCAGCTCGCCATGACATCTCCGTGGGTCTGCACGCCGCGCGCAAACCGGCCGAAGCGCAGCGCCAGGGTCGGCAGCACCAGCAGGTTGAGGGCCATCGAGGTCAGGAGTCCGCCGAGGATGACCACGGCCATCGGTCCCTCGATCTCGCGGCCCGGCTCGCCGGCGCCGAGCGCGAGCGGCAGCAGGCCGAGGCCGGTCACCAGCGAGGTCATCAGGATCGGCACCAGGCGGTCGGCGGCACCGGCGATCGCGGTCTCCAGAGTCCAGGCGCGGCCTTCGACGACGACCAGATGCTCGTAATGCGAGATCATCAGGATCGAGTTGCGCAGCGCGATTCCGAACAGCGTCACGAAGCCCACCATCGAGCCAAGCGACAGCACGCCGCCGGTCAGCGCGACCGCGATGACGCCGCCGACGAAGGCGAACGGCAGGTTGATCAGCACCAGCACCAGGTTGCGCCAGTGCCCGGTGACGAACGACAGCAGCAGCACGATGCCGATCGTCGCCAGCAGCGAGTTCACCAGCAGGTCGCGGCGTGATTTGGCCTGCGCCTCGGCCGCGCCGGTGAATTCGACATGGGCGCCCGGCGGCAGCTTCACCTCCTTGGCGATCTTCCGCTTGGCTGCGGCCACGAAGGATTCGAGATCGCGCCCGGCGACGTTGGCGGTGACGGTCTGGACGCGCTGCCCATTGCGATGAAGCACGACGTAGCGCCCCGCGGTGCCGTAGACGTCCGCGACCTGCTTCAGGAGGATGTAGGCGCCGCTCGGCGTCCGGATCGGCATGTTGCCGATCTCGGTCGGGCGTGCCGTCGCATCGGGGTCGAGCTTGACGATGACGTTGAAGACCACGTTGCCTTCATAGGCCTGGCCGACCACGTCGCCCTGATAGGCGGTGCGGATCAGCTCCAGCACCTCCACCGCGTCCAGGCCCCAGGATTGCAGATCGGTCGGGCGCAGGGTCACGTTGACCTGCGGCATGCCCGGCGGCGACTGCTGCTGGATGTCGATCGCGCCCCAGACCTCGCCGAGCTCGCGCGCGATGTCGCGCGCCGCGCGCTCGAGATCGTCGAGATCGGGGCCGAACACGTTGATGACCACGGCGGCGTTGAAGCCGGACAGCGTCTCCTCGATGCGCTCGGTCAGGTAGGTCTTGATCGACAGGTTGATGCCGGCGAAGTTGGCGAGCGCGGCGCGGATGCGCTGCTGCGCCAGCTCCTGCTGGTCGCCTGACAGCCCCGGCTTCAGGTCGACCTCGATCTCGCTCGAATGCGTGCCCGCGGTATCGACGCCGGCTTCGGCGCGGCCGGCATGCTGCGCCACGCTGCGGACCTCGGGGACACCCTTCAGGGCCTCGGCGATCAGCGTGCCCAGCCGCAGCGATTCGTCGAGCGAGGTCCCCGGCAGTGTTGAGACGTGGAGGATCAGGTGGCCCTCCTTCAGGTCGGGCAGGAAGGTGCCGCCGAAGAACGGCACCAGGCTTGCGCCGCCGGCGGTCACCAGCAGGGCCGTCACCATGACCGACTTGGGAAACCGGCCGAGCCGCCGCAACAGCGTCTCGTAGTGGCGGCGCGACCAGCGCACCAGTGGCGGTTCGCGTTCCTCGCGCGGCTTTTGGCCGGCCAGCAGCAGCATCGACAGCGCCGGTGTGACCGTCAGCGCGACGATCAGCGAGGCGACCACCGCGAGGATGTAGGCGATGCCGAGTGGACCGAACAGGCGGCCGGCGAGGCCCGGCAGCGCAAGGATCGGCACGAACACCAGGAGCACGGCGAAGGTCGCATAGGCGACCGCGCTGCGCACCTCGAGCATGGCATCGTAGACCACGCGCGCTTCGCTGCGCGGCGACGGCAGGCCTCGGTTCTCGCGCAGCCGGCGCACCACGTTCTCGACCCCGATCACGGCATCGTCGACGACCTCGCCGATCGCGATGGCGAGGCCGCCGAGCGTCATCGTGTCCAGGCTCTGTCCCATCCACTGCAGGGCCAGCACGGCCGAGAGCAGCGACAGCGGGATCGCGGTGCAACTGATGACGGAGGTGCGCCAGTCGTAGAGGAACAGGAACAGCACGATGATGACCAGGGCGCCGCCGATCAGCAGGGCGAACAGCACGTTCTCCGTCGCCGCATCGATGAAGGTCGCCGGACGAAACAGATCGGCGTGCAGCTTGACCTTCTCGCTGTCGAGCGCCGGCCGCAGATCCCGCAGCGCGGCCTCGACGCGCGCCGCGACGTTGCGCGTGTTGGCGCCGAATTGCTGGCTGATCATCATCATGATGCCGGGCTGGCCGTTGATCAGCGCGCCGCCGATCGGTGGCTCCGGCGCGTTCATGACCGTCGCGACGTCGCCGAGCACCACGCTGGCGCCACCCTGGTGCAGCAGGACCGTGCGCGCCAACTGCTCGGGTGTGAGCGACTGGCCCTGCGTCTGCAGGATGACCCGTTGATTGGCGGTGTCGACGAAGCCGGCGCCGCGCACGCCGGTGGCCTTGCGCGCGGCGGCGACGACGTCGTTCATGCCGACGCCGAAGCGGACCAGATCGTCGGATCGCACCTGCACCTGCAGCGACCGGATGTCCCGGCCATAGGTCGTGACCTGCGCGACGCCCGCGACCGCCAGCAGCCGTCGGCTCACGGTCCAATCGGCGATGGTGCGCAGATCCATCAGCGAGCGCTGCTCGGAGGTCAGCCCGATCGCCAGCACGGTGCCGGCCGCGGGCACCAGCGGCGTCATCGATGGCGCCCGCACGCCCTGCGGCAGGCTGCCGGCGACGACCGCGAGTCGCTCGGTCACCAATTGCCGCGCCCGGAAGACCTCGGTGCCGGGCTGGAAAATGACCGAAATGACGGACAGGCCCTGGATCGACGACGACCTCATGCTCTCGACGCCGGCGAGACCGTTGATCGCGGTCTCGATCGGCTGCGTGACCAGCACCTCGACCTGTTCGGGACTGAGACCTGGCGCCTCGGTCTGGATCGAGACCTGCGGCGGAGCGAATTCGGGAAACACGGCATAATTGGCGCTCCCCAGCGACAAGATGCCATAGCCGAGAATGGTGCAGGCCAGCGCCAGCACGATGCCGCGAAAGCGGATGGCAAACGAGATCAGCGCCGCCTGGGGGCCGGCCGCGGCGCCGCGAGCGCCGTCAATCATCGTCGCCGCCGCCGCGCAGCTCGCTCTTGGCCTCCTCCGACAACAGCACCTGCGCGCCGCGCAGGACGATCTCGGAGCCCGACGGAATGTCCTGCACGACATAGTCGTCGTCGGACACCGGCTGGTCGGTGCGGATCGGGTGGCGCTTGAAGAGATCGGGACCGGCGCGCAAATAGACCCACGAGCGGCCCTGCCATTGCACGATCGCGGTGTCCTCGACGAAGACGCCGTCGAACGACTTGCCCGAGGGTACGTAGGCGATGGTGTTCATCCCCGGCAGCAGCCCGCTGTCGCCGGCGGCGACGAAGTAGTAGCTCACGCCCTGGATGCGCGGATCCGTTCGCGGCGCAGCCGACAGATAGCGCAGATCGATGTTGACGCTGCGGGTCGGCGCCTGCGCCAGCGCACCGCGCGGCGGCGCGGCCAGAGTCACGCCGGGCGGCAGCGTGACCTGCACCAGCAACTGTTCGCGTTCGATCAGTTGCACGACCTGCGGCGAGCGCTCGATGATGCCCTTGCCGATGACGGCGCCCCATTCCTGCCGCGCCGTCGCCATCAAGGTCTTCACTTGCGATTCCGCCGCGGCCAGGGAGGCTTGATCGGTCCGGAACGTGCCCTCCGCCGCCTCGGCGTCCTTGCGCGGCATGGCCGCCGACTGCACGAGGTCGCGGGCGCGCTCGAATGCGAGCCTTGCGACGTCGAGCTTCGCTTGCGCCGTCTGCAGCTGCGCCTGCGCATTGGCGTAGTTGTTGGTCAAATCGGTCAGCCTGGCGACGTCCAGCACCGTGCCGTAGGCGCGAAATTGCTCGGGATGGGATTCCGCCGTCAGGACGGCGGTCTGGAGCCCGATCTGCTTTTGTTGCGTCGCGGAAAGCTTGACCGACGCAGGTTCGCGCTCGGCCGGACCGGCAGTCTGCGCCTGCGCGCGCGACGGCAGCGAAACCAGCGTGAACAGCACGGCACCGCATGCGGCCGCAGCCCTCGTCCGTTGCCTCACCATGCAGTCCCGGCCCCATCGATCGGGAAACGTCTGGACGACGTCGATGTCATTGCAACAACAGCTACTTCAGCTTCGAGGGTGTTTCAAGCAGCGTCGGCTGCAGAGCCATCGCATGGGATCCGGCGACATCCCCGGGCTTCTTTGGCGGGCCATCGTGTGGGGCACGGCGACGCCGTTTCGGTCGGATGCAATCACCGTATTCGGGGAGGGAACGACGCGGTGCCATGCACGCTGGCGCCAATGCTTGTGGCGCCGCCCCCTGCATGCGAGCCGCATACGCGGCGGGCTCGTGGCCGAACGGGGCCCTCAGCCGTGCTGCGGCGTGGACATCGGACGTTCGGCATGCGTCTCGATATTTCTTCTTGAGCGTTAGAAGTATTCTTAGACACATTCCAGCGTATTCGTCCGCAACCCAAGCTTGTTGTCGGCCACGCGCGCGACGCTACACAAAAAGCCAAGACTAACAAACTTCTTAGCTAAGATTTTCCTCATCGAATGACCCGGGATTTTTTCCCGATTCTCCGACGGGAGCGAGAATCGTCACATTCATCTACCTGTCGGGTCATTGATGTGACCTCACTTCGCCATACCCCTCCGCAACGAGTCGGGAGTTCCGTCGACGTTGCAGCGAGGCAAGCTTGTCCACTCTGAACCCACTCTCCGATCGCCCGGCGCACCGTGATCATGCGCAGGGCCATCCTTGTCGGTCAGCCTCTCGCCGAGCTTCCGCCGACGTTGCGGCCGACTTCAGAGAAGGATCTGTGCGATGAGCCAGCTGGTGAATGTGCGGCCCAACGAGGCCGGCGCGGGCGATCGCAAGGCGCAGGGCAGTGCAGCCGATCACGGCATGCGGCTGCTTGGTGCTATCGGCGCGGCAGCCCTGGAGCCGCAGTCGCCGACCGACGCCTGGGCGTCCTCGACGAGCGAAGCACTCGGCATGGGATCGGTCGTCGAGCCGTTGCAGGATGTGCTCGGCAGTCTGACCGAGATCATTCGTGCCGAGGGCTCCCCGGCGGAGCGTCAGCCGGATCATCCATTCGCCGACGATCATGGCTTCGCGCTCGACCAGGAGGAGCTGGCGGGCCTGCCGGGCGTGGTGATCAATACCTTCGATGTCGACGGTCCGGTCTGGCTCGCCGTCGAGGCGCTTGCCGCGACGGAGCCGCCTGCCATCGACTACGATCTCAAGACCTGGGTCGAGCCGTCGTCCGACCCCGACCGCCGTCCATCGCCGCACGAGAGCATCGTGGTCACGGTCGATGAGATCGAGAAGAACCGCCTCACCTTTGCCCGCCACGCGCGGCCCGAGGATTTTTCGCCGGCCCCGGAGCTGGGCGCCTGGACTGGACGGCTGCGCCTGGAGCAGCGTCCTGACCTCGTGCAGCGGATCGAGCGCTATATCAGCGGGCCATGGACCGCCTGGGCCGACACCGAGCGCATGCGCCGCCGGACCATGTCGATCCACCAGCGGCTGCGCGACATGGCGGCCACGGCCGGCGCCGATCAGGTCATGGAGGTCATGTGGGGCGTCGCGCTGTCGTCTTGGCGGCAGGGCGGGCGGGAATTCGAGTTGCCGCTGTTCGAGCGCGCGGTCGAGATCGAGATCATCGCGCGCCCGGATGCCGAGGTCAGGGTCCGGCCGCGTTTCGTCGGCGCAACCGTCAATTTGAGGGCGCTCGATGCCGTGGCGCCGGACGCCGCGCTTGCCGTGCGCGACAAGCCGGATCGCCTGGTCGAGGCGCTGGAGCAGCGCGCAGAGCTGTCGCCGTTCACGCCGATCGGGACCGATCAGATCCTGAGCGCCGCAGGCGTGCAATCCGGTAACAGGACGTCGCGCGATCCCGTGTCGTCGGACGGCACGCCGGCCATGGAGGCCGCCATCGCGGCGGGACGCTGGGTCATATCCGCGCGGCGGCGGCCGGAGAGCCTCGCCCTGCGCGACATCGACAGTCTCAAGACCGCGATCGAGCATGCGCCGCAGAGTGAGTGCTGCCTGTCGGGAGCCGTGAACGCGCTGCTCTCGCAGCCGGATGGACGTGGCCACGCCAATGCGCGCCGGCACCTGTCCGGCATCGTCGGGGGCCCGATCGACATTGCGCCTGCGCCCAAGCCTGCCGCGGTCGAGCAGGGTGATCTGTTCTTCCCGCTGCCGGCTGTCGCGGAGGATGTCGAGGTCGTGCGCGAGCTGTCGCGGTCGGATGGCCTGATGGTCCAGTCTGTCGCACGCGACGATCGGATCGCGGCGCTCGTCAACGTCGTCTGCCATCACCTCGCGCTCGGCTCGCGCGTCCTCGTCGTGTCCAGGGACGAGGCTGCACTTTCCCTGCTGCATCAGAAGCTGCCGCCGGCCATTCGCGAGCTGACCGTCAGCTCGACCGGCTCCGACAAGGACGTGCTCAGGAAGGCCGAAGCCCTGGCCGGCCGGCTGCAATCGATCCTGGACACGCCGAATCTGCGCGATCAGGTCGGTCAGATCGGCCGGCTCGAACGCGACATCATCTCGAAGCGCACGCAGATCGCATCGCTCGACGACGAGATCGCCGAGATAGTCCAGCGCAACCTGCGGCTCGCCGGCGGCTTGCCGGAGCTGCCGTTCGATCTGTTCAAGGCGCTGATCGGCGAACAGGAGGCGCATGCCTGGTTCACCGACCGGCCGAAGCGCCTGCTCGCGGCCACCGACCCGCTCGTCACGGCGGTCGACAAGGCACGCGAGGCGCGGCTGCGGCTTGCCGGTGATCTCAAGCACATCGATGTCGAGTTGCCAGAGCTCGCGGCGCTTCCCGACACTGCCGCGATCCTGCGTCTGCACGCGGAGCTGCAGCACCAGGCAGGGCTGACGTCGGACGCAGGCCGCGACGAGGATCTCGCGCTCGACGCCATCGCGACCTTCGGGCTCGACGCAACCAACCGCCTGGCGGCCGATCTCGATGCGCTGGTGACTGGCCATCGCGCCATCGCGGAGGCGCCCTGGCTCGCGCGTCTGTCGCCGCTCGGCACCGCCAAGGCCGACGAGCCCGTGGCTCTCGACAAGGTCGTGGGCTGGGCGCGTGATGCGTCGTTCCAGCTGTCCCGAAGCGCCGAATTCACGAGGCGCCAGGTGCAGGCGCCGGTCGAGGCGTTCACCAGGAGGGATGCGATTCGCGTGGTCGAACGGCTCGCGGCCGGCGAGAAGCCGTTCGCGCGGTTCTCGCCGTCGCGCCGCGCGCTGAAGGCCGCCGTCGAGGCCATCACGGTGGACGGGGCCGCGCCGTCGAAGCCGGCGGATTGGCAATATGTCGGGCGCTTCCTGCTGTGGCGTCACGACCTGCATGCGTTGCGCGCGCGCTGGACGTCGATCGCAACGCAGATCGATGCACCCGCGCTTCAACTGGAATCGGCGCGGGCGTTCGATGACCTCGAGCACATCGTCAGGAGCGTCGAGGCCGCCGTCGTGACGGCCGCGCTCGCCGTCCGCAACGTGGCCGATGCCTGCTCCAAGCTGTCGATGCCGGACGGCGACGTCAGGGCGATGCTGGCCGATGCACAGCGGCTGGCCGCGTTCGGCGCGGCGATCCGGACCGTCATGACGCGCGTATCGGGACCGCTGGTCGAGCTCGCTCGCCTGGGCGAGTTGTTCGCCCGGGCGGGAGAACTCGCCGTCTCTGTTCAGGATGACGTGCTGTCGCGGGTCGGTGACGCCGAGACGGAGCCCCAGGAGCTCGAAACGCGGTGGACAGGCATTCTCGCAACCATGGAGAAGATCCGCGAGGCCGGCCCGGACTACGAACTCGTCAGGACCGCCTGCCGGATGGCGACTGCGGCGGGCGCGCCGAGTCTGGCGCAGCGACTGCGGTCCGCGCCGGCCGCGGGCGAGGCGAAGGATGCGACGACGCTCGCGGAATGGGTGGCGGCGTGGAATTGGGCCGTGCTGATGCGGATCGAAAGTCCGGAGGAGCGGCAGCTGCTGCATGACCTCGCGGCTCAGCGCGCGCGGCTTGAGACGCGCTCGCTCGCCCTGTTCGAAGCGGTGATCGGTGCCCGCATGTCGCTGGCCATCGCGCAGAATGCGGGCGGCGCCGTCAGGCAAGCGGTGAAGCGGTTCAGGGACTCGATGCAGAAGATGGCGTCGGCCTGCTCCGGTCCGACCGCGCGCCGGCTTCGGTTTGCCGCGCGCAGGTCTCTTGACGGCTGGCTCGAGGAGATTCCCTGTCACGTAATGCCGGCCTGGCGTGTCGCCGAGTTGCTGCCGGCCCGGATCGGCACCTTCGATCTTCTGGTCGTCGACCACGCCTCGCGCTCGGATCTGCGCGAACTGACGGCGATGCTGCGGGCCCGCAAGGTTCTGATCAGCGACGAGCGTCACGACGACGGGACCTTGGTCGAAGCCGGCCGCAACGATACTGTTGTCAAACGCACCGAGACGACCGCGCTGCGCCGCGTTCCGCCGGCGCTGGGGCGGCTGCTGATGCCGGGTGCCTCGCTGCGCGATCTCGCCGCGATCCTCTTTCCCGAGCGCATGATCGAGCTGCGTG
The DNA here is from genome assembly GCF_051168175.1 of Bradyrhizobium sp. HKCCYLRH2047. NCBI lineage: Bacteria > Pseudomonadati > Pseudomonadota > Alphaproteobacteria > Hyphomicrobiales > Nitrobacteraceae > Bradyrhizobium > Bradyrhizobium sp. HKCCYLRH2047. Next base: position 661,786 of record NZ_JBNPUM010000002.1, read on the forward strand.
CGCGACCTGCCGGCGTCGAGGCGGCCTCGGTCACAGCTCAGCTGCTGCCCGCCGATACGTCCAGATCGGCCGATGCACCAGCCGCCGAGCTGCCGCGGCCGGCCCGCGCGGCTGCGCCGGCGCCGCAGCAGCGGCCGCAGCCGCGGCAGGTCATCACGACGCACTCGCTCGAAGAGGAGATCGCCACTGTCGCGAAATATCTCTCGATGGCGCGCCGCTCGGGGACGGACATCGTCACGTCTGCCGCGGGCAAGCCGGGCGCGCCCGCGATAGCGCAGCGTGCCGAGAGCCGCGCGGCTGCGCCCAAGCCCTCGCCGGAGATTCGCGTTCTGCGCCGGCGTCCGCCGCGCGAGCCGGCCGCGGACATCGTGACGCCGGCTTCGGCTCCGCCCGAGCTTCCGGCCGTCGAGGAGCCGGCCACGGTCGAGCCGACCCAACCGCGCGCGACCATCGTCGCCGAAGCGCCGATCATTGTCGCCGATCGGCTCGCGGTGCCGCAGCGCCCTGGCGAAAGCAAGGTGGTCACAGCAGAGATCGACGCGAAGTCCGCGAGCGCCGCGCCGGCAGAGCCCGTGAAGACAGGCGTCGTTGCGACATCCGCTGCGGCAGCGGCTTCTGCCACCACTGAGCCTGCCGCCGCTGCCGCGGCTCCAGCCTCTGTTGCGGAGTCCGTAACGCCGGCGGCAGAGATCAAGATTCACCCTTCTCTCGTCGAGATGGCGTTCAAGGCGACGGAGAACGCCGCGGCACCACGCCGCCGTGTGCCGAGCCGGCGCGTGATGGCAGTTGCCGCGGCCGGGCTGCTGGCGATCGTCGGTGCGGCGGTGTCCTGGGAGCGCGCGTCGGAATGGATCCAGCCGGCCCTGAGCGGTGCGACGGCAGCGTCCGCGCTGCCGAGCGAACCGGGCGCCCGCAAGGTCAATGCGGAGCGGATTACGCCGGAGGCCAAGCCGGCGATCGCCGCTGCGGCCGAGGAGCATGCCACGGTCGGCATGAGCGTGCCGGTCAGCACACCGGCGCAGGCGTTCCTCTATCACGAGGATCCGCAGGATCCGAAGGGCAAGCGTTATCCTGGCAAGGTCACCTGGTCGATCGAGCAGAGCAAGGGGCCGCGAGTCGATGCGGCGCCGGCGATCAAGGGGGAGATCGAGATCGAGAACGGCACCAAGGCCACGATCTCGCTGCGGCGGAACGCCGACATGGAGATGCCGGCGAGCCACATCATGGAGCTCAAGTTCGACTGGCCGGATCAGTCGGTGAGCGGCCTGACCAGCCTGAGGGGCATCGGCCTGAAGGGCGAGGAGGCCGAGCGCGGGACGGCGCTGGTGACCCAGACCGCCCGGGTGACACCGAAATACTTCATGGTCGCGCTGTCCGCCAACGAGGTCGACACCAAGCGCAACCTGCTGCTTCTCAAGGGCAAGCAGTGGTTCGACATTCCGATCGTCTACGAGGGCGGCAACCGGGCGCTGCTGTCGATCGAGAAGGGATCCGACGGCGACCGCGTGTTCAAGGACGTGTTCGCGAGCTGGGGTCAGTAACGGGGTTGGCGGGCATCACGAGCGAGGACAGCATGAGCGAGAGTTCAGCGTTGCAATGGCTGCGGGCTCCCAAGCTCGCCGAGGATGCGCTGCCGGAGGATTCCCGCGCGGTGGCTTGCCGGCGATGCGGCCGCACGGTGCAGGTCTCGCTCAGCCCGATGCGTCCGCCGAGCTTCCTGCGCGTCGAGGATCAGGTCGAGTGTCCCGAGGTGCAGGAGCGCTGGACCGGCAAGAGCGAAGGCGGGCTGTTGCTGATGATGTGCGGCGCGCTCGAGCAGTCGCTCGATGCCGAATGGGAGACCGCAGAGCCGGAGGGTGCGGCTCGACGAGAAGCTGCGCCAGTCTCTCCGGTGCGCCCGTCGCTTGCGCCGGCGGCGTCCGGTCCGGACAGATGGGACGACGGCAGCGACGATGATCAGGAGGAGACGGGTGAGGGCGGCCGGCTGAACGTCCTCCTCGCACCGGCTCCAGGACGTCGCAAGAAGCTGATCCGCGGAGCGCTCGGCGTCGGGGTCCTCGGCATCGTCTTCCTCGGCGGCGTGCTGCTGCCGTTACGCGAGATCAGGCTGCTGATTCAGGCGCCGCCTGGGTCAGGATCATCGAGCTCGCAGCAGGAGGCGCAGTCCGCCGTGCCGCTGCCTCCGCCGCGCCGGATCCTGCTGGAAGCCGCCAGCGCGCCCCAGGACGTTGCGCGATCGCCGTCCAGCGCCTTCATCGCGCCGCGTCAGCCGGCTCCTGCACTCGAGGCAACGCTGGCGCGATCATCCGGCACCGCGGCGATCCCGCCGGCGCCGGACGCCGAGCCGAAGCTGCGCGTGCCCGAGCTGGTTGCGATCGCCGGCGGCAGTTTTGCGATGGGCGGCGACGACGAGTCCGAGCAGCCGTCGCATCAGGTCAGCGTGCGACCGTTCTCGCTCGGCAAGCATCCCGTGACGATCGGCGAGTGGAAGCAGTGTGTCGCGGCGGCAAGCTGCGCCGACATCGCGGCCGGTGCGGATGATCGTCCGGTCACCAACCTGAGCTACGACGACACGCAGGCCTATCTCGCCTGGCTGTCGAAGGCGACCGGCAAGGCGTTCCGGCTGCCGACCGAGGCCGAGTGGGAATATGCCGCGCGCGGCGGCCAGCGCACCCGCTATTGGTGGGGCGATCGCATGCGCCCGGGGATGGCCAGTTGCAAGGGCTGCAACGGCACGGGGGACGCCGAGACGGATCAGCCGCCGAAGATCGGCAGTGTCCAGGCCAATCCTTACGGCCTGTTCGACATGGGCGGCGGCGTCGGCCAGTGGGTCGCCGACAACTGGCATAAGAACTACAGGGGCGCGCCGGCGGATGGATCGGCCTGGCTCGAGGAGGGCAGCTATGCCCGCGTCATCCGCTCGGGATCGTGGAAGAACGGCGCCGCCGATGCGCGGGCCGGCAGTCGCGACCGCTATGACGGCCGCATCCGGCATCCGACCCTGGGCTTCCGCGTCGCGCTCTCACCATAGGGGATTTGCATGCTGCCGAGGTCTGCGCGACTCTGCCTTATCCTGACCGCATCGCTCGTGCTCGCGCCGTCATTGGCGCCAGCCAAGGGAACGAAGGCTGCGAAGGATGCCCGCGTGTATTTCATCTCTCCTGCGGATGGGGAGACGGTGACCGGACCCTTCATCGCCCGCTTCGGACTGCGCAACATGGGCGTCACCCATGCGGGCGACGATTTCGCCGGCAGTGGCCATCATCATCTTCTGGTCGACGTCGACGAGACGATGCAGGCCGGCGAGGAGATTCCGCGTGACAAGAAGCACGTTCATTACGCAGCGGGGGAGACCGAGGCGCGGATCGAATTGTCGCCCGGCAAGCACACGCTGCAGCTGGTGCTGGGCGACACCAGGCATCTCAACTTCGATCCGCCCGTGATCTCCGAGAAGATCATGATCACGGTGAGCAAGCCGAACGGAGGCGAGCAGGAGGCGCGGGCGACGCGCAGCGTCACCGTCCGAAACCGACCGCAGATCCGGTCCGTACCAGCCGAGCCGCCGGCCCAGCCCGAGCCTTCGCCGGAGATGACGAAGTCGCCCGAGAGCTCCGACTTCATCAGCCGCGTCTTCTCCGGGACGAAGTGACGACCTCTCCATTCCCAACCAGGGCTATCGCATATGAAGATCTGAGTGTTTCGCTGCGCTGCCTCCACGTCGTCATGCCCGGGCTCCGTCCCGGGCATCCACGTCCTTCCCAGGATGCCGAACGACGTGGATGGCCGGGACGGAGCCCGGCCATGACGGTGTGGAAGGAGCCGACCTCAAACTTGTATCGTCAAGTGCGATAGCCCTGATTCCCAATGGCCGGGCGCGTGATGCGCGTCGGCTTGCGCGCGACCGTGGGACGCAAGCTCGGTCGCTCCTCGAGGATCCATCGCTGAGGGCGGCGCCTGTCGCGCGATGGCGGCAAGGACGATCCACCATCCGGCAACGGTCGCTCGTCCGGGCGCGCGTCCATGGCAGATCCCGATGCAAGCGGGGACGTCGTCGCCGAGGCATCCGACACGTCGTTCTCCTGCAGCGACTCGCCATCCTGGTCGGCAGTCCGTGTCGGCAAGAGTATCGCCCGCGTCCAGGATCAGGATGGCCTTGCCGTTGTCCGCACGGATGTGCGTCTGACGGCCGCTAGATCCGTTCGCAAGCAGCCGCATCGTCATCGTCCACCACCGATCTCGATCTGGTCGTGCGAACGATCGCGATGCTCAGAAAATTTTTCTGAGGCTTAAGGTCGCAGCCTTGTAGCTGTCGGTTCCTTTCTCGCCTCACCATGGTCACAGCGGCAATCGGGCGGGAGTGTGGTCCCGCACGCCGCGCCGGCCACGCCTTGTGCGGGAGCAAAGCGCATACGCCTCACGACGATGCTGCTACATCCTTGCGAATCAATATCAGTTGCAACGCGCAGGGAACCCGGCACGGGGTCGAGTCCTGAAGAGATCAGTAGCCTGCTGACATGGTTCGATCCTGACTGGACCGCATGTGAGTTCGCATCTCAGCGACATTGCGGCCGGATGCGGAACGTTTCGAGCCGCGCCTGCGTGGTCGAGGCCATCCACCGCGGACGATGACGTCCAAGTTTCGTTGAAATCTCCCTCCCCTTTGTAGTCCGCGCATCGAGCGCTGTTGGCGCCGATGGCGCAGTCTTCGAGGAGGGATTTCATAATGAAGGTCATCAAACTGTTAGGCGTGGCTTTGGCGGCGGGTCTGGCGTCGGGCTCCGCGGCGCTCGCCGACGGCTACAAGGATTGCACCAGGCTCGACAAGGCGTCGTGGAAGACCACCGCCGAAGCCGAGGCGAAGGCGAAGGCCGCGGGCTACGAGGTTCGGCAGACCAAGATCGAGGGCACCTGCTACGAGGTTTACGGTGTCAAGGGCGGCAAGCTCTATGAGCTGTTTTACAGCCCCGAGGACCTCGCGCTGAAGCACACCAAGGCGAAGTGATCTGATGGTCATGCGTGACGCAGGCCAGGCGCAGCGGAGCGTCGCCTCCCCGACGCCGGCGAACTCACGTCCGGGGACCGTGGCGGTCTGGGATTTTCCGCTGCGCGTCTGGCACTGGTCGCTCGCGGCCTTCGTGCTCGTCGCCTGCGTCACGCCCAACACCTTCGATCGCCTGCACCGCCTCGCGGGCTATGCCGTCATCGGTCTTCTCGCCTTCAGGCTGATCTGGGGGCTGATCGGCAGCCGTCATTCGCTGTTCGCGCGGATCAGCCTCAAGCTGCGGGCGGCGCCTCAGTATATCGTGGGCATGCTGCGCGGAGAGACGGGACGCTATCTCGGGCTGAACCCGGCGGGGGCCGCGATGCTGGTCGTGATGCTCGCGCTTCTGATCGTCTCGACCATCAGCGGCGTCATGCAGGTCTCGGTCCGGTTCTTCGGCGTCGGCTGGATCGAGCAGGCGCATGCGCTGTCGTCCAATGCCATCATCGCCCTGATCGCCGTGCATGTGCTCGGCACGGTGTGGATGAGCTTGCTGCAGCGGGAGAACCTGATGCGCGCGATGGTCACGGGACGCAAGCGCGTGCCGGGCATCATGCGCGCCGCGCCGGCGCGCAGCGTCGCACGCCAGAGCCCGGAGCCCGAGCCCGTGGCGGACGAGGAGCAAATATCCGTCGTCCCCGATCTGCCGCCCCTGCGCGTGAATCCGGCGCCCGGCGCCGCGAAGCCTGCGCGTATGCCGCGATCCCTCAGCGTTCACGACAGGCGGCTGGGGGTCGGCAGGTGAGACGGCGGGCATCGGTCGTGTGCGCTCGCCGGCGATATGGGCGAGCAGGCCCGCGCCTGATTTCATTTCTGGTGCGCGCGAGGCTCGTCCGCGCACGGCTCGAGGCGGATGGACGCACACGCACATTGCGGCCCATGCCGCATGAGACCGGCACGAGCGCGTTCCTTCGTGCATTTCGCTTGCACTCGTCTCCATGAGCCGGTGCATGAGGATCGCGCATGTGCCGTGCGCAGCGTAAGCGGTCGATCGTGAGTCTCGTGCGGTTCGCGCCGTGCGCGACGGCGCTACATGACCTGTCGTGTCTCATATCAGCACAGCTGCGAGCCAAGGCGATCGTGCTGCTCCCGACCGCGGAGACCGCTGATGTTCGTCATTGTCATTCGGCGCGCGTCGGCGATGCTCGAGCCGACGCGTCTGCGCGGCGCCTCGACGCCGAACAACTAATAAATTCGCGCGCTTTGTCGCACACAACGATGTTGTCAAATTTCGACACGGCAAATTGCCGCATTCGGGACTTCATAGTCGTTCTATGAAGTGTCGGAGACTCGTCGAAGCAGGCGAGCGCCGGAAGACGTTCGGCACATTCGGGTGAATTCGGGACAGGGACATAAATCATGAATCTCTTTGGGAAGGGACAGGCAGCGGGAGCCGCCGTGCTGTTGATCGCGGCGTTCGCGCTGCCGGCAGGAGCGGCTGAGACGACCATCGAGATATCGGTCAAGGACAACAAGTTTCAGCCGGCGGAGATGAAGGCGCCGGCCAACACGCCGATCGTGTTCAAGGTCAAGAATCTGGATGGCGCGCCGGTCGAGTTCGAGAGCGAGCCGCTGGAGTTCGAAACGGTGATCAAGCCGAACATGGAAGGCGTCGTGAAGGTCAAGGCGCAGAAGCCGGGACGCTACGAATTCTTCGACGATTTCCATCAGGGCAACAAGGGCGCGCTGATCATCGAGTGATCCGGCCTTCGGTCCCGCGGCGCCGTGATGCCGGAATGCGTCACGCCGCGGGCGCCGCGCTTCGCAGGTTGCCGAACTCGACGGAGACGAGGCTTTTTGGAACGGGCAGCACGAGAGACGGTCGCTTCCAGACGTGGCATCGGTCGCGACGTCTCACGGTGCCAGGAGGAGACGGTGGCGATCACCGTGCTGCTCGTGACGCTGCTTGGAGCCGCGCCGTCGTCCGCTGAGACCGTCGTTCCGAGCAGCCAGGTGAGAGCCTATGCAGATCCCGGAGCCTCCGACGGGGGGCCGGTGGTAGTCGTGCCCAATCGCCGCCGGCAGCCGGCGCGGCCTGCCAACGGCAACGGACCGCTGGTCATTCCGCAGGTGATCGTTTCGCCTGGTGGCGTCGAGCCGGAGCCCAAGGCGGCCACCCAGGTGGACGAGGCTCCACCGCCGCGGCCGCGATCTCCGGTCGATGCCGGAGCGGGCGCGCTTCCGCAGGCCGCGCGCCGCGAGCCGGCGCCGCGCCTGGCGCCTGTCCGCAATGGCTTCTTCGGCACACCGTCAGCCGGCCTTCTGGTCGGTGGCTGCCTGTCGACGCCGGGCCGGTTGTCGGTCACGAACGTCCCCAATCGCTGCCTGGACGCGCTGGCGTTCGCCGTCAGTCCGCCGCCGGCGACGCGCGGCGTGCTGCCGCGCAATCTGCCGCCGATTCCGCGACAGGATGCACAGCCGATTCCGCCCGTTCTGGCCGACAAGCCCAAGATGCGGCTGCCGCCGGTGAACAAGGGGCAGAAGCCGCAGGATCAGCCGCAGCCGCCGATGATGGAGGAAGACCCCTATGAGCCCAAGGGCATCACGGTGGGAAACTTCATCCTGAAGCCTGCGTTCGAAATGTCCTCAGGCTTCGACAGCAATCCCGGCCGTGTGCCGCAGGGCAAGGGCTCGGCCTTCGTCAGCGTTGCGCCGGTCCTGCTCGTGCGCTCTCAGTTCGAGCGGCATCTGCTCAACGCCGATGTGCGCGTCGGCTACATCGACTATGCAAAGCTCCGGCAGCTCAGCAGGCCTACCGTCGACGCCAAGGTGAATGGGCGCTACGACATCACCGATACGTTTGCGCTCAACGGCGAGGGCCACGTTGCCGTCGATGCCGATGATCCCGGCACGCCGCGCTTCGCCGGCCGGTTCGCCAGGATTCCGCTGGCCTCCACCGTCGGCGGCTCCGCCGGCGTCACCAAGCGGTTCGAGGAGGTCGAGGTCTCGACCAAGGCCGCTATCGACCGCGTCGCGTTCCAGAACGCGCCGCTCGTCGATGGCCAGATCGTCAGCAATGCCGATCGCAACTTCGTCCAATACGGCTCGCAGAGCCGCATCACCTACAATCTGACGCCGGAGATCCGCCCCTTCGTCGACGTCGCCGTCGATCGCCGCGTTCACGACATCGCGGTCGATGCCGAAGGCTTCCGCCGCGACTCCACCGGGACGGCGGTCGAGGCCGGCGTGACATTCAACTACGCCGACAAGCTGACCGGCGACGTCGCCGTCGGCTACCTGACGCGCCGCTACCAGGATCCGATGCTCAAGCCGGTCAACGGCTTCATTGCCGATGCCAATCTGACATGGCAGTTCGCCAAGGAGACGGCGATCGCGCTGGGGGCCAAGTCGCAGGTGGTGGAGATCACCGAGCCCGGCATTTCCGGCGTGCTCAAGCGCGACGTCACCGTCGGCGTCGAGCATCAGTTCGAGCCCTGGCTCATCGGCACGTTCCTCGCCGGCTATGGCGAGGACGCGTTCACCGGCACGACGCGGGTCGACAACCGCTACCTGGTCGAGCTCGGCATGCTCTACAAGTTCTCACGCCTGCTGCAGCTCAGGGCCAGCGTCCGGCGCGAGGAGACGCGCTCCAACTTCCGCGAAAACAACCTGTCGGCGACCGTGGTGCAGGTCGGGGCACGGGTGCAGTACTGATCGGCAGCCCGGCACGCACCCGCGCGCGGCATCTGTGGTCTTCTGAGGACGTGCCTGGAGATCGCGCTTCTTGTCGTGACGCAGCCAACAGTCATCCCCCGGGCAAGGCCGCAAGCCTGGAAGCCGGAGTTTCCCGCTCTGGCTTCGCCGTGTAGTACAGCTCCCCTGCAACGGGTGGACGCGCGGCGGGAGTGCCCGGCTCCAGTCTCCAAAATGAAATGCAGCGCCCACGACGTGAGCGCTGCCAGGTCCGGATCTGCGCGGCAGTCCGGCCGCGACTATTTCTTCTGATTGAAGTTCACGTCGAGGCTGAAGCTGAACTGATCGTCCGTCAGTCCGGACGGCGGTGCAGGCACAGGGTCGGAGCGGCGGATCATCGCCAGCGCGGCATCATCGAACATCGAGTCGCCGCACGACTGCATGACGGACGCGGACACCACCTTGCCGGCCCGGCTCAGCACCAGCGCCACCTTGACCGTGCCATTGTGCTTCTTGCCTTCCGGATAGCGCTTGTGCAGTTCGAAATAGGCGCTGATCTTGCGGCCCCAATCGTTGGTCAGCTTCTGCTTGTCCTTGCCCATTCCCGGATTGGGGGCCTTGGCCGTCTCGGCCGGCGGCGCGGCCTCGTCCAGCGCCTTGCGGGCCGATTCCTCCTGCGCGGCAGATGCGACCGACGCCTCGGCCTGCTCAGTCGCCTGCTGCTGTTCCTCCTTCTCCGGCTTCTTGGGTTCGTTCTGCGTGACGACCCGATCGGCCTCCTCCTCGGTTTCGGTCGGCTTGTCCTTGACGGCGTCGGACTCCTTGACTTCGGCGGTCTGCTGCATCTGCTCCGGCGCAGCTTCGGCCGCGTCGCTGTCGGGACCCGGCGGAAGATCGTTGTCCTCGACCTGGGGCGAGGCTATCTCGAGCGCGAATTCGGCGCCGGCCGCGCCGAGGCCGCCGTCCACGTCATTGCCGCTGAGATGGACGACCGCGAGCGCGGCGCCGCCACCGTGCAACATGAGGGCGCCGATCGCGGCTGAGATCCACAAGCGGCGCGACGCTCCCTGATACTTGTGTTCGACCATTCTTCAGTTCCGTCGTTTCACTGGTTTCAATGTGCAGCCTGGGCGGCGGCCTGTGAGACGCCTTCGACAGTCACGAGCTTGATCTTCGGATAGCCGCCGGTCCGCAGCAGCTCCATCACGTCCATCAGCTCTCCATACGCCACGCCCCGGTCGGCGCGCAGGAAGATGAACTTGTCCTTCGCTGCCTCGGGGATGTGTTCGAGGGTGCTCACCAGGCTCGCCCGTTTCACCTGCTCCTCGCCGACGAACAGTGTCAGATCCGGCTTGATGCTGACATAGATCGGCTTGTCCGGCTTCTTCTGCGGCGTGGCCGTCGATGTCGGGAGATCGACAGGCACGTCGACCGTCGACAGGGGTGCCGCCACCATGAAGATGATCAGCAGCACCAGGATCACGTCGATGAAGGGCGTGACGTTGATGTCACTGGTCTCGCCGAGATCATCGTCGCCATCGCCTTCCGAGAGAGAAACGGCCATGGAGCTACTCCGCTGCCAGCGCCATCGGAGGCGCTGAGTGGACGTGGATCGGCTCGAAGCGCTCGCCGTGATGGCTGCTGTGGTGGCTCTGGCCGCGATCGAGATCGCGCGACAACATCCGGGCGGTGGCGCCGGAGGACCGGTTCACCAGCTCCATGTAGCCTTTCGTCACCCGCGTGAAGTGATTGTAGATGATCACGGCCGGGATCGCGGCGACGAGGCCGATGGCGGTTGCGAGCAGCGCTTCGGCGATGCCGGGCGCGACGACGGCGAGGTTGGTGGTCTGCGACTTCGAGATGCCGATGAAGCTGTTCATGATACCCCAGACCGTGCCGAACAGGCCGACGAAGGGCGAGATCGAGCCGATCGTGGCGAGCAGGCCCATGCCGGTCCGGCAACGCCGGCCCTCGGCACGCACGATCTCGGAGAAGCTCGACGCAGCGCGCTCGTTGACGCCGTGAGACGGCAGCTCGGACGACATCCTGATTTCGTGCATGGCGGCATCGATCAGGGTCGTCAGCACGTTCTGCCGTGATCCCAGCGCGAGCTTGGCTTCCGACAGCCAGCGTACGTCGTCGACCTTGCGCAGCGCGCGGCTCAGCTTCCGGCGCAGGATGGAGAACTCGATGGTCTTGGCGATGAAGACGGTCCAGGTCGCGAGCGAGGCGAGCGCAAGCCCCATCATGACCGACTTCACGAGAACGTCGGCGGCCAGGAACATCGACCATGGCGACAGATCATGCGGAACGTGAGCTGACGGCTGCGCGCCGCCTTGCGCCGGCTTCTCTGCCTGGTCCTTCGCCTTGTCGCCCGCTGCCGCGTCAGTCACGGCTTCGGCCGCCGTCGACGGTCGGGTGTCGGTCGTTGCGGCCGCCGGCGGCTGGCTCGGTGCCGCGGCTTGCGGCGTGGAAGCAGACGGAGCCGGCGCAGCCGTCGGTGCGACGCCGCTGGTCGTCGGAGCCGCGGGCGCAGGCGCCGCGACCTGCGGCGCGGGCGCGGCCTGGGCAACGGCCGGCGCCGTGGATGCCTGTCCCGTCGTCACCGGCTTCGGTGCCATGCTCTGAGCCGGAGCCGCATGCGCAGCGGGAGTCGACGCACCGGCCGCGGTGTTGACGGGCGCAACTGCAGGCGCCTGCGCGGTGGCGGCTGTCGTCGGAGTCTGAACGGCTTTCGCTCCGGTCGCATTCGCTGGATTTGATGCTGTGGTCTGCGGCGCTGTTGCAGCCTGGCCAGGTCTCGGCGACGTGGCCGGCTGCTCGGCATGCGCCATGGCGCCGGCCGAAACGGCTGCGATCACCGCTCCTACTTGAAGAACGATCCTGAACATGTTGCTGAACACCCCTTGGTAGTTAACCGCTCCGTAATGTTTCCAGTCCTAACCCGGCTGTTTTGAGACGCCGCGTTGACTCAAAGCGGGAACATCGATGTCGGCCGTTGCCGCCGTGGGTGCGATGCCAAACGAAAAATCGAATCGTGCGACCTGCGTAGCAGCTCTCGATGGCGTGCACCGCGTCTTAACTCCCTGAAAGTCCTGCCGTGAGGCGGATGCGCGTTGCGCGGCGTCGCCAATGCGGCTGCCTGTCACGCAAATGCCGCCGTTCGGTCTTCCATCAATTCTAATTAGTCGGTGGGGCGTGACGGGCCTGTTCGGCCGGTGCGAGGACTTATGCGTGCATCTGTGATCCCGTCCGACAAGCCAGAAGGCCTCGGTACCGAATCATCGTGCTGCTGAGATCGGCATGGTTCGAAACATTCCGTGCGCCGCGCGACTCTCGTTTCGTCGTGATCAACGTCGATTTCGGCTGCAAAGGATGGCCGTAGTTCGCGAAGCGCACGAGCTCTCCGGCATGGAGAATCGCGGAGCTCGCCGGTGACGATCTGCCGGAAGCCAAAGACGCGGATCAACTGAGAAGAGATAGCTGCCGCATGCGAGCTCGGATGGGGGTCCATCGCGAGCGCCGAGAACAGCGCTACAGCGAGCGGTCGCCATCCAAACGAATGAGCCGGGCTGCATCTCGTGCAACCCGGCTCAAAGGCGATCGAACTCAACGTGATCGGCGCGATTGGGGACGGAAGTTCAGTTCTCCGCCCAGTAGCGGATCAGGTTGTGATAAAGGCCGGTCAGCCGCACCATTTCCGGATCGTCGCGCCCCATCCGCTGCGACAAACCCTGGATCGTCGTATCGAGATCGAAGATCATGCTGCGCGCGAGGGGATCGCGGATCATGCTCTGCAGCCAGAAGAACGAGGCGACGCGGACGCCGCGCGTCACTGGCGTGACCATGTGCAGGCTCGAGGCGGGGTACAGCACGAGGTCGCCGGCGGGCAGCTTCACCTCGTGCGAGCCGTACAGATCCTCGATCACCAGCTCGCCGCCATCGTAGTCCTCCGGCTCGGAGAGGAACAGCGTGACCGAGAGGTCGGTGCGAATGCGCAGGCCGGTGAGCTTGTCGCCGCGCACCGCGTTGTCGACGTGGATGCCGAAATGGTGGCCCGACTGCGCGCTGTAGCGGTTGAACAGCGGCGGAAAGATCTGCTGCGGGATCGCGGCGGCGAGAAAGCGCGGATTGGCGGTCATCGCCGAGATGATGCGGTGGCCGAGCTTGCGCGCCACCTCGCTGTCGGGCGGCAACTGCTCGTTGCGCTTGACCATGGCCGACTGGGCGCCGGCCGTCGAGCGGCCGTCCTCCCAGTCGCTGGAGTCCATGATGCGGCGGAAATCCGCCACATCGTCTTTGCTCAGAATTCCGGGGACACAGATCAGCATGAACTCATCACTTGATGTAGGCCCCGGCTTGGGTGAGCGATCAGAACCGTCCTGACAGGACGATCGATGCGCTTCGTCCCGGACCGACGAGCACGAACGGGGTGGCACTCTGATAGAGAGCGTCGTAGTAGAGCTTGTCGAAGATGTTGGCAACGAACAGCTTCGCCGTCCAGTTCTTGTCGAGCTTGGCTTCCGCGAACGCGTCGAAGCGCCAGTAGCTCGGCAGCTCGGTGCCCTGGTTCGCCGCCAGCCAGGTGCCGCCGAAGATCTTCGAGCGGTACACTGCCTGGCCGCCGATCTCCCAGGTGTCGTTGATCTGGTACTTCGTCAGCAGGCTGAACGACTGGTGCGCGGTGTTGGCGAGCTGCAGGCCGACATTGCTGGTGAACAGCGCGGTGTTGGCCGGCGGGATGTTCGACTTCGTGACCTCCGACTGCATCAGCACGATGCCGCCGAAGATGCTCCATTTGTCAGTCAGCTTGCCGCCCGCCTGCAGATCGATGCCGCGGATGCGGTAGGCGGCACCGGCCGAGAGACACGGCACGGAGCCGACGGTGCCTGCCGGATACGGGCAGTCCGCGGTGGCCTGCGCGGCGCTGGTGATGTTGCGCGACTCGCGGGCATTCTCCTTCTCGGTCTGGAACAAGGCGCCCGTGACCAGCAGGCGGCCGTCGAGCAGCTCCCATTTGGTGCCGATCTCGATCGAGGTGTTCTTCTCCGGCCCGAAGATCTGGTTGGCGCCGCCATTGGTCACCGCCGACAGGCCGCCATATTGCGGGCTGAGACCGTCGAACTCGGCGCCGACCGGGTTCGACGACGTGGCGTAGGCCGCATAGAAGCTGGCGTAGGGCACCGGCTTCAACGTCATGCCGACGTTGAAGTTCGGCATGCCGCTGGAGGCCGCGGTCGAGCCCGGCGTGTTGGCGACGCCGTTGACCGTCCCGAAGCCATCGACCCGAACGTCGTATTTGTCATAGCGCACGCCGCCGTTGAGGATGACGAGATCGCGGTAGTTGACGCTGTCCAGGGCGTAGACGCTCGCCGAGTCGATCTTCACGTTCGTCGGGAATTGTCCCAGCGACGGAATGCCGAACGGCAGGTTGGTGAACTGCGGGTTGAACACGCTCACGCCCGACAGCGAACCGCTGCCGGCGAACGCGAGGCCTTGCTGCTCGGAGGTCAGGCCGGTGTAGCTGTTGATGAGCGCCTTTTCCTGCGAGACCTCGAGGCCGGCGAGCACGGTATGCCTGAAGTTGCCGGTGTCGAACTTGTAGGTCGCCTCGAGCTGGTTGGCGAGCACGTCGGTCTGCTGGAAGCGGCTCTGCGGATTGGCCCGGATCACCGAGTTCGAGAGAGGATTGGTGAGCGTCGGGCCTTCCGGCAGAGTGCCGATATAGTTCAGGGTCGAGCGCGATACCCGGAACTTGTCGGAGATCGTCAGGTCGGGGGTGACCTTCACCTCGGCATTGAGCGTGCCGATGTCCTGTCCGACGCGCGAGAAGTCGCGGTTGACGAAGCCGTACCAGGCGTTGCGCGGAGCGCCGACCTCGGGGAACGGCGCGCCGGCGGTGAGCGTGCTCGGCCGATAATACGGTACGCCGAAGTCCGGACGTCCCGTCACCTCGTTGTGGATGTAGTTGGCGGACAGCGTCACGGTGTCGAGCGGCGTCCACTTGGTGGCGATGAAGCCGCCGTTGCGGTTGTCGGTGACGTAGTCGCGGCCTGCGACGCCGGCATCCTGGAACAGGCCGCCGACGCGCGCGGCGAAGGTCGGCGTGATCTTCTGGTTGACGTCGATCACCACGCGCTTGGTGCGGTCGGTGCCGAGCGTGGTGTCCATGTTGTAGAAGCTGTTCTCGGTCGTGGCCTGCTTGGTCACGATGTTGATGGCGCCGCCGGTGGTGCCGCGGCCGGCGAACGAGGAGTTCGGGCCGCGCAGGATCTCGACCTGCTCGGTGAAGAAGTTCTCGCGCACGGAGACGCCGGCGTCACGCACGCCGTCGATGAAGACGTCGTTGCGGGCGTCGAAGCCGCGGATGAAGAAGCGGTCGCCGAACGCGTTGCCGCCTTCGCCGGTGCCGAGCGTCACGCCGGCGGTGGAAAGCACGGCGGATTTGAGGCTGGTGGAGTTCTTGTCGGCCAGGATCTCCTTGCTCAGCACCGTCACGGTCTTCGGCGTGTTGAGCAGCTTCTCCGGAAACTTGCCGGAAGCCTGCAGCCGCTCGCCCTTGTAGTCGGAGGCGGGGCTGGAATAGGGGTTGCGGTCGGGCGGCAGATTGCTCTTCGGCGCCGCGGCCTGCTGCTGCTGTTGCTGGCGGGCGGCGCGGCGCATCGCGTCGCGGGCGCGGACCTGGTCCGCGGTCGGACGCGAGGCGGCCGGCTTGGGACGCGCGACCGGGGCTTCGACGTTGACGGACGGCAGCGGCGCCTGCTGGGCTTCGGCACTGGAGAACGAGGCAACCGCGATCAGGCTCGCGACTGCCGAGACTTTCACGCCGGAAATCTCGGGAGATGGCTCCCACTCGTGCCCGCTTGCCCCTCGCAAGCTCCTTGGAAAGATTGCCTTACCCATACTCGACCACCCCATTCGTTACGCAAAACTCTGACTTGGGTTCGTTTGAACGCCCGCAACCGGCGCGTGCCTGTTGCGAATGCAAGTCAAGAAGCGGGGGAAAGCGGTCCAAAGCTGGTTCCGCCGGTGGCTGGAATGCGAAAAGTTTCCATCCATTTCTGAAAATGAGAGTTGTTCGCAAAGTGTCGCGTCACGGCAACACTTGAAACCTCCTGGTTGAGCTGATCTCCATCATTCAATTGCTGATGGGAGAATTGGCCGGCCTGCACCCCGTCCCGCGAGGTAAATCGTGCGCTTGATGATCACTTCGGCGATCTGCGGTTCGAGCTGCTTCCCGCCGCATCGCGAGATGCGGCGGGAATCTGGCGAATCTGTTTCCCGACCGGGACGCGCGCGGCCTTAGAACTTCGCCGTCGTGATCAGGTAGAACGCACGGCCGGGAGCGACCTGGGTGAACGGCACGTTGCTGCGGTAGAAGGTGTCGTAATAGAGCTGGTTGGTGAGGTTCTGGGCATAGACCTTCATGCTCCAGTTCTTGTCGATCTGCTTCTCCACGAAGGCATCGAACCGCCAGTAGCTCGGCAGCTCGTTGCCGGTGTTGGCCGCGAACGTGCCGCCGAACACTTTCGAGCGGTAGACGGCCTGGCCGCCGATCTCCCAGCCGTCGTCGAACTTGTACTTGGTCAGCACGCTCAGCGACTGGTGCGCGATGTTGGCGAGCTGCAGTCCGGTATTGGACGCGACGCCGCTCTGCGTCACCTTGGACTGCATCAGCACCAGGCCGCCGAAGATGCTCCAGCGGTCGGTGAGCTTGCCTTCGGCCTCGATGTCGATGCCCTGGATGCGATAGGCCGCGCCCGAGGTCAGAAGGCCGTTGACGGTCTCGCGGGCGTTCTCCTTCACCGTCTGGAACAGCGCGCCGGTCACCAGCAGATGGCGGTCGACCAGCTCCCATTTGGTGCCGATCTCGGCGCCCTTGTTGCGCTCGGGCCCGAGGATGATGGTGCTGTTCGGCGGAATGCCGCCGTAGTCGGTGGCGGTGCCGTCGAGCTCGGAGCCGAACGGATTGGCGGAGGTCGCGTAGGCCGCATAGAGGCTGCCGATCGGCAGCGGCTTGTAGACGAGACCGAGATTGTAGTTGATCAGGTCGGAATCGACGGTCGCCGAGGCGGTGTTGTTCGACGAGCGCATCGCGTAGCCGTCATAGCGCAGGCCGCCGGTGAGGATGAGGGTGTCGCGCCAGTTCGCGGTGTCGATCACATAGGCGCTCTTGCTGTCGACGTCGTAGCGGGTCGGATTGCCGGTCAGGAACGGCACGGTCGTGAACGGCAGGTTGGTGTAGGCGGGGCTGAACATATTCTGGTTCTGCAAGCCCCCGCCGGTGGTGCCCTGCGAGCCGAACGCCTCCGAGGTCAGCCCGGCGTAGCGGTCGATCGAGATGTTCTCCTTGGAGAACTCGGTGCCGACCACCGTGGTGTGCTTGACCGGGCCGGTGTCGTATTTGAACGTCAGGTCGTTCTGGTTGGCCCAGTTGTCGACGGTCTGATAGCGGCTCTGCGCGCTGGCATTGAAGAACCATTTGGTCGGATCGGGGCTGGCCGTTCCCGCCACGCTCGCATTCGGCAGGGTGCCGATGTAGTTCAGCTCGGAATGCTCGCCGCGCAGCTTGCTGGTGAAGGTCACGCTGTCGCTGAGCTTGAGCTCGCCCGCGAGCGTGCCGAAATCCTGCCGCGCGGCCTGGAAGTCGCGGTTGAGGAAGCCGTACCAATTGTTGCGCGGGATGCCGGCCGAGGTCGCCGGAATGTTGCCCTGCTTGTAGAACGGCACGCCGAAATCCGGATAGCCGGAGAGGTCGGTGTGGACGTAGTTGGTCGTGACCTTCAGCGAGTCCGTCGGAGTCCACTTGGTCGAGATGAAGCCGCCCCAGCGGTCGTCGGTGACGTGGTCGCGTCCCGCGACATTGGCGTCCTGGAACAGGCCGCCGGTGCGCACCGAGAAGGTCGGCGAGATCGTCTGGTTGACGTCGAGCGTCACGCGCTTGGTCTGGTCGGTGCCGAGGGTCGACTCCGCGTTGGTGAAATTGCGGTCGCCGGCCTGCTTGGTGATGATGTTGATGGCACCTCCCGCGGTGCCGCGGCCGGCATAGGCCGAGGCGGGACCGCGCAGGATCTCGACCTGCTCGGTGAAGAAGTTCTCGCGCACCGACACGGCGGGATCGCGGATGCCGTCGATGAAGATGTCGTTGCGGGCATCGAAGCCGCGGATGAAGAAGCGGTCGCCGAACGCGTTGCCGCCTTCGCCCGAGCCGAGCGTGACGCCCGCGGTCGAGCGGCCGACCTCCTTCAGCGTGGTGACGTGCTTGTCCTCCAGCACCTCCTTGCTCATCACGGTGATGGTCTTCGGCGTGTTCACCAGCTTCTCGGTGAACTTGCCGGAAGCGACGCGGTCGACCTTGTAGGGCGCGGCCGCGTCCGCGTAAGGGTTGGCGTCGGGCGGCGTCTGCGGTCCGGTCTGAGCCGGCGGCTGCTGCGGCTGGCGGGCCGCGCGGCGCAGCGCGCTGCGGGCGCGGACCTGGTCGGCCGACGGCCGCGACGGCGCCGGCTTGGCGCGCGCGGCCGGCGCTTCGACGGTGACGGAGGGCAGGGGCGCCTGCTGCGCCTCGGCGCCGGAGAACGAGGCGACGGCGATCAGCCCCGCGACCGCCGACACCTTGACCCCCGATACATCAGCGGAGGGATCGCCTCGAAGCGCGGTGCCCCCGCGCAAGCTTGCTGGAAAGACGGCTCGACCCATACTCAACCACCCCAATGGCTACTCAAGGACAAATCTTGTTCGTGGATTCGCCATCAGGATCACTCCTGTTGCGAACGCCTCTCAACAAGTCCTCGAAATTCGACCAAAACGGGTTGCGCTGGTGGCCCGCCTGGGATGATCGTACCTAATGCATGTGATAATCAGTCGCAGGTAAGGGTCTGTTGGTTATTCGTTACCGGTCGCGCCCAAACTCCCGCGAGGTCTCCGCAAACCGCGGGAGCGGCGCCTGCCGGATCTCGATACCGCCGATCTAGCCGCGCGCGACGATCACCGCGACCGGCCCGCCGCCGTCAGGGCCCTGGTGCTCAGCGCCGCCCGAGACGAACAGGTCGGTGAAGCCAAACAGCCCGGCCAGCGCGCCGCCGACGAAGGCGCGGGCATGGCGGGTCGAGGAGACGTCGCTGTCGTCGAGCATGGTATGCCGCTGGCCGCGCAGCCGGCCGCTCTGCGCCGCCTCCGCCTTGGCGAGCACCGCGGCGATGCGGCTGCGGTCGGCCGCCGGCACCTGGCCCGTCACGTTCAGGCCGAGCCGGGCGAGCGCCTGCCGCGCCGGCTCGATGTCGATGGCATCGCCCATGACGGCATGATCGATCGCGAGCGGCCCGCTCCACTTGGCCGACATGCCGGCCACCATGATCTCGTGGTCGAGCAGCTCGACGCCGCCCGAGGTGGCCGCGCGCCCGCTGTAGCGCGAGACATCCGCGCAGATCGTCGCATCGGACAGATCGCCGGCTGCGAGCTCGCCGAGCGCGACGGCGACCCCGAGCGCCGAGGCGCCGCGCGAAAAGCCCATCGACTTCAGCGTATCGCGCACGGCGGTGCGCTGTCCCCGGGCCTCGACCGCCTCGATCCGCTCCATCGTCAGCAGCGGGCATTTCACCTGTACGTAGTGAACGTTGGCGGGATCGTCGATGCCGGCGTCGGCCATCGCCGCACGCACGCCGGCGGCCACGAGCTCGACCTGCGGCATGCGGCCGAGATGCTCGCCCGCCAGCACCGGCGTGCGTGCGCGCCCCAGCGCCAGCGACGTCGGCACATCGCGCGGCTTCGCGGCATCGCCGCCGTCGCGTGCCTCGAACACGATCATGTGCGGCGACAATGCGCCCTCGGTGCCGCCGGACATTACCATCGCGATCTGCTGCACGGCGTCCGCCGCGAGATATCGGCCGAGCAGCGCCTCCAGCGAGCGCACGGCGAAGGCGCGGGTGAAGTCGTTGACGCAGCCATTGCCCTCGGTCTTGCCGAGAATGGCGACGATCCCTGCGGGATCGATCGCCCCTTGCGCGATTCCGGCCTCGAGCGCGCCGACATCGTCCGGGCTCCGCATCGGCAGGCGGTGAACGTAGGCGCGGCGCAGCCGGGTCGGCATGTCGAGAACTCCTCTGGTGCGGTCCGGCGACACTAGGCAATCACGAAGCCGCGCGCGACGGTGTTTGGCAATGGCCCGCATGCTATCCTCGGCATTCCCGACCCGAACGACGGGTGATCCATGCCTCTCTGGATCTGCTTTCAATGCGGCGCGCAGTTTCCCGATACGCCGGCGCCGCCCGGCCATTGCGTCGTCTGCGAGGACGAGCGGCAATATGTGAACTGGACGGGACAGAGCTTCCTCAGCCGCGACGACCTCGCCGAACGGCATCAGGTCGTCTGGCGCGAGGATGACGGCCTCATCGGCCTTGCTCTGGAGCCGAGCTTCGCGATCGGCCAGCGCGCGCTGCTCGTTCCCGGGCCGGACGGCTGCGTGATGTGGGACTGCATTCCGCTGGCGACGGATGCGGCCATTGCCCATGTCCGCTCGCTGGGCGGGCTGAAGGCCATCGCCGTGTCGCATCCGCACTATTATGGCGCGGTCGCCGATTGGAGCGCCGCGTTCGGCAATGCGCCGGTCTATCTGCACGGCGACGACGCGGCCTTCGTCACCCGTCCGCATCCTGCGATCGTGCCGTGGACCGGCGACCGCCTCGCGCTCTCGGACGAAATCGTGCTGCTGCGGACCGGCGGGCATTTCGCCGGCGCCACCATCCTGCATTGGCGGAAGGGAGCCGAGGGCAGGGGCGCGCTGTTGACCGGCGACATCGCCATGGTGGCGATGGATCGCCGCCATGTCAGCTTCATGTACTCCTATCCGAACTACATCCCGCTCGGCGCCGCCGCCGTGCGCCGCATCGCCGATGCGGTCGCGCCGCTCGCGTTCGATCGGATCTACGGCGCCTGGTGGCAGAAGAACATCGCCGACGATGCCAAGGCGGCGTTCGATCGCTCGGTGCGGCGCTATCTCCAGGCGATCGCTTGAGCCGACGGTTTCGCGGAATCCCCGTAAAGTAACGGAGCATTAGGCACAACCAGAAGGTTGCCTCAGGACATCTTGCAGTCTTTGGTCGGATGGTATCGAAGTATCCCGGGCGGAATGGGGTACCTCAATGCATTTGCCATCGTGCTCGCCGGCGACTGGCGCCATCGCGCCGGCCAGCCTCCTCGTGCATTCAGACTTCCGATCAGTCCCCCATCCTCCCGTGTCCGCCTCCAGCGCCGGCGAGCTGCCCTGGCGCTGGATCCTGCTGGCGCTGGTGCTCGCCATCGTGCTCGCGGTGCCGTTTCTGTTGGTCGATGTCCCGCCGGTGCTCGACTATCCGAACCACCTCGCGCGGCTGTTCGTGCTGGCGCATCCCGACGATCCCGTGCTGTCGCAGATGTACGCGCCGAACTGGCGCATCCTGCCCAATCTCGGCATGGACGTGATCGGCGTCGCGCTGCTGCGCATCACCGACGTTCATGTCGGCGGCCGCATCCTGCTCGCGCTCAGCCTGTTCGCGCCGCTCCTCGGGGTCATCGCCTATCACCGCGCGGTGTTCGGCCGGCTGTCCTTATGGCCGCTGGCGGCCGGCATCGTCGCCTATGACGGCGTCTTCCTGCTCGGCTTCATGAATTTCCAGCTCTCGCTCGGTCTTGCCCTCGGCGGCGCCGCCGGCTGGGTGGCGCTGCGCCGTCGGGGCGGCTGGCTGCCGGCGATCGCCTGGGGGGCCATCACTGCGTCGGCTGCCTTCCTCTGCCACATCTTCGGCTTGCTGTTCTTCGCGGTCCTGATCGGCGCCGGAGAGGCCGATCGGCTGTGGCGGCTGCGCCGGTCGGCGGTCCTGACGCGGGAGCTGGCGGTCGCGGCCTGTGCGCTCGGACTCACGCTCAGCCCGGCCGTGCTGCTCTATGGGCTCTGTCCGCTGGGCGAGGGAGGGTTGCAACTCGGCGACTGGGACGGACCGCCGAAGCTGTGGCGCATCATGACGCCGTTCCTGACCACCAGCGCCGAGCTGACGATCATCACGACCGTCGTGGTGATGTCGGTGCTGGTTCTCGTCCGGCGCCAGCTCGTCATCGCGCCGGGCATTCCGCTGGCGCTGGCGGCGCTGTTCACGGCCTTCGTCGCGGCGCCCTGGACGGCGCTGGGAGGAACGCTGATCGACATGCGCTTTGCCGCGATGGGCGGCCTGCTGCTGTTCGCCGGCCTGCATCCGGTCGTGTCCGGCAGGAAGGCGGCGCTCGTCGGCATCGTCCTCGCAGGGCTGATGCTGGTTCGGACCGCGGATATCGCATCGGCCTGGATCGATCACCGGGTCGACCTCGCCGAACTGCGCGCGGCGATCGCGCACGTGCAGCCCGGCGCGCGCGTCATCGCCGCGCATGGCCACGAGCAGCCCGTCTCCAGCCGGCGCGAGCGCATCCTGCCCGGCTTCCGTTATGTCGATTCCCATATGGCGGCGCTGCTCGTGATCGAGCGGCGGGCGTTCTGGCCGCTGATGTTCGCCCATCCGAACCAGCAGCCCGTCACGGTGCGTCCCTCCTTCGCGCATCTCGCGCAGCCGCTGGCCGAGCCCGTCGCGTGGCGCTGGCTGCAGCCGGACACGCCGCCCGCCGACGTGTTGCCGCTCGCGCGCTATCTGGCCGGCTGGCGGTCGAACTTCGATGCTGTCCTGCTGCTCGACCCGCCGGTCCCGGCGCAGCCCGTGGCCGGCCTCACGGCGCTCTATCTCGGCAGCTACATCCAGCTGTTCCGCGTCGGGCAGGACAACGGCAAAACCGCGCAGGAGCCTGAGCCCGCTCCGCCGGCGGCCTCGCCTTCGTGAAGCCGGAACGACAGCCGCCGCTCCCCATCAGTCTGCGGTGATCCTCTGCCTCCGTTGGGCCGTTGCCTTGCGCTGGCCGTCGCCGCGCGCGGCGGCGGCGCCACGACGGAGAAGGGACATGCAGCGGATCGTGCCGGGACCGGGCCAGGAATCGGTGTGGGACTATCCGCGGCCGCCGCGGCTGGAGCGCTGCAGGGCGCGGCTGCGCGTCGCATTCGCCGGCGTCACCATCGCCGACACGCAGGACGGCTATCGCGTGCTCGAGACCAGCCATCCTCCGGTCTACTACTTCCCGCCGCAGCATGTCGCGATGCAGTGGCTGCGGCGCGCCCCCGGCCAGTCATTCTGCGAGTTCAAGGGCGTCGCCGGCTACTGGACGCTGGAGGTCGGCGGCCGCGTCTCCGAGCAGGCGGCCTGGAGCTACGAGCAGCCGACGGCGCCATTTGCGCCGATCGCGGGCCATCTGGCGTTCTATGCCTCGCGGGTCGAGGCCTGCTTCGTCGGCGACGAGTGCGTTGCCGCGCAAGATGGCGATTTCTACGGCGGCTGGATCACCTCCCGCGTCGTCGGACCGTTCAAGGGCGGGCCGGGTACGCGGCACTGGTAGAGACAGACGCTCGTCTCGATGCGTGATCCGATGGCCGATCTTGATCGTATGGATGACGGGTGACGGCAGCCCGCGCATGCAGCGTGGCTTGACTTGGCGGGGACCGCGATCCCTGCCGGAGGAGATCTCATCTTCACGACGCCGGGGAATGCCATGCGACGGTTGATGAAGTTCCTGCACACGATGGGCGCGATCGGCATGATGGGCGCGATGGCCTGCCTCGTCGTGCTGCTCGGCCTGATTCCGCAGCCGTCGGTGTCGCTGTCGCATTATGCCGAGATGCGCGCGGCGATGGGCGCGATCGTGCGCTACGTGTTCTTCCCCTCGCTCGGCCTGACCCTGATCGCCGGACTGCTCGCCATCGCGATCAACCGCGCGCTGCACAGCGCCGGCTGGGCGCTTGCCAAGCTGGCCTCCGGCATCCTGGTCTTCGAATGGGGTTTTGCCGCCGTGCAGGGTCCGATGCAGGAGGCGGCCGAGGAGGCCGCCCGCGCCGTCGCCGGCCAGATCGACCCGGCGACGCTTGCGCCCAACTTCGGTACCGAGCAGGGCGCCATCTGGGTCATGCTCGGCGTCGCCACCGTGAACGTCATATTGGGCGTGTGGCGACCGAGGTTTACCAATCTGCCGGATTGAACGGGGACGCTCGTCCGACGCCGGTCGCGGTCAGCTTCCAGCACTCTGCGCCGCGAGCGCCGCTCTCGCGTCTCCCCCTCCCCCTTGCGGGGAGGGGTCGGGGGTGGGGGTCCCCACGGGTAGTGTTTCGATAGCTCGGATCGATCGGGAGCTGTTGGGCTGACCAGCCCCAAACGAAACTCCGCGCCCGCGGACCCCCACCCCCAACCCCTCCCCGCAAGGGGGAGGGGAGCGCACCACCGCCGCTGCGCGATCTACGGATTTCGCGAAATTCATCTTGCCATTTTTCCGAAATCATGTTTATCTCCGCCCATCCCGCCTCGTGCAGAGGGACGTACGCGTCGTCACGAACGTTGAGGTGGGCTGCGATGGACGCGGCGGCTGTGCCAGACGAGCGCAGGTCGGCGCGGACGGCGAAGTCGTGTGGTCCTGGCCTCTCGACGCTGAGGTCAAGTCCGCTTTCGATGCTGTGACGGCTCGGGGCGGGCGATGGGGGCAAGAACGCCGATCCCCAGGGAGAGCACGAAGGACACCGTTAAAACCGATCGCGCGGGGGAGGCCGGTTGTCAGGCCCGACCTGTGGTGACTGCCGCCTGCTTTTCTTGTTGCAGGCGGGCCATGGGCCGCGGTCAGCACCCGGCCTTCCCCGCGCCCTCTCGTCGAGAGGGCTGACGGCCGCATCACCCGGGCACCGAGCGTGCCGCGGGATCGCGAGCACGCATGCAAGATCACATGTTCAGGATGACATCAGGGGGCGGGCGCGCAGCCTTCGACGACGCGCATTGTCTTCAGCCGGTCATGCCCGACGTCAGCGCCGCCTCGGCGCTGACGCCGGCCATGTCGACGTCTTCAGAGCTGGGTCGCCCGCAGCTCGATCGTGAGCGGCGCGGTCGTCCGCCGGGCGGCCGGGTCGGCTGGCATCTGCACCACGTGGGCGCGCTGGCCGGTGGCCAGGTCGGTGACCTTGACGATCCGGCCATTGGAGAATTCGAGCGCATCGTGATGTTCGGTCGGCTTGTTGGTGTCGACCTGGCGGAAGCGGGCGAGATGCGCACCGACCTTGCGGCGGAAGAAGAAGCCCTTGATCCGCACGTCGCCCTCGAAGGCGAGCTCGGTGCCCGGACGCAGGCACACCGCGGTCAACGGGTCGTCCTTGGTGCAGAAGCCGCGGGTCTCCGTGCCGGGAAAGCGACAGGAGACCAGCACGTCGGCAGTCTTGGCGTCACGGGAAGCAACAGTATGGAGGCTGTAGTCACACATGGAAAGCTCCTGAAGGCCACCAGCACTAAGCCCGCAACGGCGCAGCAGGAGAGTCGTTCCATGGTGTTGAAGCCCGTCACTCCGACGACGCCCGCCGCGGGACGGTCCCGCGGCGGGAACTCGCGATCAGGTGAGATGCGCGGCTTCTTCGGCCTCGTCCTCGGCGGCGCCCCAATGCGAGGCGTCTTTGATGGTCGGATCGATCAGCTCGCCGCGCAGCAGCGCCAGCGGCGACTTCCAATACAGCGCGATGTTGTGGAACGGGTCTGTCAGCACCTTGAAGGCCCAGATCAGGCCGGTCGAGACATCCTGCGTCGCAAACAGCTGGATGACGCGAAACAGACCGCCGCCGATGCCGACCGCGAGCCAGAGCAGGCCGACGTGGCGGACGAAGTCCATCCGGCCGGCCGGCTCGGCGAACAGGCCGAACAGCGTCGGAAACGCGAACAGCGCCACCGGCACCAGGCCCCACACCGTCAGCAGCACGATCTTGCGGGTCTGATTGTAGCCGACCTTGACCGCCTCCTTGTAGTCATTGCTGACGCCGTTGACGTGGTCATAGCCGTTCGGTTCGAAGAAGAAGTGCCCGGTCTGCCGCGTCAGCATCGCCAGCCAGCCGACCAGGCCGGCCATTGCCGGATCCTTGAACAGCAGCGCATAGCACACGAGGAAGATCACGGCGCTGATCAGGTGCAGCGTCTGATTGATCCGGCTCTGATGATAGTAGCGATAGTCGTCGAAGCGCTGCGTCTGCAGCGTCTTGTAGTAGCGCGACATGCGAATCCCCGTGCCGTTGTGGAACGAGGCGAAGACGTAGAGGGCCTCAGTGAAGGTGGCGTGACATTATGATGTTGTCACAATGAAACCGGCCGGGAGCGGATCGGGAGGCGTTATGAGCGAGAACACGCCAACCCTGTGCCGGCGAGTGAGCCGCCTGCGGGTCTCTTTTCCTGCCAGAGAGCGCGCACGCGCGGCTTTGATCGGGATCAAAACCGCGCCGAAAGTCGAACAAGAATTGATGCGGTCAGCCGGCGGGCGACCTCGCCAGCCGGATCGCCTCGCTCAGGATCGCGCGGTCGCCGATATGGTTGGCGAGCAGCAGCACGAGTCTGGCGTTCATGCGCAGGGCCTCGTCCTCGCTGAGGTCGCGCTGGCCACCGATCAGCTCGGCATAGAAGTCGTCGGGATCGCGAATGTTCGGGGTGAGGGTGAGGCTCATGCTGCAAGCTCCTGCTGGGCCGCGGGGCGCCTGCCGCAGGCGCGCCGGACCGCATCCGTGATCGCGTCCCCGTCGAACTGCGGCCAGCGGGCGCTGACATATTGATCGGGGCGGAACAGATAGGTCGTGCCGGGCGAGGCGCCGTATCGTGCCGCGAGCAGGCCCTTGGGATCGGCGAGGTCGCGGCCGACGACGAGCACCCGCGCCGTGATGCCGTCGATGCTGAGCTGCTCGGCGGTGACGGCGTTGTCGAAGGTGACAACCGTGAAGCCCGAGCCGAGGCAGTTCAGGAACCAGCCGGGCTCGCCCGCGACCATCACCGGCGCGTCCGCGGCATTGATACCTGGCGTCATCGCGCCGGGTACGCTGCCGCCGTCAGGCGTGTTCAGGGACGATGCGGCATAGGGCGTCGGCGTCGACAGCCGGCCGCTGTTGACCAGCGGCCGCGCAAAGCTGTGGTGCTGCGCGAGGTCGAGCACGGCGTCGCGGAAGGTGCGGCTCGCTTGTGTCTTCGGCGTGATGAAGTCGGTCGCCCGCGTCGAGTTCAGGATGTTGTCGTCGGCCGCGTAAGCGCGTTCCTCGTGATAGCTGTCGATCAGGCTCTCCGGCGCCTCGCCGCGCAGCACCATTGCCAGCTTCCAGGCGAGGTTGTCGATGTCCTGCACGCCGGTGTTGGCGCCGCGGGCGCCGAACGGCGACACCTGGTGCGCTGCGTCGCCGGCGAACAGCACGCGTCCCCGGCGGAAATTGTCGATCCTTCGGCAGGCGAACTGATAGATCGACACCCATTCGAGCTCGAACTCGGCGGTCTCGCCGAGCATCGCCCGGATGCGCGGGATCACGCGCTCGGGCTTCTTCTCCTCGTCCGGATTGGCGTCCCAGCCGAGCTGGAAGTCGATGCGCCAGATGTTGTCCGATTGGCGATGCAGCAGCACCGACTGTCCCGGATGGAACGGCGGGTCGAACCAGAACCAGCGCTCGGTGGGGAAGTCCGCCTTCATCCTGACGTCGGCGATCAGGAAGCGGTCCTGGAAGAACTGGCCGGTGAACTCGGCGCCGACCATCCGGCGGGTGTCGGAATTGGCGCCGTCGCAGGCGATCACCCATTGCGCCTCCATGGTGAAGATGCCGTCGGGCGTCTCCACCGCGAGCTGCGCGCAATCCTCGCTCTGCTTCAGGCTGACGAGGCGATGCTTCCAGCGCAGATCGACCAGCGGGCTCCTGCTGCAGGCGTCGACCAGGATCTCCTCCAGATAGTATTGCTGCAGGTTGATCATCGCCGGCCAGCGATGGTCGGGCTCGGGCAGCAGGTCGAACTGATAGGAGAGCTGGTCGCGGAAGAACACCTTGCCGATGTTCCAGCTCACGCCTTTCTCGACCATCGGCGCGGCACAGCCGAGCCGGTCCCAGATCTCCAGCGGGCGCTTGGCGTAGCACACCGCGCGCGAGCCGATGCTGACGGTGTCGTTGTCGTCGAGCACGACCACCGGCTGGCCGCGGGCGGCGACATCGAGCGCCGCGGTGAGGCCGATCGGCCCGGCGCCGATCACGACGATCGGATGGCGGCGGGTCTCGCCGCTGCGCTGCTCCGCCGAGCAGACATAGGGAAATCTCGGATAGACATAGTTGCTCATGGCTGCCTCGCCTGGCGCGCTGCGGTCGGGACTGTCGGAACGAGCAATCGCTCAGTCGCTGCCGGCGAATTCCTTCTCGTGCATCCAGGCGGTGTGCCGCGGCGGCTTCCTGGTCGTGGCCCATTCGTCGACCATGGCGTGGGCGACCGACTTCATCCGCGTGATCTGCTCCGGCGTCGCGGTCCAGGCCGCGATCTCCAGCCGGTGGCCGCTCGGATCATGGAAATAGATCGACTTGAAGATGGTGTGGTCGGTGATGCCGACGACGTCGAGACCGGCGGCCTCGGCGCGGGCCTTGGCTTCCTCGAGCTCCTCCATGTCCTTCACTTGGAAGGCGATGTGCTGGGTCCATTCCGGCGTGTTCGGATCGCGCCCCATCGGCGGCGAGTTCGGCAGCTCGAAGAAGGCGAGGATGTTGCCGTTCCCGGCATCGAGGAAGATGTGCATGTAGGGATCTGGCGCCTTGGTCGAGGGCACCTTGTCCTCGGCGATCGCGCCGAGCAGGTCCATGTTGAGGACCTTCTTATAGAACTCGACGGTGGCCTTGGCGTCGACGCAGCGATAGGCGACGTGATGAATCTTCTCGATCTGCACGATGGTCCTCCCATGATCATTGTTGGCAGGATAGTAACGAATGATACGATTGTGTGGCTTTGATCCAGATCAACCCGATTGGGATCGGATTGAGGTCGCCAGGAACGAGCGCCTGGAACGGACGAGGGCAGGGGACGCGATGACGAAGGTGGCCAACGAGACCCGCGGCCGAACGGGTGGAGAGGGGATCGCCGAGCGTGAGCTGAGGTTGCAGCGCTATTTTCCCTACCGGCTTGCCCGGCTCGCCGAGCAGGTGTCGCTGGCGGTGGCGGAGGTCTATGCCGACCGCTTCGCGCTGTCGCGCCAGGAATGGCGGATCCTGGCGGCGCTCGGCGAGCAGCCGCGGCTGCCGACCAAGGAGATCGGCCGGCTGACGACTCTCGACAAGATGAATGTCAGCCGCGCCATGCAGAGCCTGGAGGCCCGCGGCATCGTCAGCCGGAGCCGCGATCCCGCGGACGGCCGCGAGCGGATCGTGGCGTTGACGGCTGCCGGCAGAGGGCTGTACCGCAGGATCGTGCCCCATGCGCTGGCGCGCGAGGCCGATCTGCTGAGCGTGCTTTCGGCCGCCGAGATCGCGACCCTCGACACGGTCATCGACAAGCTGCTCGCGGCCGCCGAACGATCGGTCGACGATCCCCCTGGCCGAAAGGCTTGATCGGTGCCGCCGCCGCGCTATATCGACGGTCTCTCTCCACCCCTGATAGCATGGGCCAACGTACGACGATGACCGACACCGCCACCGTTAGCCATTCCTTCCAGGCCGAAGTCTCCGAGCTGCTCCATCTGATGGTGCATTCGGTCTACTCCGAGACCGACATTTTCCTGCGCGAGCTGATTTCGAACGCCTCGGACGCCTGTGACAAGCTGCGTTACGAGGCGATCGCCAGACCCGATCTGATCGGCGACGGCGAGCCGCCGCAGATCCGCATCATCCCGAACAAGGCCGCTGATACGCTGACCATTGCCGACAGCGGCATCGGCATGGAGCGCCAGGAGCTGATCGACCATCTCGGCACCATCGCCCGCTCCGGCACCAAGGCGTTCGTGCAGAAGCTGGCCGAGGCCAAGGACGGCACCGGCCTGATCGGCCAGTTCGGCGTCGGCTTCTATTCGGCCTTCATGGTCGCCGACCGCATCCAGGTGATCAGCCGCCGCGCCGGCGGCGGCGAGGTCTGGACCTGGACCTCGTCGGGCGGGGCGGGCTTCGAGGTGGCGCCCGCGTCCGAGGAGGATGCCAAGCGGGTTGCGCGCGGCACCGAGATCGTGCTGCACCTCAAGGACGACGCGAAGAAATATCTCGAAACCTATGAGATCGAGCGCATCGTCACCGCCTATTCCGACAACATCCAGTTCCCGATCATGCTGGTGCAGGAGGAGGGCGAGCCGCGCCAGATCAACTCCGCCAGCGCGCTGTGGCAGCGCTCCAAATCCGAGCTGACGCCGGAGGACTACAGCAAGGCCTACAAGTCGATCGCGCATGCGTTCGACGAGCCGGCGATGACGCTGCACTACCGCGCCGAGGGCCGCTATTCCTATGCCGTGCTGCTGTTCGCGCCCTCGACCAAGCCGTTCGACCTGTTCGAGCCGGCGCGCAAGGGCAAGGTCAAACTCTATGTCCGCCGCGTCTTCATCACCGACGACGCCGACCTGATGCCGGCGTACCTGCGCTTCATCCGCGGCGTGATCGACAGTGAGGATCTGCCGCTCAATCTGTCGCGCGAGATGCTGCAGAACAATCCGCAGCTGGCGCAGATCCGCAAAGCGGTGACGACGCGGGTGATCAGCGAGCTGGAGCAGCTGGCCGAGAAGGACGCCGAGAACTTCGACAAGATCTGGGACTCCTTCGGCGCCGTCATCAAGGAGGGACTCTACGAGGACTTCGAGCGCCGTGACAAGCTGCTGGCGCTGGCGCGCTTCACCACGACGACCGGCGAGAAGCGCTCGCTGAAGCAATATGTCGAGGGCCTCAAGGAGAACCAGACCGAGATCTACTTCCTGGTCGGTGACAGCATCGAGCGGCTGAAGTCCAATCCGCGGCTCGAGGCGGCCAAGGCACGTGGCGTCGAGGTGCTGCTCTTGACCGATCCGGTCGATGCGTTCTGGACCTCGGCGCGGCTCGAATATGACGGCAAGCCGCTGAAGTCGCTGAGCCAGGGCGACATCAACTTCGATCCGATCCCGGTGACGGAGCCGAAGGCCGAGGACGAGGCGCAGCCGGCGGCCGACGAGGCCAACACGATCGCGTTGATCAAGGCGAGCCTCGGCGATCACGTCACCGACGTGAAGGTCTCGACCCGGCTCACCACCAGCGCGTCGTGCCTGGTGGCCGGCAGCCATGGTCCCGATCGCGAGCTGGAGCGCATCCTGTCGCAGCAGGCGCGCGGGGCGCGCACCAAGCCGATCCTCGAGATCAATCTGCGCCATCCGCTGGTCGTGGCGGTCGCCAAGGCCGCCGCCGACAAGGCCAAGGTCGACGATCTGTCGTTCCTGCTGCTCGAGCAGGCGCAGATCCTCGACGGCGAACTGCCGGAGGATCCGGCCGCCTTCGCGGCCCGTCTCAACCGGCTGGTGCTGCAGGGCGTCGCGGGGGCCTGAGGCAGGCGGGTCGCCGGGCGCGGAGGTCAGTTCTTCGCGCTCACCTGCGGCACCAGCTTGCGCCAGTGCATGATCTCGGCGCGGTAGGTCGCGGTGTAGACGCCGACGTCGCCGATGAGCGGCGTGGCGCCGACCTCGGCGAACTGCCTGCTGATGTCGGGATCGGCCAGCGCGGCGTTGATCTCGCGGTTGAGCAGCTCGACGATGGCTTTCGGCGTGCCGTGCGGCACGGCGACGCCATAGAAGCCGGAGGTTTCGAACGCCGGCAGCGCGTCGGCGACCGGCGGCAGATCGGGGAAGGCGGCGGCGTGCTCGCGCGTCGTGACGGCCAGCGCCCGGACCTTGCCGCTGCGCAGGAGGTCGACCGCGGAAGCGGCGTTGTCGAACATCGCGTGGATGTGGCCGGAGGCGAGGTCGGTCAGGGCCGGACCCGAGCCACGATAGTGCACAGTCGACCACGTGAGGCCGCCGAGGGTCCGGAACAGCTCGGCCGACAGCAGCTGGACGGTGCCGGGACCGGCGGAGCCGACGCTGAGCTTGCCCGGGTTGGCCTTGGCATAGGCCAGGAATTCGGGCAGCGTCTTGACCGGCAGCTGCCGGCTGACCAGCAGCAGCAGCGGCATGCGCGCCATGCCGGCGACCGGCGTGAGGTCTTCGTCGGTGTTCGGCGAGCCGTCGACCGAGGCGGTGATGACGTTCGCGGTCGAGGTCGCGAGGATCGTGTAGCCGTCCGGCGCGGCGCTCGCGACGCTCTTGGTGGCAGTGGCGCCGCCCGCACCCGGCCGGTGATCGAGCACGAAGGGCTGGCCCAGGCGGCGGGTCAGCCGGTCGCAGATCAGGAGCGACAGCCGGCCGGTGGCTCCACCCGGGGCAAACGGAATGACCCAGGTGACGGGCTGAGCCGGATAGGGCGCATCAACTCCGGCGAACGCCGTGGTCGAAGTCATGGCTGCAACACTGCTCCAGGCGGCGCAGCGCAGCAATGCGCGTCGTGTCATCGTGTCCTTGGGCATGCCGGCCTTCGCGTTGGCATGTTCTGGGAGCGGTACGCTAACCGGCATTTCCGAGAACTTCGTAAAGGATCGCATTCGCATCAACAGCGACGCACTCTCGGCCGGTTAACCCTCCCGATTAACGGCTGGTGAGGCCACACCGCCTATAAGCACGCCGAATTGGGGCGAGGGCGTTCATGAACTCCGGGCAGTCGGATCGATCTGTGGAACTCAGCACGGCCTCTCGGAAGCCGTCGGCGGCGAAGATCTGGCTGAAGGCGATCGATCTGACCTCGCGCATCGAGGCAGAGCCGGCGCGGCTGTTCGCCGACGTGGTGGACGACTGGGCTGCGAAGCAGCCCGAACGGCCGGCGCTGGTCTCCGATCGCGAGACGCTGAGCTATTCCGCCCTGTCTGCGCGCATCAACCGATACGCCCGCTGGGCGCTGGCCAACGGCATCGGGCCGGGCCACACGGTCGCCTTGATGATGCCGAGCCGGCCCGACTACTTGGCCGCCTGGCTCGGGATCAGCCGCGTCGGCGGTGTTGTTGCGCTCATCAACGCCAATCTCATCGGACCGTCGCTCGCGCATTGCATCAATGTGGCCCGGCCAATCCATGTGATCGTCTCCAAGGACTTCCACGAAGCTTATACGGAGGTTGCGCCGTTGATCGCGGGCGGGCCGCGTGTCTGGTTTACCGACGGCGGCGATCTCGACGTCGCGATCGCCGCGATGGATACGCACGCGCTCGACCCAACCGAGCGCCGCGCTGTGACGATCAACGACCGCGCGCTGCTGATCTACACCTCCGGCACGACGGGCCTGCCCAAGGCCGCCAGCATCAGCCATCGCCGCATCATGAACTGGGGCGGATGGTTTGCCGGCCTCACCGGCGCAGGTCCCGACGATCGCCTCTATGACTGTCTGCCGGTCTATCATTCCGTCGGCGGCATCGTCGCGCCCTGCAGCATGCTGCGCGCCGGGGGAGCCGCGGTGCTCGCCGAGAAATTCTCGGCGCGCAATTTCTGGCGCGACATCGTCCGTCACGATTGCACGCTGCTGCAATATATCGGCGAGCTCTGCCGCTATCTGCTGGCCGCCGCGCCGTCCGATTTCGACCGCGCGCATCGGCTGCGGCTCGCCTGCGGCAACGGCATGCGCGGTGACGTCTGGGAGGCGTTCCAGGCGCGTTTCCGCATTCCTCAGGTGCTGGAATTCTATGCCGCGACCGAAGGCAACTTCTCGCTCTACAATGTCGAGGGCAGGGTGGGATCGATCGGGCGCGTGCCGTCGCTGCTCGCGCATCGCTTTCCCGCCGAAATCATCAAGCTGGACGCCGACCAGCGCGCACCCCTGCGCGGAGCTGACGGACGGTGCCTCGTCTGCACGCGCGGCGAGATCGGCGAGGCCATTGGCCGCATCGGTACGGCGGACAAGGGAGGCGGTCGCTTCGAAGGCTATACCGATACGGGCGAGACGGAGAAGAAGATCCTGTGCGACGTCTTCGAGAAGGGCGATGCCTGGTTCCGCACCGGTGACCTGATGCGCCAGGACGATCAGGGCTTCTTCTATTTCGTCGATCGTCTCGGCGACACCTTCCGCTGGAAGGGCGAGAACGTCGCGACCAGCGAGGTGAACGAGGCGATCCTGCAATGTCCCGGCGTGTTGGAAGCATCGACCTATGGTGTTGTCGTGCCGGGGACCGATGGGCGCGCCGGGATGGCCGCGCTCGTCGTCGGCGACAGCTTCGATCTCGATCGTCTCTCCGTCGAACTTGCCCGAAGGTTGCCGTCCTACGCGCGGCCGGTGGCGCTCCGCATCACGTCGTCGCTGCGGTCGACTGAAACATTCAAGCAGAAGAAGCAGGAGCTGATGCGCGACGGCTTCGATCCGTCGGTCGTGCACGAGCCGCTCTACGTGCGAGACGCCGGGACAGGTGCATATTACCCGCTCGATCGCGATCTGCATGCGCGGATCCTCGCCGGCGAGGTTCGTTTGTAGGTGATTTTAATCATAGGCCATGATGGGCATTTACCAACGGTCCCGAAACATCGCGGGCCAGTCCGGGTTCCTTCACCTTCTGGCCCTATGGTCGGTTTCATCGTTTGAACAGTGCGCGGATTGGCCCATGTCGGTACGGTTAAGAATCATTGCAGCGATCAAGCAGATTGCGGAAGAACAGAAGGTCAAGCTGCCGCCGCTGACCGACGAGCTGACGTTGCATGAGACCGGCTTCGACTCGCTCGCTTTCGCCATCCTGGTCGCCCGTCTCGAGGACGATCTCGGCGTCGATCCGTTCACCCTGTCCGAGGATGTGACGTTCCCCAACACGATAGGCGACTTCATCGGGGCCTATGAGAATGTCCCCGCGTGAGATCTTCGCCCTTCGCGACCATCTCGGGACCGCGCTGACCGAACGGACGATCTCCGATCCGCGTCACGTCATATCGCTCGCCGAGCTCTCGCGCGGGAGCTGCCTCGGCAGCCGCACCGAAGAGCTCAACGGACGTTCGGTGCTGCTGGCGACCTCCGGCCAGCTCCTCGCCGGCCTTGCGCTGATCGAGATCGATGGCGTCGCACGACGTCTCCTGTTGTGTCCGCCGGATCTCAAGGGCGAGCATCTCGCCAGCATCATTGCCGATGCTGAGATCGACGCCATCGTGACCGATGAGGTCCAGCGTTTCGACGCCTGCGGTGTCGATCTCGTGATCGAGGTCGCCCTGCCGCAGCCTTCTGCCGCGGTCGTGCAGACAGTGCGCGCCACCGAATGGCTGATGCTGACATCGGGTACATCGGGCGTGCCAAAGATTGTCGGGCATACGCTGGACGGTCTGTGCGGCGCGATCATCGGCGACCGTCTGGTACCTGGCGAAGCCATGCCGGTGTGGGCGACGTTCTACGACATCCGCCGCTATGGCGGCCTGCAGATCTTCCTGCGCGCCATCGTCGGCGGCGGCTCCATGGTATTGTCGGACCCGGGCGAGGGGCTATCGGACCACGTCGCGCGTCTCAACGCACGCGGCGTTACGCACATGTCCGGAACGCCGTCGCATTGGCGCAAGCTGCTGATGAGTGGGGCAGTGGAAGGCTTCGCGCCGCGCTATGTGCGTCTCTCCGGCGAGATCGCCGACCAGGCCGTGCTCGATGGATTGAAGCTGGCATTCCCCCACGCTTCGATCGGTCATGCCTACGCCTCGACCGAGGCCGGCGTCGGCTTCGCCGTGAATGATGGGCTGGAGGGCTTTCCTGCGACGCTGCTCGGCGAAGGCCGCGGGGCCGTCGACATGAAGGTCGCCGACGGCTCGCTGCGCATTCGCTCCAAGCGCGCCGCGCACGCCTATGTCGGACGCGCTGCGGCCGCCCTGACCGATACGGATGGTTATGTCGATACCGGTGACATGGTCGAGCTGCGCGGCGATCGCTACTACTTCGTCGGGCGCCGCAACGGCATCATCAATGTCGGCGGGCTCAAGGTCCATCCGGAAGAAATCGAGGCCGTGATCAATGGCCATCCCGAGGTGCGGATGTCGCGCGCCAAGTCGCGGCGCAGCCCGATCACCGGCGGCATCGTCGTCGCCGAGGTCGTGCTGACGGCGGATGCCGATCCGGCGCGGACCGAGGCGGTCCGCAATGAGATCCTCGCCGCGTGCCGCGCGCGCCTCGCGCCCCACAAGGTGCCGGCGATGATCCGTGTCGTGCCGGCGCTCGACGTCACACCGGCCGGCAAGCTGGCGCGCGCCGATGCGTAACGTTCTCGTCACCGGCGGCAGCCGCGGCATCGGGCTCGCCATCGCGCGCAGGCTCGCTGGCGCTGGCTATGACGTCGTCACGGTGGCCCGCCGGGAAAGCGAGGAACTGCGCGCTGCGATCGCCGAGTTCAGCGCCAGCAGCGCCGGGATTCATTTCCGCGCCTGTGATCTCAGCGTCGTCGACGAACTTCCGGCCTTCGTGAAGTCGGTCCGCGACGAGTACGGTCCGCTCTACGGTCTCGTCAACAATGCCGGTCTCGGCACCGAAGGGCTGCTGGCGACCATGCACAATTCGGAGATCGAGGCCCTGGTGCGGCTGAACGTTCTGGCACCGATGATCCTGACGAAATATGTCGTTCGCCACATGATGGCCGCGGGCGAGGGGCGGGTGATCAACATCTCCTCGATCATCGCCTCCACCGGCTACAACGGCCTGTCCGTCTACGGCGCGACCAAGGCGGCGGCCAACGGCTTCACGCGCTCGCTGGCGCGCGAGGTCGGCAAGGTCGGCATCACCGTCAACGCGATCGCACCGGGCTTCATCGCCACCGAGCTGACGCAGAGCATGGACGAGGAGCAGCAGCGGCGCATCGCCGGCCGCAGCGCGTTGCGACGGCTGCCGGAAACGGATGACGTGGCGGCGATGGTTGAATTCCTGCTCGGCGATGGCGGGCGCAATGTCACCGGCACCGTGCTGACGGTCGATGCAGGCAATACCGCCTGAGCCATTTGCGGCGATCGGTCGCTCTCGCCGTTGATTTCGCTCAAGGGTCCGACGGGCGGCAGCAGCGATAGTGCCGGCGCAATCCGGAACCGGTATCCATGTTCGAGCGCATTCTGCGGTGGACCCTCGTCGCGATCGCAATCGCGGGCCTCGCCGCGGGCGGCCTCGCGCATGTGCTCGGTCGCCCCGATCTTGCCGGGATCGCTTTTACGGCCTCGACCGTTCCGGTCATCCTGGGGCTGATCGTCTCGATCGTCCGCGATGTCCTGGCCGGCCGCATCGGCGTCGACGCGATCGCGCTGGTGTCGATGAGCGCGGCGATCATCCTCGGCGAGCCGCTGGCCGGCGCTGTCGTGGCGCTGATGTATTCCGGCGGCAACGTGCTCGAAGACATTGCCGTCGCCCGCGCCGAGCACGATCTGCGCGCGCTGGTCGATCGCGCGCCGCGCGAGGCACATCGCCGCCGTGGCGACCAGATCGACAACGTTCCGATCGCCAGAGTCGCAGTCGGAGATCGCCTGATGGTCCGCGCCGGCGAGATCGTCCCGGTCGATGGCATGGTCGAAGCGACCATCGCCGTCGTCGACGAGTCGGCGCTCACGGGGGAGCCGATCCCGGTGACGAAGACGCGCGGGATGGCGATCCTGTCGGGATCGGTGAACGCCGGCGACACGTTCGAAATGGCCGTCACCGCCACCGCGGGCGAAAGCACCTATGCCGGCATCGTCAAGCTGGTGACGACGGCCCAGACCGCGAAGGCGCCGTTCGTGCGGCTTGCCGACCGCTATGCGCTGATCTTCCTGCCCGTCAGCCTCGCCATCGCGGGGGCCGCCTATCTGGCTTCGGGCGATCTGATCCGGAGTCTTGCCGTGCTGGTGGCGGCAACGCCGTGCCCGCTGATTCTCGCTGCACCCGTCGCTTTCATTGCCGGCGTGGCGCAGGCGGCCCGAAGCGGCATTCTGGTCAAAGGCGGCGGCAAGCTCGAGGCGCTCGCGCGCGCCCATACCGTGCTGTTCGACAAGACGGGCACGCTGACCGTCGGCGGCGCGCGGCTGCTGTCGGTCGACGCCGCGCCGGGCGAGGACGCCGATGCGGTGCTGCTGCTCTGCGCATCGCTCGAGCAGGCCTCGCACCACGTGGTGGCGCACGCGATCGTTCAGGCCGGCCAGGCGCGCGGGCTAAAGCTGAAGGTGCCCGAACAGGTCAGGGAAACCATGGGCTCGGGCCTCGAAGGTCTGATCGATGGCCGCCCTGTGATGGCCGGCTCGCGCGACCTCGTGCTCGGCAGCCGGACGCCGCCGCCCTGGGCGGCGCGCGCGATCCGCCGGGCGTCGTGGCGGTCGGCGCTGATCGTCTTCGTTGCGATCGAGGGGCGCCCGATCGGGGCGCTGCTGCTGGCGGACGAGCTGCGCGCGGATACGCCGCGCGCGATCCGCTGGCTCCGCGAGGCCGGCATCGCGCGCATGGTCATGGTCACCGGGGACCGCGCCGCGGCCGCCCAGGCCATCGGCGCGGCGCTCGACCTCGACGCCGTGCTGGCGGACCGTGTCCCCTCCGACAAGGTGGAGGCGGTCAAGAGCGAGCAGCGGCTGCATCCCACCATCATGGTGGGCGACGGCATCAACGATGCTCCGGCGCTGGCCTCCGCCGACGTCGGCATCGCGCTCGGCGCCCGTGGTGCCAGCGCCTCGTCGGAAGCCGCCGACGTGGTCATTCTCGCCGATCGGCTCGATCGCGTCGGCGAGGCGATCGTGATCGCGCAGCGCGCCCGACGCATCGCCCTGGAGAGCATCTTCGTCGGCATGGGCTTGTCGTTCGTGGCGATGGGGGCCGCGGCCTTCGGCCTGCTGCAGCCGGTGCCTGCGGCCCTGGTCCAGGAAGCCATCGACGTCGCCGTCATCCTCAACGCGCTCCGCGCTCTGTTCCCGGCCGGCCGCAGCAAGGCCGGCCGGATCACGGCCGAAGACGGCCGAGGGCTCAGGCATGATCACCAGGCGCTGCTGCGCGGCCTCGACCGCCTGCGCGCGATCGTCGATGCGCTCGACGAAGCCCCGCCCGACGGCGCCGTGGCGCTGATCATGGAGGCAAACGGCGTGGTGCAGGACAAGGTCGTGGCGCATGAGCGCGACGACGAGGGCTCGGTCTATCCGAAGCTCGCGCGGCTCCTCCAGGAGAGCCATGGCCTCTCGGCGATGAGCCGCGCGCATCGCGAGATCCTGCATCTGGCGCGGCTGCTCGGCCGGCTGGTCGAGGATCTGCCGTCCGAACATGTGGACCGCTATCTGATCCGCGATGCGCAACGGGTGATCGAGGCGATCGAGACGCTGGTCCGCATGCACACGGCGCAGGAGGACGACATCTACGAGGCCGTGGTGGCGCGCTCGGTCGTGTGAGCCGTTCGCGTCAGCCTGGATGCCGCGGCAGGTCGATCCGTTCGTTGGCAAATTCCGCAGGACCTTCGATCAGGCGGCGGATCCGCCGCTCGCGCTCCTCGGCGGACAGGCTCGGATCGAGCATCCGATCGATCAGCCGGATCGCATTCTGCTCGATGGCGACGGGATCCCGCGACGTGGGCTGCCCGGCTGCGGCCGGCCGCGATGCATGCAGGCCGATCGTGAGCAACTGGCCGATGGCGTCGGAGCGTGTCATCTGGTGAGCCTCCGCCCAGGCGTCGATCTCGGCGGTGAGCTCCTGGGACAGCTTCACCGCGCTCACCGCATCATGTCCCAGCCGGACGGCCGGGCTGTGATCCCTGCGGACGTCGGAGAATGGCGTCATGTGTTTGCCGGACGTCATCTGCCTGTTGATCATATCAGCCTAAAGTATACGGGAGGGACGGGGATTTGATTTCGATCAAGGACGGCTTAAGAAAGCGGCCTTCTCGCGACGGTTCCGCCGCCGGATGCCACGCGTGCCGCTGCCGCCAGGCAGGCCACGGAGCGCAATACCGTAGACAGTCAGCAAGCCCATGCGATTCCTCCACACCTTCCAGGTCTTCGACTTCCTCGACACGCTCGTGAGCCTGTTCACGGCGTTCGTGCTGGGCACGCTGATCGGTGCCGAGCGGCAATACCGGCAGCGCAGCGCCGGCCTGCGCACCAACGTGCTGGTCGCCGTCGGCGCGGCCGCCTTCGTCGACCTCGGCAACCGCCTGACCGGCGCCGACGGCGCGGTGCGGATCATCGCCTATGTGGTGTCGGGCATCGGCTTCCTCGGCGCCGGCACGATCATGAAGGAGGGCATGAACGTCCGCGGCCTCAACACCGCCGCGACGCTGTGGGCGTCCGCCGCGGTCGGCGCCTGCGCCGGCGCCGACCTGATCGCGCAGTCGGTGGCGCTGACGGTGTTCGTGCTGGCCGGCAACACCTTGCTGCGGCCGCTGGTCAATGCGATCGATCGCATCCCGCTCAATGCGCAGACCTCGGAGGCGAACTACGAGATCGTCCTGACCACCGACGGGCTGCGCGCCGCCGAGCTGCGCGAGGCGCTCGACGAGCGGCTGGAGGCGGCCAAATACCCGGTGCGGGAGACCGAGGTTGTCTATCGCTCCGAGGACATCGTCGAGATCATCGCGACGCTGGTGCCGCTCGCGGTCGATACGGTCGATCTCGACCGCGTCGTGTCCGAGCTGGCGAAGCTTGCCGGGGTCCGTCATGCGACTTGGAACGTCAGAGCGCTGGTGTGACGGCATTGGCGGACCAGCATCGCCGCGCCGGCGGCGGGGCGCTCGCCAAACCTCGTGGCTGGCTGCCGCCGGCGACGGTCGCAAGCTCCCCACCCACGTCATGGTTCGACATCCCCCAGCATCGCTCATCGCGCCCATGCGAGAGTTCCATGCCGCGTCTGAACCATCGCTGAATGCGATGGCCGCCGGTCGAGGCTCTGCCGTCAATGCCCGCCGCGGGCGAAGATCTCGTAGAAGCCGAGCACGATCTCGCAGGCGATCAGGACGACGACGATGACCTCGAGCCGCAGCGAGCGCTTGGTGTCGATGATGTCGGCGAGCGTGGTCGCCGTCTCCGCGATCACCGCGAGCTTGCGGTTGAGGGTGTCCTCCCGCTCCTTCAGCTCATACTCGTCCTCGAGCCGTGCATAGAGCCGTTCCAGATCGGGCCGGTCCCACAACACGTCCGGCTTCTCGCCGACCGCCACGCGGCCGGAGACGCGGTGCTGCACCAGCAGCGCCTCGCCGAGCAGCTTGAGCATCGCCACCCGGCTCTTCGATGTTCGCCCCAGCATCGCCAGCTCGCGCGCGAACGGCTCGATCGTGTCGAAGACGTTGGCGATCTCGCGCTCGCTGCGGCCGAGCACGACGCTCTTGGCCAGCGCATCGGCGACGATGAGCAGCCGCTCCAGCGACAATTCCTTGACCAGGACCGGGCCGCCGACCGGGATCGGCTCGTCGGATTCGCGCGCGACCTGGACCTTGGCCGTCTCCTCCTCGTGCGGCGCGATCGGGCCGAACAGCCGCGCGCTCAGGCGGTCGAGGAAGTTGATCTCCTCGGCCACCGACAGGCCGATGAAGACCACGACGCCGTAGCGGAAGACCACGGCGATCCCCGTCTCGCCGATGCGGACCGCGAGCGGCGTCGCCGACAGCACCTGGCCTTCGAAGCCGGCGGTATTGATGCGGTCCGCGATCTGGAGCGCGCGGGCGGCGAGGTGTGGAACGGGTGTGGTGTCGGCCATGATGGCGAAAGGCTAGCACGTCCATGCCGATGGAACGATAACGCGGCGCAATCCTTCCGGCGACACGTCCGCTGCCGAATATCGTTGCCTGAACCCGCTTGACAGGAAAGAACGTAGCTCCTCATTGGACGCGCACCCCGGACGGATGCCTCTCAATGTCGAAGACCAGCGCTGCGGACTACTATGCCTCGATTCCGGTGTTTCGCGGCTTCGCGCGCCTGATGGAGCCGCAGCTCTACCAGCCGGTGCCGGATGACTGGCTGATCGGCACGGCTGACATCGTCGAGTCGACCAAGGCGATCGCCGACAGGCGCTACAAGGCGGTCAACATGGCCGGGGCGGCGGTCATCGCCGCGGTCACCAATGCCTTGGAAGGGCGCGAATTCCCATTCGTGTTCGGGGGCGACGGCGCGAGCTTCGCCGTCGGGCCGGATGACGAAGCGGCCGCGCGCGAAGCCCTTGCCGCCACCGCGACCTGGGTCAGGGAGGATCTCGCTCTCGCGATGCGTGTCGCCCTGGTGCCGGTGAGCGCGATCCGCGCGCAGGGCCTCGACGTCCGCGTGGCGCGCTACGGTCCGTCGGCCAACCTGTCCTACGCGATGTTCGCAGGCGGCGGACTGGGCTGGGCCGAGGCCGCGATGAAGCGGGGCGAGTTCGCGATTCCGCCGGCGGCGTCCGGTGCGCAGCCCGATCTGTCAGGACTGTCGTGCCGGTTCGAGGAGATCCCGGCGGCGCGCGGCCTCATCCTGTCGGTGCTGGTGCTGCCGGCCCCCGGCGCCGATGCGCAGGCCTATCGCAAGGTGATCGAGGAGATCATCACCCTGACCGAACGCAGCCCCGATGCCGGGCGGCCGGTGCCGGCCGGCGCGCCGGCGCTGCGATGGCCGCCGCAGGGATTCGGCTACGAAGTCCGCGCCGCGCGCGGACCGCTGTTGTCGCGCTGGGCCCGCGTGCTCGGACGGACGCTGTTCGTCTATGCCGTGATGCGGTTCAACATCAGCATCGGCGGCTTCGTGCCGGATCTCTACAAGCAGCAGGTGGTCGAGAATTCCGACTTCCGCAAATATGACGATGCGCTGCGCATGATCCTCGACTGCACCGACGAGCTCGCGCAGGACCTGGAGCGCCGGCTTGGCGCGGCGGCGTCGCGCGGCATCGTCCGCTACGGGCTGCATCGCCAGGATGCCGCGATGATGACCTGCTTCACGCCGTCCGCGATCCGGCCGGATCACGTCCACTTCATCGACGGCGCGCGAGGCGGCTACGCGTCGGCTGCGACCGCGTTGAAGGCCGCGGTCGCCTGAGCGCTGATCAGCGCGCGCGGGTCCAGGTCTCGCCGCCGCACAGCGATCCGACGCAGCCTTCCACCTTCAGCGTGTCCGGGCCGGAGACGGAGATGTGGCTGGTGTAGCTCTGGCCGTCATCGGCGTTATAGATCTTGCCGGACCATTTGTTCGGCCCCTCCGCGTGAACGCCTTCGAACAGTTGCAGGCCGATGATCGGGCGGTTGGCAAGCGCGCGATTCGGATTCTTGTTGTCGACGGCCGGCTTGCCGGTGTCGGTGTCCATCGGCTCCTTCAGCCACACGACGGTGCCGCAGAGACCGGCGCCGCA
This sequence comes from Bradyrhizobium sp. HKCCYLRH2047, assembly GCF_051168175.1. NCBI lineage: Bacteria > Pseudomonadati > Pseudomonadota > Alphaproteobacteria > Hyphomicrobiales > Nitrobacteraceae > Bradyrhizobium > Bradyrhizobium sp. HKCCYLRH2047. The sequence continues at coordinate 704,613 of NZ_JBNPUM010000002.1, forward strand.
TTTGGCGACCTTGATCCTGGCGTCGCCGGCCTGGGTCAGCCAGGTGCCGGTCGGATCATCGGCAGCCAAAGCGGGCTGCGCCATCACGACGGTCGCCAGCGCAAGACCAGCCAAACGCAATTTCCAAATCATCTTACCCCCCGTTGAAGCCGCGTTTCCATAACAGCAAACGGCGCAGTTGCAATCGCAGAGCAGCGGTTGTCCAAAGCGGGATCATCACGATCAGGTGCATCGCCGACGGAACGTCTCAATCCCTTGCTCGGTTGTCTCATGCACTGGAAATGGCTTTGACTGCCGCGACAAACTCCATTGTCGTCCCGGCCTGGTGCGCAATTGCGCACGCGGCGCCGGGACCCATACCACCAGGGAGGGGTTTGAGGCAGACCGGTCATTGGCATTGTGCCCATCACGTCCGCCGCGGCGTATGGGTCCCGGATCGGCGCCGCGACGCGCTGACGCGCGTCACGGCTTGTCCGGGACGACAGCGGTGGGTTTGGCGGATTTACGACTCAAACAGCTGATGACAGGGCCGGGACACGGCAGCGCGGCCTCGCGGCATGTGATGCCCGAGTGCTGCGATCCATGTGGCCCTCTTGAAAGTGCGGAGGGCGCAGGGAATGCCGGGTGAAGGCCTCACCCATGGCCCGCCTGCGAAAAAAATGCAGGCGGCAGGTACCACAGGCAAAGCCGAACACTCCGGCATTCCCTGCGCGACGGTCTTCACGCTTATACGCAGTCTCCCTGGTGCGCCGGGCTTGTTGGCCACCATGCCGCGACCATGCTTGCGCATTGCGCGGGTGACACCAGCGTCGGGGTGTCAGGACGCTGCGACTTCACGTCCGCGAGGTATCGTTCGTCCGCATCCTCGTCGAAGAGAATGCTGCGATCTCTCGCGGCCATCGCATCCCCACCTCGCGTGTCGTGACGATCGCGCGCTACGCCCCTCTGCGGTGAGGCGGGATGCACGGAGATAATCATGATTTCTGATAATGCGCAAGTGAATTATTTTTTCCGGAAGTTGCACCGGGCGCTGCGCTGTCGTCCCGGTCGGGACATGGTTTGGACTGCCGCGACAAACTCCGCTGTCGTCCCGGCGAACGCCGGGACCCATACCCCCAGGGAGCGGTTTGAGGCACGCTGGCCGTTGGCCTTTCGCGTCTCGCAACCGCCGCGGCGTATGGGTCCCGGATCGGCGCCGCGACGCGCTGGCGCGCGTCACGGCTTGTCCGGGACGACAGCGGAAGGGAGAACGGATTTACGATTCAAACAAGGGAGGGGAGAACGGAGTCACCACGGCAATCCGCAGAGGTCGATGGTGCCGCGGGTCGGCGCGGTGCGCTTGACGTCGTGGACCAGCGCGGACAGCCGGTCGAAGCGGATGCGGCCCTGCTCGGGCTGCTCGGCGTAGACGTCGCCGTCGAACGGGATGAAGCCTCTCGCCGTGTAGAAGGGGATGCGATCCGCCGCGCAGAATAGCACGGCGTAGTTGATCGAGTCCTCGTGCCGCAGGGTCTGGATCGCCGCGTTCAGTCCCACCGTGGCGAGGCCGCGGTTGCGCATGTCGGGACGCGTCAAAACGCCGCCGATGCCGGCGACATTGACGTTCTGGCCGTTCCACTTCACGAGTCGGCGATAGATGCCGACATGGCACAGCACCTCGCCGCTCTCGTCCTGCACCAGCACCCGCAGGTCGGCATGCGCAAATGTGATACCAGCCCACGGCAAACCGGCGACCACCTCCGGCGGCCAAACCGCGTCGTAAAGCGGCTTGACCAGCGGCCAGGCGGCGTCACCATTCAATACGTCGATCTCGATGCTCATCAAAGCGGCTCGCTTTTTCCAAATTCACGGTGTTTTACGGTGTCGGAACCTTCTATAAGAAGGTCCCGTTAAATCCCGTCTTCCACAAGTTGCGGAACCGCCCCCATGACCTTTACGCTTCCCCCCCTGCCTTACGCCTATGAAGCCCTCGGACCCTACATGTCCAAGGAGACGCTCGAGTACCATCACGACAAGCATCATCAGGCCTATGTGACCAACGGCAACAATGCGATCAAGGGGACCGAATTCGAAGGCAAGTCCCTCGAGGAGATCGTCAAGGGCTCGTTCGGCAAGAACCCCGCCGTCTTCAACAATGCCGGCCAGCATTTCAACCACATCCATTTCTGGTCCTGGATGAAGCCGAATGGCGGTGGCTCCAAGCTGCCCGGCCGGCTCGAGAAGAAGATCGACGAGGATCTCGGCGGCTTCGAGAAGTTCAAGGCCGACTTCGCCGCCGCCGGCGTCGGCCAGTTCGGCTCGGGCTGGTGCTGGCTCTCGGTCAAGAACGGCAAGCTGGAGATCTCCAAGACCCCGAACGGCGAGAACCCGCTGGTGCACGGCGCGACCCCGATCCTCGGCTGCGACGTCTGGGAGCACTCCTACTACATCGACTATCGCAACCGCCGTCCCGACTATCTGAAGGCGTTCGTCGAGAATCTCATCAACTGGGACTACGTCGACGAGCTCTACGGCAAGGCTGTCTGATCGCTTATGATCCACGGAGGAGGGCGGTGAGCTCTAAGCTCGCCGCCCTTTTTCGTGACAGGATATTGACGCGACCGGTCCTTGCAAGCGAAGGCGCGTTTCGGCAAGAATTTTGCTGGTGAGGTGCGGAGGGTAGGGCATCCGTTCTCCGGCGCCGTGTGCAAGGTCAGGTTCTGTGAATCAATTGTTGGGCTATCTTCTCGTCTTCGTCGGCGGTGGCTGCGGCGCCTCGCTCCGGCACGCGATCAACATGGCGAGCGCCCGCGCGCTCGGCACCGATTTTCCGTGGGGCACCTTCATCATCAACATCACCGGCTCCACCGTGATGGGGCTGATCGCCGGCTACCTCGCCTTCAAGGGCGGCGCCTCTCAGCATTGGCGGCTGTTCCTGATGACCGGCATCCTCGGCGGCTACACGACCTTTTCGGCATTCTCGCTCGATACCGCGCTGCTCTACGAGCGCGGCGCACCGGGGCTGGCGGCGTTGTATGTGCTGGGCTCGGTCGGCATCTCCATCGCCGGCCTGTTCGGCGGCCTGGCGCTGGTGCGAGTCTTGAGCTGAGGGCCAAATGCTCGCCGCGACGCCGGTGGGCTCCCTCTCCCCGTTCTTAGGGAGCCCACCGCGGTGTCGCGGCTCGAACTCGACTCCCCCTCGGAGGCGGGCGGGTGACGTCCGTCCAAGCGGGAAAACGTCCCTCTGCCGCGGTAGACAAGGGTGATGTTATAATGTAACATTACGACGAAATGACGCAGTCCGCTCTCCAGAGTCACGGCCACAGCCATGCGCATGGCGCGCACGGTCATCATCACGGCCATGCCCACAGTCATGGTCCCGCCGCGCCGCATCCGGCCCAACCGGCGCCGTGGTCGATCCTGCGCATGCCGGCGGCGACACGGCTCGGCGCGGCGCTGGCGGCCAGTGTGGTGCTCTGGGTGATCGTCATCATGGCGATGCGGTGAGGGCGGCGATGGCGCAGCTGCAGTTCCGCGACGTCACCCTGGGCTATGACCGGCACCCGGCCGTGCATCATCTTTCGGGCGACGTGGCGGAGGGCGCGCTGCTGGCCGTGATCGGTCCCAACGGCGCCGGCAAATCGACCTTGTTCCGCGGCATCGTCGGCCTGTTGAAGCCGCTCGCCGGCAGCATCACGGCCGCCGGCCTCAAGCCGCGCGAGATCGCCTATCTGCCGCAGATCGCCGACATCGACCGCTCTTTCCCGATCTCGGTTTTCGATTTCGTCAGCACCGGACTGTGGCGCAGCACCGGCATGTTCGGCGGCATCGGCGCGGCCGCGCGCGAGAAGATCGCCCGGGCCATCGCCGCCGTCGGCCTCACCGGCTTCGAGGGCCGCGGCATCGGCACGCTGTCGGGCGGCCAGATGCAGCGCATGCTGTTCGCGCGCGTGCTGCTGCAGGATGCCCGCGTGATCGTGCTCGACGAGCCGTTCAACGCGATGGATTCCAAGACCTCGGCCGACCTTCTGCAACTGATCGAGCACTGGCATGGCGAGCGGCGCACCGTGCTGGCGGCGCTGCACGACATGGACATGGTGCGCGCGCATTTCCCGCAGACCCTGCTGCTGGCGCGCGAGGCCGTGGCCTGGGGGCCGACGGCGGAGGTGCTGACGACGGACAATCTCGCGCAGGCGCGCCGGATGTGCGAGGCGTTCGACGACGCCGCCGCGCCCTGCGTGCCCGTGCCAGCCTCCAAGGCGGCATGATGCTGCGCGAGGTGCTGTTCGCTCCGTTCTCGGATTTCGAGTTCATGCGCCGCGCGCTCGCCGCGGTCATCGCGCTGTCGCTCGGCTCCGGACCGATCGGCGTCTTCCTGATGCTCAGGCGCATGAGCCTGGTCGGCGACGCCATGGCGCATGCGATCCTGCCGGGAGCCGCGATCGGCTTCCTGCTGTCGGGGCTCAATCTGTTCGCGATGACGACCGGCGGGCTGATCGCAGGCTTCGCCGTGGCGCTGCTGTCGGGCCTGGTGTCGCGCTCGACCGGGCTGAAGGAGGACGCGTCGCTCGCGACCTTCTACCTGGCGTCGCTGGCGATCGGCGTCACCATCGTCTCGGTCAAGGGCACCAATATCGATCTGCTGCACGTGCTGTTCGGCAACATCCTGGCGATGGACGATCCGACCCTGCTGATGGTGGCCTTCAATGCCACGCTCACCTTGGTCGTGCTCGCCGTGATCTATCGCCCGCTGGTGGTCGAGAGCGTCGACCCGCTGTTCCTGCGCACCGTCAGCCGCGCCGGCGCGCCGGCGCACCTGATCTTCCTCGGCCTGATCGTGGTCAACCTGGTCAACGGCTTCCAGGCGCTCGGCACCTTGCTCGCGGTCGGCCTGATGATCCTCCCGGCGGGCATCGCCCGGTTCTGGTCGCGCGACGTCACGCCGATGATCTGCATCGCCGTCGCCTCCGCGATCGTCTCCGGCTATGTCGGCCTGGTGCTGTCGTTCCAGACCCGCATTCCCTCGGGGCCAGCGATCATCCTGGTCGCGTCGCTCCTCTATCTCGGCTCGGTGCTGTTCGGACGCGTGGGCGGCGTGCTTCCGCAACTGTTTCCGGGACGTCACCTCGAAGCCTGAAGTCCATCCCCATGAAACGTTTGCTGTCCGTCCTCACTCTGCTGCTGTCGCTCGTCGCCCCCGCATCGGCCGAGACCCGGCTGAACGTCGTCACCAGCTTCTCGATCCTCGCCGACTTCGTCCGCCAGGTCGGCGGCGACAAGGTCAGTGTCGCCTCGCTGGTCGGGCCGGACAGCGACGTGCACGTCTACACGCCGACGCCGCATGATGCGAAGGACGTCGGCGCCGCGCGGCTCTTGATCGTCAACGGCCTCGGGCTGGAGGGCTGGCTGCCGCGGCTGCAGCAGGCCTCCGGCAGCAAGGCGCCGATCATCACGGCCACGCAGGGCATCAGCCCGCGCAAGCGCGGCACGGATGCCGATCCGCATGCCTGGCAGTCGGTCGGCAATGCCAAGGTCTACGTACGGAATATCCGCGACGCGCTGGTGGCGGCCGACCCCGCAGACGCGGAGGTCTTCAAGGCCAATGCGGAGCGCTACCTCGCCGAGCTCGATGCGCTCGACCGCGAGGTCCGCGCCGAGATCGACAAGATCCCGGCCGAGCGGCGCAAGGTGATCTCGACCCATGACGCCTTCGGCTATTTCGCCGATGCCTATGGCGTCGCCTTCATCGCCCCGCTCGGCGTCTCCACCGAGACCGAGCCCTCGGCCCGCGACGTCGCCGAGATCATCCGCCAGGTGAAAAAAACAGGGATTCCGGCCGTCTTCCTGGAGAATTTCAACGATGACCGGCTGGTCGGCCGGATCGCCGCCGAGACCGGCGCCAAGATCGGCGGTACGCTGTATTCCGACGCCCTGAGCGATGAAAAGGGCCCCGTTCCCACTTACATTGCCATGGTCAGGCACAATATAAGGGCCTTGACGAGCGCGCTGGTCCGTTAGGGTTTTCAAGCCCTCGCGGCCAGCGCTTTTGAGCCATTTTCGATGCGATCTGAGGTTTTCGGAGTGAGCATGTCCGACGCGAGCAAGACACCAGTGACGGTCCTGACCGGCTATCTCGGGGCGGGCAAGACCACGCTTCTGAACCGCATCCTCTCGGAAGACCACGGCAAGAAGTACGCCGTCATCGTCAACGAATTCGGCGAGATCGGCATCGACAACGATCTCATCGTCGGCGCCGATGAGGAAGTGTTCGAGATGAACAATGGCTGCATCTGCTGCACGGTGCGCGGCGACCTCGTGCGCATCATCTCCGGCCTGATGCGGCGCAAAGGCAAGTTCGACGCCATCATCGTCGAGACCACCGGGCTCGCCGACCCCGCGCCGGTGGCGCAGACCTTCTTCGTCGACGAGGACGTGCAGAAGAACGCCCGGCTCGATGCGGTGGTGACGGTGGCCGACGCGAAGTGGCTGTCGGACCGGCTCAAGGATGCGCCGGAGGCCAAGAACCAGATCGCGTTCGCCGACGTCATCGTGCTCAACAAGACCGATCTCGTCAGCAAGCCGGAGCTCGCCGAGGTCGAGGCGCGCATCCGCGCCATCAACCCCTACGCAAAGCTGCATCGCACCGAGCGCTGCCAGATCGCGATCTCCGATGTGCTGGAGCGCGGCGCGTTCGATCTCGATCGTATCCTGGAGATCGAGCCGCAATTCCTCGAAGCCGGCGACGACCACGATCATCACCATCATGATCACGACCACGGTCATGATCATCATCACCACCATCACGATCACGGCCTGAAGCACTATCACGACGAGGAGATGCAGTCGCTGTCGCTGCGCTCCGACAAGCCGCTCGATCCGTCGAAGTTCATGCCGTGGCTGCAGAACCTGGTGCAGACCGAGGGCGGCAAGATCCTGCGCTCCAAGGGCATCCTGGCGTTTCAGGACGATGACGACCGCTACGTCTTCCAGGGCGTGCACATGATGCTGGAAGGCGATCATCAGCGGAAGTGGAAGCCGGATGAGGCGCGCCAGAGCCGCGTCGTCTTCATCGGCCGCGAGTTGCCGGAAGACGCCATCCGCGAAGGCTTCGAACGCTGCATCGTGACCTGATGACGTCGTTCGACCAGGGCGGCGAGGCCGCATCCATCGTCTCCGTCACCGACAAGGTGAAGCAGGTCGCGCTCGGCATGGCCGTCACGGCCGTGCACTATCTCGGCGACCGCGCGGTCTTCGTCGGCACCGAGGAGAGCGTCGCGGTTGTCGACGCGGAGGGCGAGATCAGCAAGATCGAGGTATCAGGCGGCGGCATCCTGTCGGCGGTGTCGGACGGATCGCGCATCCTGTTCGGCGGTGATGACGGCAAGGTCTCCGCGCTCGACAAGGCCGGCAGCGTCAGCGTGCTCGCCACCGATCCGAAGCGGCGCTGGATCGACAACGTCGCGGTTCACCCCGATGGGGCGATCGCCTGGTCGGTCGGCAAGACCGCGTTCGTGCGCGCGCCGAAGGGCGAGGAGAAGTCGCTCGAGGTGCCCTCGACCGCGGGCGGACTGGCGTTCGCGCCGAAGGGCCTGCGGCTCGCGATCGCGCATTACAACGGCGCCACTCTGTGGTTTCCGAACATGGCGGGCGAGCCGGAATTCCTCGGCTGGGCCGGCTCGCATCACGCCGTCACCTTCAGCCCGGACAACAAGTTCCTGGTCACGGCGATGCACGAGCCGGCGCTGCATGGCTGGCGGCTGGCCGATTCCCGGCACATGCGCATGACCGGCTACCCGTCGCGGGTCAAGTCGATGTCGTGGGGCAGCGGCGGGCGCTTTCTCGCCACCTCCGGCGCCGACATGGTCATCCTCTGGCCGTTCGTCGGCAAGGACGGCCCGATGGGCAAGGAGCCGGCGATGTTGGCGCCGATGAAGGCCAAGGTCACCGCGGTCGCCTGCCATCCCAAGCAGGACATCCTGGCCTGCGGCTACGAGGACGGCACCGTGCTGATGGTGCGGATGCAGGACGGCGCCGAGATCCTGGTGCGCCGGAACGAGACACCGCCGGTGGCGGCGCTGGGCTGGAATGCCGCGGGAACCTGGCTGGCGTTCTCGGATGAGAGCGGCGAGGCCGGGCTGCTGCGGCTATAGGGCCCGTTCCGAAAGGTTAATGGGGCATAGCGGCGCAGGCCCAAATGGGAACCTGGCCGCTATCAGTCCGTTGTTCCCAGGCATGATCTGATGCGAGCGCCACATCCAGTGGCGTGTTGCGCATCGGACGATGCGGAGGACGAGCGATGGCCCCGATCAACAGCAAACGCACCCTGCGCCGCGACCTGTGGCTTGCCGGCGGACTGCTCGGCCTCGGCGCGCTGGTCGCGATCATCTCCTTCACCGAGATCAAGGCCGGCCATCTCGACCGCATGGCCCAGGCGACGCCCGAGCCGTCGGCGACGCCAGCCGAATCCAAGCCCGGCGGCACCCGCCCGACCACGCCGGCACCCGAGCCCGCGCGTCCCGACATCGAGGCCCAGAAGGAAGGCGCCAAGCCGGCGCTGCCACCGGCGCCCGCCGAAAAGGTCGCGCCGCCGATGGAGAAGAAGTAGTTCGGTCAGCCCGTAACGCGGCGGCGAACTCCGCCGTCGTCCCGGCGAACGCCGGGACCCATAGCCACCGGCCGTCATGAGACGGGCCGCTGACAGCCAACTTCCCCGATAGCGTCCGCGGTATGGGTCCCTGCGTTCGCAGGGACGACACCGTTGATTGGGCCGCCCCGCCTGTTGTGGAGCGCGGTTGTAGGGCACGCTTCCGCAACACACTCCGCTGTCGTCCCTGCGAACGCAGGGACCTATAACCACAGGGATTGGTTTGAGGCAGGCTATCAGCTCCACCTCCCGCCTCATACCCGCCACGGCGTATGGGTCCCGGGTCGGCGCTGCGTCGGCGTTGCCGTCGCAGCTTGCCCGGGACGACGGGGGAGGTTGGCGCAGACGGCGAGGGCTTACCGCACCAGGATGTTGCGGAACTGCCAGGGATCGCTCGTATCGATGTCCTCCGGGAACAGTCCCGGCCGATCGTTCAGCGGCGTCCAGTCCGTGTAGTAGCCCTTGACCGGGCCGAGATACGGCGACTGGATCTCCAGGCAGCGGCGGAAGTCCATCTCGTCGGCCTCGACGATGCCGGCGGTCGGGTTTTCCAGCGCCCAGACCATGCCGGCGAGCACGGCCGAGGACACCTGCATGCCGGTGGCGTTCTGATAGGGCGCGATGCGGCGGGTCTCTTCGATCGAGAGCTGCGAGCCGTACCAATAGGCGTTCTTGCCGTGGCCGTAGAGCAGCACGCCGAGCTCGTCGATGCCGTCGACGATCTCGTTCTCGTCGAGGATGTGCCACTTCTCCTGCATCTTGCCGGTGGCGCCGAAGATCTCGTGCAGCGACAGCACCGCGTCGTTGGCCGGGTGATAGGCGTAGTGGCAGGTCGGGCGGTACACCACCTTGTCGCCGTCGCGCACGGTGTAATAGTCGGCGATCGAGATCGACTCGTTGTGGGTCACCAGGAAGCCGTATTGCGCGCCCGGGGTCGGGCACCACGAGCGGACGCGGGTGTTGGCGCCGGGCTGCAGCAGATAGATCGCGGCACCACAGCCCTCGGTGTGGCAGCGGCCGTTCTCCGGCATCCACTTTTCATGCGTGCCCCAGCCGAGCTCGGCCGGCTGCAGGCCCTCGGACACGAAACCCTCGACCGACCAGGTGTTGACGAACACGTCCATCGGCTTCGGGTTCTTGGAGCGCTGGGTGTCGCGCTCGGCGATGTGCACGCCCTTGACGCCGAGCTTCTGCATCAGCTGCGCCCAGCCCTCGCGGCTCTTCGGCTCGACGATCTCGGTCTTGGTGTCCTTGGCGATGTTCAGCAGCGCCTGCTTGACGAACCAGGAGACCATGCCGGGATTGGCGCCGCAGGTCGACACGGCGGTGGTGCCGCCCGGGCTCTTGCGGCGCGCCGCCAGCAGCGTCTCGCGCAGCGCGTAGTTGGAGCGCTGCTCGACACCCTTCTGCTTGTCGAAATAGAAGCCGAGCCACGGCTCGACGACGGTGTCGATGTAGAGCGCACCGATCTCGCGGCACATCGTCATGATGTCGACCGAGGAGGTGTCGACCGAGAGATTGACGCAGAAGCCCTGGCCGCCGCCTGCGGTGAGCAGCGGCACCAAGAGCTCGCGATAATTGTCGCGGGTCACGCCCTGCTGGATGAAGCGTACGCCATGCTTCTTCGCGAGCGCGCCATCGTCATGCGGATCGATGATGACGAAGCGGTCCTTGTCGTACTCGAAATGGCGTTCGATCAAAGGCAGGGTGCCCTTGCCGATCGAGCCGAAGCCGATCATCACGATGGGGCCGGTGATCTTCGCGTGGATCTGCGAGCTCATGAATGGTTCTCCGCGAAAGGTGCGTGGGATGGTGGATTCAGGCGGCGCGCGCCTTCAGATGCCTCGCCGCGTTTAGGAGCCGCGGCGCTTGGCGGTGACTTCGATCTCGACCTTCATCTCGGGCTTCAGCAGCGCCGCGACGACCAGCAGCGTTGCGGCGGGGCGGATGTCGCCGAGGACCTCGCCGCAGACCGCAAAATGCGCGTCGGCGTCGCTGACGTCGGTCAGGTAGTAGGTCGCGCGGACGATGTCGGCCATCTCGAACCCGCCCTCCTGCAGGGCGGCCGCGATGGTCTTGAAGCAGTTGCGTGACTGGCTCGTGACATCGGCCGGCATCGTCATCGTGCTGTAGTCATAGCCGGTGGTCCCGGCGACGAAGGCGAAGTCGCCATCGATCACCGCGCGGCTGTAGCCGGCGGTCTTCTCGAACGGTGATCCGGTAGAGATCAGGCGGCGGGACATGACGGACCTCGTGGGGGGATTTTTGGGGGTTAAAGAGCTTTTGCTGCACCTGCGCAACCCCTCGCGGGGCCGCTGCGGCGCCCGTTGCCGGAATGCCTAACGCAGGCGGGTGACGTCGGGTCCGGCGGGCGGGCCGCTGCTCCAGCGCCGGACCATGATGTCGCGAACGATCATGACCCCGAGCAGGATCAGCAGGAGCGTTGGCAACAGCGTTCGCCGCCGCGGCGTGGCCGCCGCCCTGGTCCTCACGCCGCGCACGATATCTGCCGCTCGCGGCGCGAGCGGCGGGCCTTGCGCTCGGCCGCTCCCGTGGCGACGATCATGCCGGTCGCCCCGTGCAGCGCGCCATCGACCAGCTCGAGCCCGAGCAGGCGCTCGCGCGCGAACGCACCAGGCAGCTCCAGCTCGGCGGTCTGCGCGACCGAGAAGCCGAAGCGGGCGTAGTAGGGCGCATCACCGAGCAGGATCACCGCGCCATGGCCGCGCGACGCCGCGATCATCAGCGCGGCATTCATCAGCGCCGCACCGACGCCGAGGCTGCGCGCCTCGGCGGCGACCGCCAGCGGGCCGAGCATCAGCGCGTCGCGTCCGCCGGCGCTGACGTGCCACAGCCGCAGCGTTCCCACGAGGACGCCGCCGCGCGTCGCCGACAAGGCGAGGCCTGCGGCGGGCGCGCGTCCGTCGCGCAGGCGCTGGCAGGTGCGCTCATGGCGATTGTCGCCAAAGCAGGCATCGAGCAGCGTCTCGCGCGCCGGGACGTCGGAGGCACGCTCGGCACGGATCACGAACGGAGCGGCAGTCCGAAGCGGCGTGGTCGAAGGGATGCGAAAAGCGGTCATGGCACGTCAGTCCCCGGCCTGCGCGGCGGACCTTGGGCTCGCGCGCAAACACGTGATGTCAGGTTGAAGATGACGGTGGATCGCTCCCTCCCCCGCTTGCGGGGGAGGGTCGGGGTGGGGGCAGCCCCACCCGAGGCTCTTGCCCATCTCACCCGCGCAGGGGCGAGGGCAGCCGGATCAGATGTGATACGTCTTCAGCGGCGGGATGCCGTTGAAGGCCACCGACGAGTAGGTCGAGGTATACGCCCCGGTCCCCTCGATCAGCACCTTGTCGCCGATCGAGAGCGTCACCGGCAACGGATACGGCAGCTTCTCGTACATGACGTCGGCCGAATCGCAGGTCGGGCCGGCGAGCACGCACGGGGTCATCTCCGCGCCCTCATGCGGCGTGCGGATGGCGTAGCGGATCGACTCGTCCATCGTCTCGGCGAGACCGCCGAACTTGCCGATGTCGAGATAGACCCAGCGCAGCTCGTCCTCGTCGCTCTTCTTCGAGATCAGCACCACTTCCGACTCGATGATCCCGGCATTGCCGACCATGCCGCGGCCCGGCTCGATGATCGTCTCCGGGATCTGGTTGCCGAAATGCTTGCGCAGCGCGCGGAAGATCGAGCGGCCGTACTGCACGACTGGCGGCACGTCCTTCAGGTACTTGGTCGGGAAGCCCCCGCCCATGTTGACCATGGTCAGGTTGATGCCGCGCTCGGCGCAGTCACGGAACACCGTCGAGGCCATCGCCAGCGCGCGGTCCCACGCCTTCACCTTGCGCTGCTGCGAGCCGACATGGAACGAGATGCCGCACGGCTCCAGGCCCAGGCGCTTCGCCAGGTCCAGCACTTCGACCGCCATCTCGGGATCACAGCCGAACTTGCGCGACAGCGGCCACTCGGCGCCGGCGCAATCGTACAGGATGCGGCAGAACACCTTCGCGCCCGGCGCTGCGCGCGCGATCTTCTCGACCTCGGCGGCGCAGTCGACGGCGAAGAGGCGGATGCCGAGCGCATAGGCGCGCGCGATGTCCCGCTCCTTCTTGATGGTGTTGCCATAGGAGATGCGGTCCGGCGTCGCACCGGCGGCCAGCGCCATCTCGATCTCGGCGACGGTCGCCGTGTCGAAGGAGGAGCCGAGCGAGGCGAGCAGCGACAGCACTTCCGGCGCCGGGTTGGCCTTGACCGCGTAGAACACGCGGCTGTCCGGCAACGCCCGAGCGAAGCTCATGTAGTTGTCGCGCACGATCTCGAGGTCGACGACGAGACAGGGCTCGTGGTCCAGACCTTCCTCGCGGCGGTTGCGCAGGAATTCCCGGATACGTTCGGTCATAGCACCCTCCAAACGGCCCCAGCGAAGAGACCCGTTCAAAATGATCCCGACACGGGTGCCTTGGCGTTGCCGCCCGATGGAAAGGCGACAAAACCTCGAACCCGTAGCCGAATTGTGCTGCCGTGGATTGGTTGGGAATTTCCCGCCCGCACACCTGGCAATGAAGGACAAGCCTTTTCAGTAGCCCGCGCCGGCTTTGGACTGCCGGTAGAGACCAAAAAAGCCCGATCCGTCGTTGCTTTAAGTCGCGTCCCCCGTTGAGAGCGGGGTGCGCCGGTTCGCCTCCGGCTGCCAGTCACGGTTGCAAAAGATGGGGTGACCTTCAGCGGCATCTCTTGAGAGAGATGCTGGGCTCTGGAGCATGACGATCTCGATCATGATGATCTTGACCGCAACGATCCGAGGGCCCCTCGGTTCCTCATCCCTTGGCGGCTGTCCGGCCTCTTGTCCGGATACCTACCGACTGACACACGACCACAGGCACGTGCGAAATTGGGCAGAAGCGGAAATAAGCGTTTTGAATTTCGTTCGCAAGGCATTTTTGGACGCGGGGAAAGATTTCCCTCATCTGTGCTTGCGCGACACACAGAGCGGCGTCGATGTCTGAACGAACGTTAAGCGAGCTTAAACTTTCGTAACGCGTTCACGCTTGCAGGACAGTGTTTTTGTGCTGTTCACGCGCGCCTGGTGAAAGGCTCGATGCGCTGCGCGCCGCGGATGAAGCCGATCATCACGAACACGCCGATCGCGAACAGCACGGCCTGAACGATGTGCGCGCCGCTATCGCCGAGCCCGAACAGAATCGCCAGCGCCCAGCCGCCGGCGAAGGCCGCACCGAACACTTCGGCACCGATCAGGATCGCCGCCGAGATGACGGTGATCACGGTCGGCCAAGCGATCTGGCGGCCGGCTTTGGAGGTGGTCTCTGCGTTCATGGTCCAGGGTCCTGTTGCGGGCCGCAATCTCTCCGAAAAGGCCCGGCCCTTCAAGGGGAAATGACCCAAAAAGGGCCGGCTCCGTGATATGAGGGGCGCATCGAACTTCCGGGAGAGGACGGACCCCAGCCGATGTCAGACACCACCGCTGTGATCGACGCCCAGACCAACCCGCTGCTCGTGGCCTGGGAGACCCCCCACCAGACACCGCCCTTCGACGCGATCAGGCCCGAGCACTTCCTGCCGGCCTTCGAGCGCGCCTTCGCCGACCATTCCGCCGAAATCACCGCGATCACTCACGATCCGGCCGAGCCCGACTTCGCCAACACCATCACGGCGCTGGAGCGCTCGGGCAAGCTGCTGTCGAAGGTCGCGGCGGTGTTCTACGACCTGGTGTCGGCGCATTCGAACCCGGCGATTCTGGAGATCGACAAGGACGTGTCGCTGCGGATGGCGCGGCACTGGAACCCGATCATGATGAATGCCGTGCTGTTTGGCCGCATCGCGCTGCTCTACGACAACCGCAAGGACCTCAAGCTCACCGGTGAGGAGCAGCGGCTCCTGGAGCGCACCTACACCCGCTTCCGCCGTGCCGGCGCCGGCCTGTCCGATGACGACAAGGTGCGGATGGCCGAGATCAACGAGAAGCTCGCCCAGCTCGGCACCACCTTCAGCCACCACGTGCTCGGCGACGAGCAGGACTGGGTCCTCGAGCTCGGCGAGGACGACCGTGCCGGCCTGTCCGAGAGCTTCGTGGCTGCCGCCAAGGCTGCGGCGGAAGAGCGCGGCATGCCCGGCAAGGCGATCGTGACCCTGTCGCGCTCCTCGGTCGAGCCGTTCCTGCAGAGCTCCGCCCGCCGCGACCTCCGCGAGAAGGTGTTCAAGGCGTTCACCGCGCGCGGCGACAATGGCAATTCCAACGACAACAACGCCGTCATCGGCGAGATCCTGGCGTTGCGCGAGCAGGCCGCCAGGATCATGGGCTTTCCCAACTTCGCCGCCTATCGCCTCGAGGATTCCATGGCGAAGACGCCGGAGGCGGTGCGCGGCCTCTTGGAGCGGGTCTGGAAGCCGGCCCGCGCCAAGGCGCTGGCCGACCGCGACCAGTTGCAGGCGATGATCACGGCGGAGGGCGGCAACTTCAAGCTCGAGGCCTGGGATTGGCGTTACTATGCCGAGAAGCTGCGCCAGGCGAAGGCCAACTTCGACGACGCGGCGATCAAGCCGTATCTTTCGCTCGATAACATGATCGCGGCCGCCTTCGATTGCGCCACGCGGCTGTTCGGGATCACCTTCGCCGAGCGCAAGGACATCCCGGTCTGGCATCCGGACGTCCGGGTGTGGGAGATCAAGGCGGCCGATGGCAGCCACAAGGCGCTGTTCTATGGCGATTACTTTGCGCGCTCGTCGAAGCGCTCCGGCGCCTGGATGACCTCGCTGCGCGACCAGCAGAAGCTCGACGGCGACACCGCGCCCTTGATCATCAACGTCTGCAACTTCGCCAAGGGCGCGGACGGCCAGCCCTCGCTGCTGTCGCCGGACGATGCGCGCACGCTGTTCCACGAGTTCGGCCACGGCCTGCACGGTATCCTGTCCAACGTGACCTATCCGTCGCTGTCGGGCACTGCCGTGTTCACCGACTTCGTCGAGCTGCCGTCGCAGCTCTACGAGCACTGGCAGGAGCGCCCCGAGGTGCTGCAAACCTTCGCGCGTCACTACCAGACCGGCGAGCCGCTGCCGCAGGACCTGCTCGACCGCTTCCTGGCGGCGCGCCGCTTCAACCAGGGCTTTGCCACGGTCGAGTTCGTCTCCTCGGCGCTGATCGACCTCGAGTTCCACACCCAGCCGGCATCGGCTTCGAAGGATGTGCGCGCGTTCGAAAAGGCCGAGATGGAGAAGATCGGCATGCCGCAGGAGATCGCGCTGCGCCACCGGCCGACTCAATTCGGCCATATCTTCTCGGGAGACCATTATGCGGCGGGCTATTACAGCTACATGTGGTCGGAGGTGATGGATGCGGATGCCTTCGGCGCCTTCGAGGAAGCCGGCAACATCTTCGATCCCACCGTCGCCAAGCGGCTTCACGACAACGTCTATTCCTCGGGCGGCTCGCTCGATCCGGAAGCGGCGTATGTCGCGTTCCGGGGCCGCGAGCCCGAGCCCGACGCGCTGCTCCGCCGGCGTGGCCTGCTCGATGTCCCCGCGGCGGCTTGAGGTGAAGGGGATGGCGGTGGTTCGTTTCGTTCTCGGTGCGCTGATGCTCGTGCTCGGCGCGAGCGCGGCGAGCGCCCATCCGCATGTCTGGGTCACCGCGACCAGCGAGCTGCTCTACGCGGCCGACGGTTCGCTGACCGGCGTGCGGCACGCCTGGACCTTCGACGACATGTTCGCGACCTACGCGTTGCAGGGCCTCGAGACCAAGCAGAAGGGCGTCTACACCCGCGAGGAGCTGGCGCCGCTGGCGCAGACCAATGCCGAGTCGCTGAAGGAATATGCCTATTTCACGTTCATCAAGTCCGACGGCCGCAAGCAGAAGCTCGAGGATCCCGTCGACTACTACCTCGAATACAAGGACACCAAGCTGACCTTGCACTTCACCCTGCCGCTGAAGGCGCCGGTGAAGCCCAGGGAGCTCCAGGTCGAGGTGTACGATCCCAGCTATTTCATCGATTTCCAGATGGCGGAGAAGGATCCCGTCAAGCTGGTCAGTGCTCCCGCGGGCTGCAAGTTCGGCCTGGTGAGACCGAGCGACGGCGGCTCCGTCGCGCAGACCATGAACGAACAGACATTCCTGAGCGGCGGGGCGAACGCCAATTTCGGAATGAATTTCGCCAACAAGATCTCAGTGGAATGTCCATGACACCTCGCCCCAGCTCCGCCCGTCCGCTCCTCACCTGCGCTGCGATCCTCGCAGCGCTTCTCGCCGCCGACGCCGCCTCGCATGCGCTGCTCGCCAAGCCGCCATTCGGCGCGCCGGCGGAGCCGCAGGTCGGCGGCATCGTCGGCTGGCTGCTCGCCAAGCAATCGGAGTTCTACCGGCAGATGTCGGGGGCGATCCGCTCGGCCAAGCAAGATGGCTCGGCGGTGTGGTGGCTGCTGGCGATCTCGTTCGCCTACGGCATCTTTCATGCGGCTGGTCCCGGCCACGGCAAGGCCGTGATCGCGTCCTATCTCGTCGCCAACCAGGAGACGGCAAAGCGCGGCATCGTGCTCTCGTTCGCCTCGGGCCTGATGCAGTCGCTGGTCGCGGTCGTCATCGTCGGCATCGGTGCCGTGCTGCTCAACGCCACGGCTGCGAACATGTGCAGCGCCGAGAAGGTGGTGGAGATTGCAAGCTACGGCCTGATCGCGCTGCTCGGCGCACGTCTGGTCTGGGTCAAGGGCGCGGCATTCCTGCGCACCTGGCAGCCGGCGACGCCGGCGCTGGCCTTGGCGGGCGCGCCTGCGGCGGCGGTGGCGCCGTCAGTGCATGATCATGGCCATGCGCATGATCATCAGCACCGCGCGCCTCATCATGATCATCACGGTCATGATCACCATCATGGTCACGACCACCACGGCCACGATCATCATCACCACGATCGTGCGGACGCCCATGCTGCGGCGGCGCATGGTCACGCTGCTCACGATCACGTTCACGGCGATGATTGCGGTTGCGGCCATTCCCACGGGCCCGCGCCGAGCGAGCTCGCCGGTCCCGGCGGCTGGCAGCGCGGCTTCCAGGCGATCTTCGCCGCCGGCATCCGCCCGTGCTCGGGCGCGATCCTGGTGCTGGTGTTCGCGCTGGCGCAGGGCCTGTTCTGGGCCGGCGTCGCCGCGACCTTCGTGATGGGCATGGGCACCGCGATCACCGTCGCCACCATCGCCGTCATCGCGGTCGCCGCCAAGGACATCGCCCGCCGCCTCAGCGCCGGCCGCGACGGCGGCGGCGCCCTGATCATGCGGGGACTGGAGTTCGGCGCGGCCGGGCTGGTGCTGCTGTTCGGTGTCGGCCTGCTGTTCGGCTACATGGCGGCGGAACGCACGACCTGCTTCTGAGCGGGGTGCGGTCAGCTACTCCGCTCCTGCGCAACACGTCCGCCGCGGCGTACTGGATGCGCCTGCGCGGGGCATGACAGCGGTGGGGTGGGCCGAGATCGCGCAAAACTATCGGTGTCGTCCCGGCCTTGAGCCGGGACCCATACTCCGCGGCGGCTGTGATTGAGCGAGCCTTTAACTACACGCCTGCCTCAAACCGCTCCCTGTGGTTATGGGTCCCGGCTCAAGGCCGGGACGACAGCGAGGGTGCGGATGCGGTGTTGCCATGCCCCTGCGGCCGCAGCGCGCGTCCCAAGGCCATCAGCGGGAAGTAGTGGCGGTACATGCCGTAGCGGAGCATGAAGGCGCGGGACAGCTCGGGGCCCTGCATCAGCCGCTCCTGCAACGAGGGATCGTTCAGCTTGATGGTCTGGCCGACGCCATAGCCGGGGAAGCCGGTGCCGGTGAACTCCGGCTCGTCCCAGGTGCCGGCGGACTGGCGCTCGACCAGCCACATGCAGCCGCGCTCGATCGCCTCCTTGTCATCAGGACGGTTGGCGGCGAGCAGTGCCATCAGCGCCCAGGCGGTCTGCGACGCGGTGGTGGTGCCGCGCCCGACCGCGCTGACATCCATGTAGGAGGCGCAGCTCTCGCCCCATCCGCCATCGGCCTGCTGATTTGCGACGAGCCAGTCGCAGGCGCGGCCGATATAAGGCTGGGTCATGTCCTCGCCGATCGCGGCCAGCGCCGGCAGCACCGCGCCGGTGCCGTAGACGTAGTTGACGCCCCAGCGGCCGAACCATGGACCGCTCGGCTCCTGCTCCCGTCGGATGTAGTCGAGCGCGCGCACCATGGCGGGATGGTTGCGCGAGATGCCGAGCTTGCCGAACGCCTCGACGATATGCGCGGTGACGTCGACCGACGGCGGATCGAGCGCCTCGCCGTAGTCGCAGAACGGAATCTTGGTCAGGATCTGCTGGTTGTTGTCCTTGTCGAACGCGCCCCAGCCGCCGCCGTGGCTCTGCATGCCGATCAGCCAGTCGACGCCGAGCTGAATGGCCTCGTCGATGCCTTTCGCCTTCCACTTGGGGTCATGCCGCAGCGGCGCCAATGCGATCAGCGCCACCGCGGTGTCGTCCGTGTCGGGATAGTAGTTGTTGGCGTATTCGAACGCCCAGCCGCCGGGCTTGACGTGCGGCAGCTTCATCGACCAGTCGCCGGGCACCCGCACCTGGCGCTCCAGCACCCAGTTCACCGCCTTGTCGACGGCTTCCGGATAATCGCCGAGCACGCCGGCGTCGTCGAAGGCGAGCAAAGTGAGGATGGTGTCCCACACCGGGCTGTTGGTCGCCTGGATGTAGGTGGCGTCGCCGACGTCGACCCGCCAGCCGGGATCGTTCAGGGCATCGAGGCCCTTGGCGAGAACGGGGTGATTGAGCGGATAGCCCTCGGCATAGAGCGCCATCAGGCCGTAGATCCAGGGCGGCTGGATGCCGCCCCAGGCGCCGTCGAAATCCTGATGGCGGATCATCCATTCCAGCACGCGGCTGGTCGCCGCCGGGCGGAACAGGCCGAGATTGAGCTTGTTGCCGAAGTTCTGGAGGGCGTGCAGCACCTTGTCGGCGCCGCGGAAGAACTTGTCCCAGCCGCCGGCGTTGGCCTTGACCGGCAGGTCGTAGTCGAACGCGTTGCGCCCATGCGGAAACAGCGCGTCGAGCCGGTTCTCGGGCGGCAGCGGCCGGCTCGGGCGCCGCGCCGACAGCACGGCGATCGGCATCAGGGTGGCGCGTGCCCATTGCGCGAAATTGTAGATCGAGAACGGAAACCAGAGCGGAAACCAGATCACTTCGGGCGGGATGTTCGGCGTCTTCTCCCACGGCCATTCGCCGATCAGCGCCAGCCAGTAGCGCGTGAACACGCGGATGTTGCGCAAGCCGCCCTTGGCCTCGATCCATTCGCGGGCGCGGCGCACCGGCGGCTCATCGTCGCGGAAGCCGAGCGAGCGCAGCGCGGCATAGGCCTCGACGGTCGCGTTGATGTCGCCATTGGGCGCGCCGAAATAGACCTGCCAGGCGCCGTCCGGGCGCTGGCTGTCGAGCAGCGACTGGCCCAGGCGCTTGCGCAGCGGATGGTCCTCGAGCCCCATGAACCACAGCGCCAGGCACCATTGCGCTTCCATGCAGGCGTTGGATTCGGCGCGGCCGACCCAGTGGCCGTCCGGCTTCTGGTTGGCGATCAGCCAGTCCGAAGCCGCCCGCACCGTCGATTGCAGGGCGGTCTGGTAATTTCCCGGGTCGCGCGGCGCGCGCGCGGAGGCCGAGCTGGTCAAAGTCATCACAAGTCCTCTGGCGGCTTACGGCGCCGCTGCAGCCGTCGAATTCACCCCGCCCTATAGGGAATTTCGCCGTCAAATCCAATCAACTGGCCGTAGCAGGCCGGATCAAAGCGGAAACGAAAGGCGTACGGACCGAGGTCTTCAGCGCTCGTGGTTAGCACCTCGGCGGGGACAGGGATGTGACACCGCTCACGCGCAGGGACCGCGGCTTCCGCTCAAACCGGCAGGTAATTGCGCAGCAAAGGCAGGAAGAAGATCCCGACCGTGATGAGGAAGCCGATCGCCCACAGGATCGAGCGCAGCGACGGCCGGTCGCCGACGTAGGTCAGGACGTAGGCGACGCGCACGATCAGGAACAGCACCGACAGCTCGTTGATCAGGTTCTGCGGCGCACCGCGGAACTCGGCCAGCAGCACCGCGGCGGCAAAGAACGGGAACGCCTCGATGCCGTTCTGGTGGGCGCCCAGCGCCCGCTCGCGGATGCCGCCGTCATAAAAGGACGGATCGCGCGGCCTGGCATTGTCATAGCGCCCGGCGCCGTCGACCTTGATCCATTTCGCCGGCACGATCGTTAAAAGGTAGAGCATTACGCTGGCGAAAATGCACCATTCTGCAATCGTCATGGCTCCTCCAGCCCGATGACATCGGTGAAATGGCCCTTATCTTGACAATGTCGAAACAAGCCGCCAAGCCACGCCCTTCACCAGTCACAGGCATCATGACCGCCGCCATCTCCCTCGACAATGCCAGGCCTGTCGATGCCAAGGCTCTTGATGCCAAACCGTTGCCGGCCGCGAGCACGTCACGCGTCGGCGTGCTGCTGGTCAATCTCGGGACGCCCGATACGGCCGACGCCGCTGGCGTGCGGGTGTATCTGAAAGAGTTCCTGTCCGACCGTCGCGTCATCGAGGACCAGGGCCTGCTGTGGAAGATCATCCTCAACGGGATCATCCTCAACGTCCGGCCGCGCAAGAAGGCCAAGGACTACCAGTCGATCTGGAACACCGAGAAGAACGAATCGCCGCTGAAGACGATCACCCGCGCGCAGAGTGAGAAGCTGGCCGCTGCGATCGCCGACCGCAGCCACGTCCTCGTCGACTGGGCGATGCGCTACGGCAATCCGTCGATCAAGGCCGGTGTCGATGGCCTGATGGCCAAAGGCTGTGACCGCATCCTGGTCGTGCCGTTGTATCCGCAATATTCGGCCGCGACCTCGGCCACCGTGTGCGACGAGGCGTTCCGCGTCCTGACCGAGCTGCGGGCGCAGCCGACCATCCGGGTGACGCCGCCCTATTACAACGACGATTTCTACATCGAGGCGCTGGCGGTCTCGATCGAGGACCATCTCAAGACGCTGCCGTACACGCCCGAGCTGATCGTGGCGTCGTTCCACGGCATGCCGAAGGAGTATGTCGACAAGGGCGATCCCTATCGCGAGCAGTGCGTCGCCACCACCGAGCTGCTGCGCAAGCGGCTCGGCATGGACGACACCAAGCTGCTGCTGACCTTCCAGTCGCGTTTCGGCTTCTCGGAGTGGCTGCAGCCCTACACCGACAAGACCATCGAGAAGCTCGCCAAGGACGGCGTCAAGCGCATCGCCGTGGTGATGCCCGGCTTCGCCGCCGACTGCCTGGAGACGCTGGAGGAGATCTCCGGCGAGAACTGCGAGATCTTCAAGCACAATGGCGGCGAGAAATTCTCCGCCGTGCCGTGCCTGAACGACAGTGCCCCGGGCATGGAGGTACTGCGGCAGCTCGTGCTGCGCGAGCTGCAGGGTTGGCTGTAACGGGCTGGCTCTGAGCCGGCCCGCCGGCGCTTCTCTGCCTTCGGCTAGGTGAGCCGTGCGGCGGCGCAAGGTTAATGCCGCTGCAACCTTCGAAAATACTTTCCTGAACCGCGCCTAACGAATCCCCGACAAAATCATGCAGCAATCCCTAGATTGTGATGGCTGCAGAGGCTGGTGAGGGGACGACCGTCTCCTCCCTTGGAGGATCCATGAGCGGTTTCGACATTTTCGCCATAGCGCTGGTGCTGCTGGTCATCTTCACGTTGTATTCCGGCGTGAAGACCGTGCCACAGGGGTTCGACTGGACCGTCGAGCGGTTCGGCAAATACACCCGCACCTTGTCGCCGGGCCTCAACATCATCGTGCCCTTCTTCGATCGCATCGGGCGCAAGATCAACATGATGGAGCAGGTGATCGACATCCCCGAGCAGGAGGTCATCACCAAGGACAACGCCACCGTGACGGTCGACGGCGTCGCCTTCTACCAGGTGTTCGACGCCGCCAAGGCGAGCTACGAGGTGTCGAACCTCAACCAGGCGATCGTCACGCTGACCATGACCAACATCCGCTCGGTGATGGGCGCGATGGATCTCGACCAGGTGCTGTCGCATCGCGACGAGATCAACGAGCGGCTGCTGCGGGTCGTCGACGCCGCGGTGTCGCCGTGGGGCCTCAAGGTGAACCGGATCGAGATCAAGGACATCGTGCCGCCGGCCGATCTGGTCGAGGCGATGGGCCGTCAGATGAAGGCCGAGCGCGTCAAGCGCGCCGACATCCTGCAGGCCGAGGGCCAGCGCCAGTCGGAGATTCTGCGCGCGGAAGGTGCGAAGCAGAGCCAGATCCTGCAGGCGGAGGGCCGCCGCGAATCGGCCTTTCTCGATGCCCAGGCGCGCGAGCGCGCGGCCGAAGCCGAGGCCAAGGCGACGCAGATGGTGTCGGACGCGATCGGTAAGGGCGATGTCGCCGCGCTCAACTACTTCATCGCCGACAAATACATCAAGGCATTCGGCCAGCTCGCCGATTCACCGAACCAGAAGGTGATCATGCTGCCGCTGGAGGCGACGGGCATGCTGGCCTCGCTCGCCGGCATCGGCGAGATCGCCAAGGCGACGTTCGGTGAGAGCGCGGCTTCGGCCGTGGCCGCCGCGCGCCGCGGCGGTTCGGTGCCGTCGGCGGGGACGCCGCCGGCGCCGCCCGTGCCGCCGCGGACGTAGAGCGAAGGAGGCGATCATGAGCGACAT
Organism: Bradyrhizobium sp. HKCCYLRH2047; assembly: GCF_051168175.1. Taxonomy (NCBI): domain Bacteria; kingdom Pseudomonadati; phylum Pseudomonadota; class Alphaproteobacteria; order Hyphomicrobiales; family Nitrobacteraceae; genus Bradyrhizobium; species Bradyrhizobium sp. HKCCYLRH2047. The sequence goes on from NZ_JBNPUM010000002.1 coordinate 727,952, forward strand.
GTTCGTCACGCTCGGCACCTGGAACTGGCTGATCTTCGGCGTCCTGCTGATGGCGCTGGAGCTGCTGGCGCCCGGCATCTTCCTGTTCTGGCTAGGCCTCGCGGCGCTGCTGGTCGGCCTGATCTCGTTCGTCATCGCGCCGGGATGGCAACTGCAGATCCTGCTGTTCGCGCTGTTCGCGATCGCGGCCGTGCCGCTGTGGCGGCGGCTGGCGCGCGCCAACGCGGCGCCATCGCAGGACAATCCGTTCCTCAACCGCCGCTCGGCCGCGCTGGTCGGCCGCGAGTTCACCCTGGAGAAGCCGATCGTCGGCGGCAACGGCACCGTGCGCATCGACGACACGGTGTGGCGCGTCGCCGGCCCGGACACGCCCGCCGGCAGCCGCGTGCGCATCGTGCAGGCGGACGGCGCACATCTGACGGTGACGGCGGCGTAAGCTCCGGGTGATGTCGCCTGAAGCAACGCTCTCACCACGTCATTGCGAGCGCAGCGAGGCAATCCAGAGTCGTTTCCAAAACCCTGGATTGCTTCGTCGCTGCGCTCCTCGCAATGACGGAGGAGAGAGCGGGGATCAGTTTTGCAGCCGCACGCCCAGCATCACCACCGTGCCCGACGAACCGGCACCGGCAATGTTGGAGTCCAGCTTGTCATAGCGCAGCGTGCCCTTGACCCAGACGTTGCGCGACATCTTGTAGACGAGGTTGCCTTCGGCCGAATAGGTGCGGTCGCTGCGGCCGTAGCCCTGATAGTCGAGCGTGCCGAAGCTGAACTTGCCGATGCCGGTCAGCCAGCGGCGGAAATCGTGATCGACCTGCACCGTGTAGGTGCGCACCAGCACGCCGGAGGCGCCGGCCACCGTGGTCTCCGCGAGCTGCGTGTCGGAGAGAAAGCGCGCGGTGGTCAGCGGCGTCGCCGACCACACCAGCGAGGCCGTGGTCAGGAAGCCCTGCAGCCGGTTCAGCCGCGGGTCGACATAGCTGCGCGTGGCATAGCCGAGCGAGACCTCGCCGGTCAGCAGCCGGGTGAACTCGAACGAGGTGCCGGCCTTGGCGTAGCCGCCGGATGAATCGCGCTGATAGCCGGACCGATCGATCTTCTCGTCGTGCACGCGGCTGTCGCCCTGGATTTCCGTGAAGGGCTTCAGGCCGGGCATGACCTCATAGGACACCCGGCCGATGCCGCCGAACTGGTTGTAGTTGCGGTCATCGTTCGACGTCATCGTGCCGTCGGTCAGCTTGCTCTGCTGATAGCTGGTGCGATCGGTGGTGGCGCCGGCCGAGACCTGCAGCCGGTTGAAGCGCTGGTCGATGCCTAAGGTGGTGCCGAGCGTGGTGTAGACCGGATAGCGCGACAATCCGGCCTGCACGCTGGGGCTGCCGGGATTGTCGGTCGCCGCGCGCAGGCGGAGCTGGGCGCCGATCGAGGTGTCGCGCGTGATATCGAGGCGGCCGTCGACATGGCCGGTGAAGTCGGGGCGGTCGAGCGTGGTCGGCGCCGAGTTGATGCCGCCGTCCATGATGGCCGGCAGGGTGCTGCCATAGCCGGTGAAGGATCCCCTAAGGTCGGCGACGAGGGCGTGACGCTCCCAGTTCGACACCGCCAGGAATTCCGGCGCGATCACCCAGGCCGGCATGCCGCGCGGCCTGGCGAGGCGGGCCGGGTTGCTGTCATAGCCGGCGGAGAGCTCGACCGCGCCCTTGATCAGGAACGGCCCGGCGTAGTCGCCGACCGCGCCGAACGGGTCGTCGTCGATCCTGAGGCGCTTGCGCGGCGGCTGGCCGGGGACGGTGCCCGCCATCGCGGGCGGCAGCGGCTGCCGGTTGGCGGAGGCCGAGGGCGGCAGGGTCGGGCGCAACTGGCCGGTGAGCTCGCCGGACGGCGGTGTGCCGGGGCCCGGCGCCGGCTTGGGCCGCGCCTGGGCGGGATAGTATTTCGGCTTCTTGCGGGTGCGATTCAGCGAATCATAGCCGACATCGGATGCGCCGCTGGCCGCGGGCACACCGGGCAGGGGGACCAGATTTCGTCGTGCGGCCGAGCTGGCCGGCGCAGGCGTCGCGGGCAGCCCTGGCGTCGGGACGGCATCGGTCAGGCCGCTGACCACGGTCCGCCGCAACGGGGAGTCCTGCGGCGCCAGGAAGCCGTCGCGCACCGGCCGGAACACGTCGATGGTCTGGGAGCGGGCGGCCTCGGGGCCGAGCGCGGCGAGCAGCAGGCATGCGGCGGACGCGCCGCGCCACACCGCGCGCCTTCGCGCGCGCCTCGCGCGGCCGCTGTCAGGCCTCCACCCCACGATGAAAATACTCCAACAAAATCAATTGCGTCGTCGGGACGCCCGCGCCGCCGGCAAACCGCGTCGTTAAGGGAGTAAAAACAAATATGGTTAATGGGCTGTTGATGGCGCCTTGCTGCCTTACCCATGCTAAAGAGCGGCGCCTGACTGTTCAGCCCTGGAAGTCCGCATGCCGAGATCGAAGCCGTTGCCCGACACCGCTCCCGCCAACGCAGATATCCAGTCGGCACTGCGCACGCTCGACGCCGGCAGCAACGGCATTGCCGCGATCTCCGCGGCGCTATCCGGGCCCTTGGGAGCAGCCTTCGCCGCTGCCGTCGAGCTGATCCGCCAAGCCAAGGGCCGGGCGATCCTCACCGGCCTCGGCAAGTCCGGCCACGTCGCCCGCAAGATGGCCGCAACCCTCGCCTCGACCGGCACGCCCGCCTTCTTCGTCCATTCCGCCGAGGCCGGCCATGGCGATCTCGGCATGATCACCTCGGACGACGTCGTCATCGCGCTGTCGTGGTCCGGCGAGCAGCCGGAGATGAAGACGCTGGTCAACTATACCAAGCGCTTCGCCATCCCGCTGATCGCGGTCACCTCCAATGCGCAATCGTCGCTGGGGGAGGCGGCGCGCATCGTGCTGGAGCTGCCGAAGGCGCGCGAGGCCTGTCCGCACAATCTGGCGCCGACCACCTCGACCCTGATGCAGGCCGCGATCGGCGATGCGCTCGCGATCGCGCTGCTCGAAGGCCGCGGCTTCACCGCGCTCGAATTCGCCAATTTCCATCCGGGCGGCAAGCTCGGCGCCATGCTCAAACATATCTCCGATCTGATGCGCTCGGGCGACGCGGTGCCGCTGAAGCCGCTCGGCACCGGCATGGCCGATGCGCTTGCCGAGATGTCGGCCAAGGGTCTGGGCTGCGTCATCATCGTCGATGGCCGTGGCCATGTCGCCGGCATCATCACCGACGGCGACCTCCGCCGGAAGATGCGTGCCGACCTGCTGTCCGTCTCGGTCGACGAGATCATGACCGCGAACCCGCGCACCGTGCGCCGCGAGGCGCTGGCCTCCGAGGCGCTGGAGATCCTGAACTCCGCCAAGATCACGACCCTGATCGTGACCGACGGCGCCAAGCCGGTCGGCATCCTGCACATGCACGATCTGTTGCGGGCAGGGGTGGCGTGACCTTCCCACCATGACCGACCGTTTCGATCTCGACAGATATCTCGCCCGCATCGGCTATCGCGGCCCGCTGACGCCGACGTTCCAGACGCTCGCCGGATTGCAGGCCGCCCATGTCGATGCCATCGCTTTCGAAGGCATCGATCCGCTGCTCGGCCGGCCCGTGAACATCGATCTCGCCTCGGTCCAGGCCAAGATCGTCGACGGCCGTCGGGGCGGCTATTGCTTCGAGCAGAACGCGCTGTTCAAGGCCGCGCTCGAGGCGATCGGCTTTGCGGTGACGCCGCTCTCGGCGCGGGTGCGCTGGCGGCTCGATGCCGACGCGCCACTGACGCCGCGCACGCACATGATGCTGAAGGTCGACCTGCCGGAGGGGCCGTACATCGCCGATGTCGGTTTCGGCTCCTGCCTGCTCGATACGCCGCTGCAGATGGTTGCCGACATCGAGCAGCCGACCGCGATGGGGACGTTCCGTCTGACGCTCTCCGATGGGCTGTATTGGCTCGCGGCGAGGCAGCCGGCCGGCTGGCGCACGATGTACGTCTTCGACCTCGCGCCGCAGATTCATGCCGACTACGTGCACGGCAACTGGTTTACCTCGACCAGCCCGTTGACGCCGTTCACCTCGATGCTGATCCTGGAGCGGTTGACCCGCGAGGCGCGCTACAAGCTGGTCAATCGCCGCCTGGTCATCGAGGCGCGCGATGGCGAGGTGAGGAGCGAGCAGATCATCGAAACGCCCGAGACGCTGCGCAGCGTCATCGAGGAGGTGTTCGGGCTGACACCTCCGGTGTCCGTCGATGTGATCTGGGCGCGCATCGAGGGTTGACGGGAAGGCGTTGCGATGGCGGATGAGTTTCAGCTGGAGTCCTATCTCGCCCGCATCGCCTATCGCGGGCCGCTCGCGCCCGACCTGGCGACGCTCGCAGCGCTGCAGGCTGCGCATGTCGACGCGCTGCCGTTCGAGGCGCTCGATCCGCTGATGGGCCGTTCCGTCCATGTCGACCTGCCGTCCGTGCAGCAGAAGCTCGTGCTCGGCCGCCGCGGCGGCTACTGCTTCGAGCAGAACGTGCTGTTCCAGGCCGCGCTGGAAGCGATCGGATTCAAGGTCAACGGCCTGACGGGGCGCGTGCGCTGGCGCTCGGCGCCATCAGATCCGCTCGGGCCGCGCCAGCACATGATGCTGCTCGTCGAGGTCGACGGCCATCCGCATCTCGTCGATGTCGGCTTCGGCATCTGCATGATGGATGCGCCCATCCGTCTCGAGATCGGGCCCGAGCAGCAGACGCCGATGGGGACGTTTCGCATCGGCACGTGGGACGGACTCTACACGGTCAGCGCAAAGCAGCCGGCGGGCTGGCGCATGATGTACGCCTTCGATCTCGCGCCGCAGATCCATGCCGACTACGTGCTCGGCAACTGGTACACCTCGACCAGCCCGAACGTGCCGGCCACGCATACGCTGATGATGGAGCGTGTCGAGCCTCGTGTGCGGCACAAGCTGGTCAGCCGCCGCTATCAGCGGCAGGCGCGCGATGGCGAGGTGATCGAGGAGCGGATCATCGAGAGCGCCGGCGAGCTTGGCCGTCTCATCGACGACATCTTCCGTGTGACGCCCCCGGTGCCGGTCGAAGACATCTGGGTGCGGACGTCGAGCTGATCGCGTTGCAGGTTGCACGCGGTGTTCTGTGATCGAACGTGCGTTGCGGCCGCGCATGCGAGCACGAGTCGCTGCGGAACTTTTTCGCGTGTCGTGCGGAATTTGACGGGAATGCCGGCCCTCTCATTGTGTTTATGTTAAGAGTCGCACCCTTAGGTTGCGGGAACCTGAGGGGCTCGCGGCTGCCAGCCGTCGAACAATGGGGATCGTCCAGCATGACTGACATCGTGATGCACGCGACGCGATCAATCCTGCCGAGTGTGTCCGAGCAGGGCTGCCCTCACCGAACACGGCCGCATCCTTCCTGACATCGGAGCCGCGCACCGCGGCTCATCCGAGCTGGCCTCACGGCCAGGACGGGTGGGGGCTTCACGGTTGCAACGTCGACCCTGACGCTTCGACGCTCATCCGATCGATCATGAGACCACGGCCTGACCTGCCACTTCAGGCCGAGCGGAGACTCTCGTCGAGGAAGCCCCCATCCCTTTTTTTGTTGTCCGTGCAATGAATGCTGCAAATTGGATTGGAGCTGCAAGCGACGCAATCGGTGCGCTCCCCTCCCCCTTGCGGGGAGGGATCGGGGGTGGGGGTCCCCGAGTCACGTTCGATCTGATGAGAGCTGAATTCTCTATCCGTGAGTAGGGCGCATGCTGAGCTCGATAGTCTCACCGCGTCATTGCGAGCGCAGCGAAGCAATCCAGAGTCGGTTGCGCGGCTCTGGATTGCTTCGTCGCTTTGCTCCTCGCAATGACGGAAGCTCATAGCTGACTTCAGAAGAAGAGGGCGACGAAAGCGGTGACTGCCTTGGGCATGTTCTTCGGCATGTTCTTGGGCATGTTGAAGCGCCGGCGGATCCAACGCTGTTCGGCGCCCGGTGACCCCCACCCCCGACCCCTCCCCGCAAGGGGGAGGGGAGCGCACCGGCGTCGGGGTGGGCAGTCGGGCTAAGGCTGATCTACAGCACGTCCACTACACTCCGCGCTCAGCGCGGCAGCTCGGTCTTGCCCATAAGGAACTTGTCGACGGCCTGGGCGCACAAGCGGCCCTCGCGGATCGCCCAGACCACCAGGGACTGGCCGCGCCGCATGTCGCCGGCGGAGAAGACCTTCGGCAGCGAGGTCTGGTAGTCGGTCAGGTTGGCCTTGACGTTGCCGCGCGGGTCGAGGTCGACGCCAAGGCTCTTGAGCAGGCCCTCGTGCACCGGATGCACGAAGCCCATCGCCAGCAGCACGAGGTCGGCTGCGAGCTCGAACTCGGTGCCCGGGATCGGCTTGAACTGGGCGTCGACGCGGACGCAGTGCATCTTCTTGACCGCGCCGTTCTCACCCTCGAACTTCTGCGTCAGCACCGCGAACTCGCGCATCGCGCCCTCGGCCTGGCTCGACGATGTCCGCATCTTCAGCGGCCAGTTCGGCCAGGTCAGCGCCTTGTCCTCGCGCTCCGGCGGGGCCGGCATGATCTCGAGCTGGGTCACGGAGAGCGCGCCCTGGCGCAGCGAGGTGCCGATGCAGTCGCTGCCGGTGTCGCCGCCGCCGATCACGACGACATGCTTGCCGCCGGCGAGGATCTCGGTCGCATTCACCGGCTCGTTGCCGACGCGGCGGTTCTGCTGCGGCAGGAAGTCCATCGCGTAATGAATGCCGGCGAGATCGCGGCCGGGGATCGGCAGGTCGCGCGGGGCTTCCGCGCCGCCGGTCAGCGCCACGGCGTCGTAATCCTTCAGCAGCGTCTTGGCATCGAGGCCATCCTTGCCGCCGACATTGACGCCGTAGTGGAAGACGACGCCTTCGCCTTCCATCTGCGCGATGCGGCGGTCGATGATACCCTTCTCCATCTTGAAGTCGGGAATGCCGTAGCGCAGCAGACCGCCGGCCTTGGCGTGCTTCTCATAGACATGCACCTCGTGTCCGGCGCGCGCCAGCTGCTGCGCGGCTGCGAGACCGGCCGGACCCGCGCCGACGACCGCGACCTTCTTGCCGGTCTTGACGGAGGCCGGCTCCGGCTTCAGCCAGCCATTCTCCCAGGCCTTGTCGACGATGGCGCATTCGATCGTCTTGATGGTCACCGGGTTGTCGTCGATGTTCAAGGTGCACGACGCCTCGCACGGGGCAGGGCAGATGCGGCCGGTGAACTCCGGGAAGTTGTTGGTCGAGTGCAGGTTGCGCGACGCCTCTTCCCAGTTGCCGTTGTAGACGAGGTCGTTCCAGTCCGGGATCTGGTTGTTGACCGGGCAGCCGGTGGTGCCCGGCGCGGCCGAGCCCGTGCCGTGGCAGTAGGGGATGCCGCAATTCATGCAGCGCGCCGCCTGGTCGCGCAGCTCCTTCTCGGAGAGCGGCACCACGAACTCGTTGAAGTTCTTCAGACGCTCGGCAACCGGCGCGTACTTGCGATCGTGCCGCTCGATTTCGAGAAAACCTGTGACCTTGCCCATGACCTACGACGTCCCTGACTGCTCGGGCCTCATGGTTCGAGACGGCGCTTTCGCGCCTCCTCACCATGAGGGTTTGCTCCTACTTCTCCTCACCCTGAGGAGCGGCGTCTTCGCCGCGTCTCGAAGGGTGAGGCCCCGCTCTCGGCCTCATGGTTCGAGAAGGTGCTGCGCACCTCCTCACCATGAGGGTTTGCTCCTATTTTCTCCTCACCGCTGAGGAGCGGCGTCTTCGCCGCGTCTCGAAGGGTGAGGCCCCGCTCTCGGCCTCATGGTTCGAGACGGCGCTACGCGCCTCCTCACCATGAGGAGAGATATCAAGCCCCGATCGCGATCTTCGGCTCGGCGTCGGCGTTGGCCGCCATTTCCTTCAGGGCGCGGCGGTACTCGACCGGCATCACCTTGCGGAACTTCGGCGCATAGTCCTTCCAGTTCGCCAGGATTTCTGCGGCGCGCTTCGAGCCGGTGGCCTTGGCGTGACGCGAGATCAGGATGTGCAGGCGTTCGATGTCGGACGCCAGCAGGTTCTTGAACACGTCGACCCGGCCATGCGCCTCAAGATCGCCCATCTGGTGATAGGAGGCTTCCGCGATCATCTCCTCCGACAGCACCGGCTCGAGCTCGACCATCGCCATGTTGCAATGCTTGTCGAAGTCGCCGGCCTCGTCGAGCACATAGGCGACGCCGCCGGACATGCCGGCCGCGAAGTTGCGCCCGGTCTTGCCGAGCACGACGACGATGCCGCCGGTCATGTATTCGCAGCAATGATCACCCGCGCCCTCGACCACGGCGACCGCGCCCGAGTTGCGCACCGCGAAGCGCTCGCCGGCGATGCCGCGGAAGAAGCACTCGCCGGAGATGGCGCCGTACATCACGGTGTTGCCGACGATGATCGACTCCTCCGGCACAATGCCGGAGTTGCGCGGCGGCTTGACGATGATGCGGCCGCCCGACAGGCCCTTGCCGACATAGTCGTTGCCTTCGCCTTCGAGCTCGAAGGTGACGCCGTTGGCGAGCCACGCGCCGAACGCCTGGCCGGCGGTGCCCTTCAGGCTGACATGGATGGTGTCCTGCGGCAGGCCGGCATGGCCGTAGATCTTCGCCACCGCGCCGGAGAGCATCGCGCCCGCCGAACGGTCGGTGTTGTTGATCTCGGCCTCGATCTTGACCGGCGCGCCGCGGTCGAGCGCGGGCTTGGCCTGCTCGATCAGCTTGCGGTCGAGCACGGCGTCGAGGTGATGGTCCTGCTTCTCGGCGTGATAGACCTTCTGGCCCGGCTCCGCCTTCTGCTTGACGAACAGCTTGGAGAAGTCGAGGCCCTTGGCCTTCCAATGCGCCACCAGGCGGGACTGGTCGAGCATCTGGGTCTGGCCGACCATCTCGTTGAACGAGCGGTAGCCCAGAGCGGCCATGATCTCGCGGACTTCCTCGGCGACGAAGAAGAAGAAGTTGATGACGTGCTCGGGCTGGCCTGTGAAGCGCTTGCGCAGCACCGGGTCCTGGGTGGCGACGCCCACGGGACAGGTGTTGAGGTGGCACTTGCGCATCATGATGCAACCGGCCGCGATCAACGGCGCGGTGGCGAAGCCGAACTCGTCGGCGCCAAGGAGTGCGCCGATGACGACGTCGCGGCCGGTGCGGAAACCGCCGTCGACCTGGACCACGATGCGGCTGCGCAGCCGCTCGCGCACCAGCGTCTGATGCGTCTCGGCCAAGCCGATCTCCCATGGCGATCCCGCATGCTTGATCGAGGTGAGGGGAGAAGCACCGGTGCCGCCCTCGAAGCCCGCGATCGTGACGTGGTCGGCGCGCGCCTTGGCGACGCCGGCCGCAACCGTGCCGACGCCGACCTCCGAGACGAGCTTGACCGACACCTGACCGTCGGGATTGACGTTCTTCAGGTCGTAGATCAGCTGCGCGAGATCCTCGATCGAGTAGATGTCGTGATGCGGCGGCGGCGAGATCAGGCCGACGCCCGGGGTCGAGTGGCGCACCTTGGCGATGGTGGCGTCGACCTTGTGGCCGGGCAGCTGACCGCCTTCGCCGGGCTTGGCACCCTGCGCCATCTTGATCTGCATCATGTCGGAGTTGACGAGGTACTCCGTCGTCACGCCGAACCGGCCCGAGGCGACCTGCTTGATCGCCGAGCGCATGGAATCGCCGTTCGGCAGCGGCTTGAAGCGGTCGGCCTCCTCGCCGCCTTCGCCGGTGTTCGACTTGCCGCCGATCCGGTTCATGGCGATCGCGAGCGTCGTATGCGCCTCGCGCGAGATCGAGCCGAAGCTCATCGCGCCCGTGGCGAAGCGCTTGACGATCTCCTTCGCCGGCTCGACCTCGTCGAGCGGAACCGGCTTGCGCTTGTCGTCCTCGGCCGACTTGATCCGGAACAGGCCGCGCAGGGTCAGCAGCCGCTCCGACTGCTCGTTGAGCAGCTTGGCGAACGCCTGGTAGCGCTCCCTGGAGTTGCCGCGCACGGCGTGCTGCAAGGTCGCAACCGACTCTGCCGTCCACGCATGGTCCTCGCCGCGGGTGCGGTAGGCATATTCGCCGCCGACATCGAGCGCCGACTTGTAGACCAGCGCATCGCCGAACGCGTCGCGGTGACGGCGCGTGGTCTCCTCGGCGATCTCGGCGAGGCCGACGCCCTCGATGCGGGTGTGGGTGCCGGCGAAGAACTTCTGCACGAACTCGGCGCGAAGGCCGACCGCGTCGAAGATCTGCGCGCCGCAGTAGGACTGATAGGTCGAGATGCCCATCTTCGACATGACCTTGAGCAGGCCCTTGCCGATCGACTTGATGTAGCGCTTGACGACCTCGTAGTCGCTCAGCGCGCCCGGCAGCTTGTCCTTGAGCGCGATGATGGTCTCGAAGGCGAGATACGGATTGATCGCCTCTGCGCCGTAGCCGGCCAGACAGGCGAAGTGATGCACCTCCCGCGGCTCGCCGCTCTCGACGACGAGGCCGACCGACGTGCGCAGGCCGGTGCGGATCAGGTGATGATGCACGGCGGCGCAGGCGAGCAGCGACGGGATCGGAATCCGGTCGGCCGAGACCATGCGGTCGGACAGGATGATGATGTTGACGCCCTCGCGCACCGCGGCTTCGGCGCGGCCGCAGAGATCGTCGAGCACCTGCTCGAAGCCGGCCGCGCCCAGGCTCGCATCGAAGGTGGTGTCCAGCGTGCGTGAGACGAAGTGGCTGTCGGAGACCTCAGAGATCGAGCGGATCTTCTCCAGGTCCGCATCGGTCAGGATCGGCTGATGCACCTCGAGCCGCTTGGTCGAGGCGACACCCTCGAGGTCGAACAGGTTCGGTCGCGGGCCGATGATCGAGACCAGGCTCATCACCAGCTCCTCGCGGATCGGATCGATCGGCGGGTTGGTGACCTGTGCGAAGTTCTGCTTGAAGTAGGTGAAGAGCAGCTTCGGCTTGTCCGACAGCGCCGAGATCGGCGTGTCGTTGCCCATCGAGCCCGTGGCCTCCTCGCCGGTGGCGGCCATCGGCGTCATCAGGATCGCGATGTCTTCCTGGCTGTAGCCGAACGCCTGCTGCCGGTCCAAGAGCGGCAGGTTGGTGCGCGCGCCCGTGGTCGGCGCATCCGGCAACTTCTCGACCTGGATCTGCGTGCGGCCGAGCCACTCGGTGTAGGGATGGCTGGCGGCGAGCTGCGCCTTGATCTCGTCGTCCGGGATCAGGCGGCCCTGCTCGAGATCGACGAGCAGCATCTTGCCGGGCTGCAGCCGCCACTTGGTGACGATCTGGTCCTCCGGGATCTTCAGCACGCCCATCTCGGACGCCATTACGATGCGGTCGTCCTTGGTGACGAGATAGCGCGCCGGCCGCAGGCCGTTGCGGTCGAGCGTGGCGCCGATCTGGCGGCCGTCGGTGAAGGCGATCGCGGCCGGGCCGTCCCACGGCTCCATCAGGGCGGCGTGATATTCGTAGAACGAGCGGCGCTCCTCGCTCATCAGCGGATTGCCGGCCCACGCCTCCGGGATCATCATCATGACCGCGTGTGGCAGCGAGTAGCCGCCCTGCACCAGGAACTCGAGCGCGTTGTCGAAGCAGGCGGTGTCCGACTGGCCCTCATAGGAGATCGGCCAGAGCCGGCTGATGTCCTTGCCGAACAGCTCCGACGACACCGACGCCTGCCGCGCCGCCATCCAGTTGACGTTGCCGCGCAGGGTGTTGATCTCGCCGTTATGCGCGATCATGCGGTAGGGGTGCGCCAGCGACCAGGTCGGGAAGGTGTTGGTCGAGAAGCGCTGATGCACCAGCGCCAGCGCGCTCTCGAAGTCCGGCTCGTGCAGGTCGGCGTAGTACTTGCCGAGCTGGTCGGCCAGGAACATGCCCTTGTAGATCACGGTCCGGCACGACATCGAGCACGGGTAGTAGCCCGACATGCCGCGGTCGCGGCGCTGATAGATCGCCTGCGAGATCGACTTGCGGAGGATGTAGAGCCTGCGCTCGAACTCGTCCTCGGTCTTGGCGGCGCCGTTGCGGCCGATGAACACCTGCATGCTGCGCGGCTCGGTCGGCTTGACCGTCACGCCCAGCGAGGAGTTGTCGGTCGGCACGTCGCGCCAGCCGAGCAGCACCAGGCCCTCGTCCTCGATCTGGTCGGCGATGATGCTCTTGATGACGTTCCGCCAGGCTTCGTCGCGCGGCATGAACAGCGCACCGATGGCGTATTCGCCGGGGGCCGGCAGCGTGAAACCGAGCTCCTTCGCCTTGCGCGAGAAGAAGGCGTGCGGGATCTGCACCAGGATGCCGGCGCCATCGCCGAAGCGCGGGTCGGCGCCGACGGCGCCGCGGTGCTCCAGATTGCAGAGGATGCTGAGCGCGTCCGCGACGATCTGATGCGACTTCTGGCCCTTGATGTTGGCGATGAAGCCGACGCCGCAGGAATCCTTCTCCTGGCTCGGATCGTACAGACCCTCGGCTTCAGGACGCCACGTATGCAACTCGCGGGTGATCTCGGCCGGTTTCTCGTGCGAATCCACAGCCAGCACCGCGCCGCCCAAAATTCCGTGCTCGACCTTCGATCCGCTCATATCCGTCCCCATCAATTATTGGTCAGGGCCTTCACCACAGTCCGGTACACAGTCCGGCGCACCCCGGGCGCTGCGCGGCCCCTCTCCGAAGCCAACGCTCGTCCTTTTTCAGCGAGCCGCATTTGCAGAATTCAGGCCAGCCGCCGGGGGACCATGTCCCCGCTGGACGACCGCGGCCTGTTCATGTCGCAGCGCCCTCAGGCGCCGTAACATCATTGCAAAGTCTCGGTCACCTTTGCAACGAAATTTTAGACAGCATTTCTGTCCTAAACCGCAAGATGCCAAACTTTAACCTATCACACAAGCACTGCGGAGTCCTGCGGCGCGCGCCCGGCAACGCGGGCATTCCCCGGCAAATCTTCCGTTTCTGCCACTGACCGAACGACCCAGCCCGATCGGGCGATCACGCGCTGCGCTCGATTTTGAAACCTAACGCCCCGATCCCGCCCCTTCGCCGACCCAGGACCGCCGGAATCACGGCAGACCTTCCGCCGCACTTGAGAAGAAGCGAACAGCTTCACGTGCGGGGGCATGCAGGAGCTTTGAGCCATGAAGTTGCTAGTTGGAGTCGTCTCAGCCGGGTTGATCGCGACGTTCGCCGCCGCGCAGGCCGAGCCGTTGCCGCCACTGGGCGTCCGTGCGCCCTACACGGCGGTCTCCGATTTCGATGCGCCTTATTCGGATCTGCCGCCGCCGGCCGTCGTGCCCGCGCCGCCGCCGCGTTACGGCTACCGGCCGGGCCCCGATTACGGCTACCGCGACGAGCGCTATGTGCCGCCGGCGCCGGTCTACCGCCAGGACAATTACGGAGAGGGCTATCAGCAGGACTATGGCTATGCGCCCGCGTTCCTGCCGGTGCATGAGGTCTATGCCATTCTGCGCGACAACGGTTTCTCGCCGCTCGGCGCGCCGCGCCAGCGCGGCAATGTCTGGATCGTGGCGGTGCTCGATCGCCAGGGCGAGGACGGCAAGCTCGTGGTCGATGCCCGCTCCGGCCGCATCATCCGCTTCGTGCCGGCGTTCCAATGGGGCGAGGAGTACGAGCGGATGCGCTATGAGCCCGCCCCGCGCGGTGGCCTCGACCGCCTGCCGCCGCCGAGCGTGATCCGGGCCGATCCGCGCCTGGTGCCGCCGATGCCGGCTGCGCCGCGCGTTGCCACTGCGGTGCCGATCCAGCCGAAAGTGCCGACGCCTGCCGCGCGGCCGAGTGCACCGGCACCGCAGACCGCAGCGCTCAATCCGAAGCCGGCCGAGGCGGTCAAGCCGGTCGCGCCCAGCCCCGCGGACATCAGGCCGGCCGAGGCCAAGGCTTCGAACGCCAACACATCTGAGGCCAAGTCTTCAGAGGCCAAGGCTTCCGAGGCCAAGGCTTCAGATGCAAAACCCTCAGAGCCGAAGCCCGTGCAATCGGCCGCGGCTACAGCCACGCCGCAGACGACTGGCTCCATCGCGGTGCCCACGGCGAAGCCGGTGCCCCCGATCCTGCCGACGGCAAAGATGCCGGCTGTACAGGGTTTGGAATAGAGGCGGTCAGACGGTCTGCCCGGCCTCTTGCCACCACCAACGACCTCATCGCCCGGCTCGACCGGGCGATCCAGTCAACACCGGCAACTTGGTCATTCACGACCGCCGCTGCGTGCTGGATGCCCGCTTTCGCGGGCATGACAGGTCGTTTGGAGCAGCCGATGAGACCCCAGCACCATCGGTCGCACTACTCGTGCTGACCGGCGGCCTTCAGGATCAGATCAGCGATCTTCTTCGGATGCGACACCAGCGACAGGTGCCCGGCGTCGAGCTCGATCGTGGTCGCCTTCATGCGGTGGGCCAGGAAGCGCTCGAAATCCGGATCGATGGTCTTGTCCTGCTTCGACACTGCATAGAATGACGGCTTGTCATGCCACGCCGCCTGGGTGGTGCGGTTGCCGAAGATCGTCGCCGCCGTCGGCCACTGCACCGCATAGAGCTCCTTCGCCGTCGTCGCATCGACGCCGTTGGCGAAGTCCTTCAGGAAGGCGTCCTCGTTGAGCTTGGTCTCGCCGTCATGGTCGACGATGCCGGCGCGTGCCGGCGGCGTCGGATATTGCCCGGCGAGCTTGACGAAATCCTCGCCCGCATCGGGGGCGCGGGCGGCGACATAGACCAGCGCGCTGACCTTCGGATCGGTGCCGACCTCGCTCACGACCGTGCCGCCCCAGGAATGGCCGACCAGCACGGCCGGCCCATCCTGCTCGGCCAGGGCGCGGCGGGTGGCGGCCGCGGAGTCCGCCAGCGAGGTCAGCGGGTTCTGCACGGCCGTGACCTTGAGGCCGGCCGCCTGCAGATAGGCGATGACCTTGGCCCAGCTCGAGCCGTCGGCCCAGGCGCCGTGCACCAGCACGACGTTGTGGACCTTGGGCGGCGGCGCGGGCTGCGCCAGAGCAGGGCCGGCCAATGCCGTCAGGGCGGCGACGAAAGTGAGGGTGCGAACGACGTTCATCGTTGAGGCTCCAGTGGCTCGGGTGAGTGAGGTCATCACTGGCGTCTTCGCTGGCCGGGTGCAGGCCGTTACCGCCCGTCACGATCGTTTGATTGCACTGCAGCAACGCACAAAAAAACGCCCCGGCTGCCCGGGGCGTTCGCATTCTCAAGTCTGTGTGCCGGTTACGCGGCGGCCTTCTCGGCCGATCCCTCGATCACCGGCTGCTCGGAGCCTTGCGCTGATGTGGAGATCGGAATCGAACGGGGCTTCTTCGCTTCCGGAATCTCGCGCACGAGGTCGACATGGAGCAGGCCGTTTTCGAGGCTGGCGTTCTTCACCACCACGTGGTCGGCGAGCTGGAACGAGCGCTCGAAGGCCCGGGCGGCGATGCCGCGATACAGCACCTCAGCCTTCTTGCCGTTCTCGTTGGCGGCTTTCTCGCCCTTGATCGTCAGCGTGTTTTCCTTCGCGACGAGGGAGAGCTCATCCTTGCCAAAGCCGGAGACGGCGACGGTGATGCGGTAGGCGTTCTCACCGGTGCGCTCGATATTGTAGGGCGGATAGCCGGGGGTGGGCTCGGCGGTGGCCTGATCGAGCATCGAGAACAGACGGTCGAAACCGACGGTGGAACGATAGAAGGGGGTGAGGTCGTAGGTACGCATGGTCAAAGTCCTCCATTGAGCGACTATTGGGCAAACCCGCCCGCCATCGGGCCGGGCTGTCGTGCAGCCTGATGCGGCCTGCACGATCTCGATGTAGGGCAGGCGTTTCGACGTTCAAGGGCGTTCGGGACCTGCTCTTTTTGCCGTTCCACCCCTTGATTCCCGCTGCCTTTCACCTATTCGATGGGCGCCTCATGACGCTCGTCTCGATTCCCGCCAATCCCGTTCCCGAAAACGTCACTGCCGGCACCATCAAGACCCCTGATGGCGCCGAACTGCGCTTTGCGCGCTGGGCGCCGCCGGCCGGGCGCAAGGGCACGGTGTGCGTGTTCACCGGCCGCAGCGAGATGATCGAGAAGTATTTCGAGACGGTGCGCGATCTGCGCGATCGCGGCTTTGCCGTCGCCATCATCGACTGGCGCGGCCAGGGCCATTCGTCGCGGCGCCTGCGCGATTCCCGCAAGGGCTATGTGCGTTCGTTCTCCGACTACGAGACCGACGTGGAGACCTTCGTCACGCAAGTCGTGCTGCCGGACTGCCCGCCGCCTTATTTCGCGCTGGCGCATTCGATGGGCGGCACGGTGCTGCTGCGGCTCGCCCATGCCGGCAAGCGCTGGTTCGATCGCATCGTGCTGTCGGCGCCGATGATCGACCTTCCGGGCAGCCGCACCGCGCTGCCGGCGCGGCTGTTGCTGCGGGCGATGCGCATCGCCGGACAGGGCGGCCGCTACGTGCCGGGCGGCAACGACGAGATCAGCGGGCTGGCGCCATTCGTCAACAATCCGCTGACCTCCGATCCGGTCCGCTATGCCCGCAACGCCGCGATCCTCGAAGAAGATCCGACGCTCGGCATCGCCTCGCCCACGGTCGCCTGGGCCGACGCGGCGTTCTCCGCGATGATGACCTTCCGCGGCATGAGCTATCCGTCGCAGATCCGCCAGCCGATCCTGATGCTGGCGGCCTCCAGCGACACCGTGGTGTCGACGGCGGCGATCGAGGAGTTCGCCTATCATCTGCGCGCCGGCTCGCATCTCGTGATCGCCGGCGCCAAGCACGAGATCCTGCAGGAGCAGGACCGCTACCGCTCGCAGTTCTGGGCCGCGTTCGATGCCTTCGTGCCGGGCACACCGCTGTTCGGCTGAGCCGTCGCGCCCGTTTGCTGGACACCCCTGGGCGGGCGGGCTAGCTAGAATCGACGTCCTCCTCGGAGCTTGGCGGCAGACGTGAGTGAACGGCGGAAAAATCAGCAGGCGCAGGCGCTGCAGGAGGCGATCCACGCGCTGCGTGCGCGGCAGTTCGCCCGCGCCGAGCAGATCGCCGCCTCGATCCTGCGCACGGCCAGGACCGATCGTGCCGCGCTGCTCGTTCATGCCCATGCGCTGCTGGGCCAGCACCGCGCAAACGAGGCGCTCGTGCCGCTGGAGAAGGCTGTGCTCCGCGGCAGCGATCCGGAACTCGAGACGCTGCTCGGCGCCGCCTTGTGCGAGGCACGACGCGCCGCCGACGGCATCGCGCAGCTGCGCAAGACCGCGGCGCGGCGGCCGCCGTTTCTGCCGGCGTTCCAGGAACTGGCGGGGCGGCTTGCCAAGTCGGGGCAGCTCGGTGAAGCCATCGCCGTGATCGAGGAGGCGCTGACGCTGTCACCCGACAGCGTCGACCTCCAGCTCGATCTTGGACGCCTCTCTCTTCAGGCCAATGACCGCGTTCGTGCCCGCACGCACCTGCTGGCGGCGCGCGAGGCCGCGCCGGGACGGCCCGACATCCTGATCGAGCTCGCCTGGGTGCAGTTCCTCGACGGCGACTATGCCGAGGCCGCAGGCACCTACCGCCATGCGCTCGGGCTGCGGCCGGAGGACACGCAGACCCGCGCCAATCTCGCGATGTGTCTCGCCGAGATGGGGGATCGCGATGGCGCCCAGGCTGCGCTGCGCACGGCGGTGCGCGGCCGGCCGCATCTGCTGACCCGCGCGGCCTACACGCTCGCCGTCACCTCGCACGGCCGTTTCTTCTTCCGTCCGAGCGACGCTGCCAGATTCCTGCAGATCGACGGCGCTGCGACAGCTAAGCCCTGAACCGCTTGCGATAGACGCCGGTCTCGCGCTTCAGCGCATCGCGCACCTCGTGGATCTCGGCGATCTCCTCTTCGGTAAAGGCCGCGGTCTGCATCGCCCATGCCTGCCGCTTCACCGGAATGCATTGCGCGACCGGCGTTCCTCTCGGGATCAGGCCGCGGAACGCCGTGTCATGCCAGTGCGCCGGGAAGTGCACGAACGAGTCGTGAAAGCGGTCGCTGTCGACCAGTCCGGTCAAGGTGGTGAAGGGCAGGTCGAAGCGGTTGAGCGGATGCGTGAACAGCAATGCCCAGCCCTCCGGCGCTTCGATCGTCCAGAGATTGTGAAACTTGAGCAGGAAGCGGTCGGCCTCGAACAGCGGCGATCCCGTGACCTGGGCGACGTCGTGAAAGCTGATCGGCGAGCGCGGAAAATCGATCGCACCGCCCGGCGGCAGCTCGTTGTCCCAGCTGATGCCGCCGTCCTCGACCGCGAGATCGCAGATCAGCGGAATGAGGAAGCCCGTCGTCATCGCGTCGATGAAGGGCGGGCAGCGCTTGACGGTCTGCTCCTCGGCCTGGTTGAGCGCGCTGAACGCGGTGGCCGGCATCGTCTTGACCCAGTCGGGAACGCCCATCGGCGCCGGCACCGGTTGCGGGATCAGGCCTTCGAGCTCCTTCGGACAGCGGAATTTCAGCGTGAGCGGTTCAGTCTCGGACATCGGCGCCGCGGTTCTCCTGGGGACGACGGCAGATGTCTACGCCTTCGCCGCCGAAAGTCCAACCGGCCGAGCCCGGGCCTGGCGATGCTCTATCTCGTCAGATGCGCCTCGGACACCGCATGATTGAACATCGCGTTCAGCGCCGACGTGATGTCGGCGGGCGTGTTCGCAGTATAGAAGAATCCTGGCGAGGCGCAGGCCTTCAGGCTCGGCGGAATCGAAGGAATGTTGCTGTTGGCATAGTCGTCTTCGTCACCGGCGAAGGATGCGTTCACCGGATTGATCACCTGGTAGGGTATGTAGAGCACGGAAATGATGATGCCGCGGTTCTTCAGCGGTGTGCAGGAGGTGTTCGGATCGATCACGGTGGCATGGTTGCTGCCTGACCATGAGCCATTGGGGACGCCCTTGACCTGCGGGTCCTGTGCGCCGTCGGTGACCAGGAATACGTAGGGCAGGGTGTTGGTCGAAGCGCTGCCGTTGCCGACACTGACGATCAGGTTGTTGACGCTGGAGAGGGCCGTGTCGATGTGCGTGCCGCCCGAGCCCAGAAATGCGTTGGTGTTGGTGTCGAGCAGGGTCGCGAGGTTGGCGGCTGCATAGTTGATGGTGGTCGAATCCGACGTCGAGCCGTTGATGCTGCTGGTGAGCGGGAAGTAGGAATAGAGATAGCGAATGAAGGGATAGAGACCGATCCGGAACTGGTTGCTGACCTTCTTGGTGTTGTTCGCAGTGACGAACAGCTGGTTCACGGCATAGCCCACCGCATCCAGCCGCAGCTGGATGCAAGAATCCGTCCCGTCGGTCGGACAGTTCGCAACGGTCGCCAGGTTCTTGTACAGCGAGTTCGGCAGGCCGGACACGATCGACGACGGCAGTTGAACGCCCTTGGGGTTGTTCTTGTTGGTGGTCAGCAGGCTCTTGTAGCCGCTCTGGCTGACGCGCGAGATCGCATAGCCCAGGCAATAGTTGTTGGTAGGATATCCCTGGGTCCCCGTATCGGTGCACGCGCTGTTCTGCGGCGAGAAGTGGCACGCCAGCGTGCACCCCGTGGGGTATTGCCGGTAGTTGTCCGGGCTGATCGCCTGCATGCGCTGCGCTTCGGCCGATGTCGACGGCAGGCCCATCGAGCCGGAGACGTCCAGCGTCAAGTAGAAGTCGAGATAGAGCGGCAGGGTGACGGAGGAGGACGATTGGCCGCTGACCGTCAGATTCTGATAGCCGATCACCGTCAGGAACGTGGCCGGCACGTTGGCGGTGAATTGCACCTGCGACGTCAGTGTGGACCCACTCTTGGTGACGGTGCTGGTCTCAGACGTCAATGTGTAGCCTTGAAAGGTAGAGGCGTTGCCCTTGAAGATGTTGTCCGCCTCGGAGACCCCGGCGGTAACGGTTCCGTCCGACGTCATCGCCATCGCCGCTGCATAGCCTGCCGAGTTGACCGAGATCGAGGCGATGCTCGCGGCATCGGCCGCAGACTGGAGCCTGATCTTCATGCGCATGGCCATGGAGTAGTCGGTCGCGCATCCGATCGCCGTGAGAATCGGCAACAGCGCCAGCGCGAATGTGACCGCGATATTGGCCTTGCTGTCGCGGGAGAAGCGCGCGATGGCGGCGATCGCCCGGCTCGCTGGTCGGCTGATATCCGTCATGCTCTTCCTCAAAAGATCCCGTTGGGGCGGTGAGGACCTGTATTCTTTTCCTTGTTGGCGCTTCCCTGCGGCGATCATCTCCGCGACTGCTTCAAGGAGACCTGCAGTGAGAACCGGGCACGAGCTCCGCCCGCTCCCCGGTCGTGAGCAGAGGGGGACGCCGTCGCGCGCGGGACCACATGTGGATGTATCGGACGCCGATTGCGAATTCGGTTGACCTGCGACGAAACATCGCAGGCGACTGTTGCGATTTTGTTTACGTGGCGAGAGAGAGGCGCCGTCCTCCAATACCGTGCCAGCCCATGCATGCACCCGTCGTCAGCGCGGAGCCGCGCCGACGATCCACGGAGCAGCCGCCGCTACTTGGTCGACAGCACCTCGCCGAACCGCTCCCACTGCTTGCCGGTGAAGCGCATGAACTGCACCTGCTCGACCGGGAGGTGGTCGCTCTCGCTGGTGCTGACCTTGATGCCCGGCAGCAGCATCGGCAGCTCCAGATCCTTGATCGACAGCGCTTGCCGCAAAATGTTCTCGCGCGACAGATCGTTGCCGGCGGCCTTCAGCACGTGCTCCAGCACCATGCCGTTGTTGTAGCCGTTGACGTAGTTGGAATCACGGATGTCGCCGTCGGGCACGTATTTGGCCATGTAGTCGCGCCAGCCCTTGACGCCGGCATCGTCCGCCCAGGCCGGATCGAGCGGGTCCTTCACGTAAGCCGTCGAGATGATGCCGGTGCCGGCCTCGAGGCCGGCCGGCTCCATCACCGACGACATCCACACCGAGACGTTGCTCAGGAACGTCAGCGGGCGCCAGTTGATCTCATGGGTCTTGCGGATCGCCTGCGCGGCGAATTTCGGCGTCGCGGCAATGATCAGCGCATCGGCGCCGGTCGATTTCAGCTTCACGATCTGCGAGTCGATGGTCGGATCGGTCGACTCGTAGCTTGCGACGGTCACCGCGCTGTCGAAGCGCTCGCCCAGCACGTCCTTCAGCCCGGCGAGATAGTCGCGGCCAAAATCGTCATTCTGCGCGAGAATGGCAAAGGTCGCATCCGGCTTCTTCTGCAGAGCGTAGCGCGCATACATCCGGGCCTCGTTGCGGAACGGCGCCATCACCCCCATCAAGGCCAGCGGAAATTGCTGGGGATCACCGAACTTCGAGGCGCCCGAGGCCACGAACAGCTGCGGCACCTTCTTGCCCTGGAGATACTTGGCGATCGCAGTGTTGTGCGCGGTGCCCATGGTCGAGAAGATGAACGACACCTCGTCGCTCTCGACCAGCCGTCGCGTCTGCTCCACGGTCTTGGGCGGCACGTAGCCGTCGTCCAGCGAGATCAGGTTGACCTTGCGGCCGTTAATGCCGCCGCGGTCGTTGACCATCTTGAAATAGGCCACCTCGCCTTTGCCGAGGATGCCGAAGGCGGACACGGGCCCGCTGTAGGGCATGGTCTGTCCAATGCGGATCTCGCCGGCGGTGATGCCCGGCTGATCCTCCGCCCGCACGGGCGCGGCGAGGACGGACGCGACGACGAACAATCCTGCCGCTGCGATGGCGCTTCGCATGGATACCTCCCTGGTGGCCGCGCTGCCGGCGGCGTTTTGGCGCTCAGCATAGGGGGAGGTTGAGGGTCGTGCAATTAAAATATATTTTTTTGATGAAAATGTACTTTCTGGCTCTGCTAGTGTGAATTCCCGCGAAAGTGAGTCGATGTCCGGCAGCGCCACCCAGACCGTCTACGAGCAGTTGCGTGCCAGCCTGCTCGCCGGCCTCTATCGTCCGGAGGAGAAGCTGAAGATCAGCGAGCTCGGATCAGCCTTCTCGGTCAGCACGGGGGCGATCCGCGAGGCGTTGGCGCGGCTCACGGCGGAAGGGCTGGTGACGGCGACGCCGCAGCGCGGCTTCCGCGTGGCGCCGGTCTCGGTGGCCGATCTGCGCGATCTGACCGACATGCGCGTCGAGATCGAGACCAAGTGCCTGCGCCGCGCCATCGCCAACGGTGATCTTGCCTGGGAGACCACGGTCGTTGCCGCGCATCACCGTCTGGCCGCGACGCCGATCGCGGCTCATGACGGCAGCTTCTCGCCGGCCTGGATGCTGGCGCATGCCGATTTCCATGCCGCGTTGGCCCAGGCCTGTGGCAGCGCCTGGATGATGCGGGTGCGTGATCTCCTGTTTGCACACAACGAGCGCTATCTCGATCTCGCCCGCAAGACCGATCGGGGCAACCGCGATGCCGCGCGTGAGCATCGCGAACTGATGGAGGCGGCGCTGGCGCGCGACACCGAGCGCGCTGTGATGCTCATGACGGCGCATCTCGACAAGACCCGGGACACGATCGAGGCGGCGCTGCTCGCAGCGACGGCGATGAACGAGGCGAAGTAGGACCCTATCAGGACGCAGACGGCGAACGTCTTCGACGCGATCCGTCCCTAACCGGATGTCACCAGCCGAATGAATGAGGGTAGCCTGACGGCTGCGGACACTTCATTCGGGGGGCGATGTACTTCCGCTGAGAAGCGTCGAACTAAGCGCGCCGCGCGTAGATGCGATCGCTCGGCGCGACGCGAACCACCATGCCTCGAGCGCGGTCGTAGTCCACCCTTGTCGTCGACATCATCCGTCAAGCGCGAGCTGTTAAGAAAATTCAACCTTTTCGAGCGCCGACGCCTCCCTCGTCCCGATGCATTTGTGAATCCGCCGTCAGTGTTAATCGGGCTTCATGCCGGGCTTGCTGTGCATTCAAGCATGCATTCACCACGCGGCGATCTCTCCAAGTTTGGAAACGTCCCGGTAACGCGCCGTCCCGCTAGTGGCGTCCACTAACGACATTCCTGGAGGAGACATTGATGATTATGAAGATTGCGCGGAAGCTGGTTGGTCCCCATGCGCTCAATTCCGGCTTCGGTCTGGTGACCATGTTCTCATTGACCGGCGTGGTCGCTTCACTCGTGCTGGTCCAGCACGGGGTGAATGTCAGCCCGCCCGCGATGTTCTGATCGAACCGCTGCCGACCCGGCCCCAGTCGGTAGTTGGTCCGCAGGACTCACCCGTCCCGAGGCGGGCTGCCTGCAACCTCTCTCGAGACAAGCTGTCACCGACAGTCATTCGGGCCGTGAACCGGTCTTCCTGGCGCGCGATCCGATCAGCTCGGCGACGAGCGGATTGGCGTAGCGGCGCTGCTGGCTCACGGCAAAGAACTGCTCCTTCAGCGCACTCAGCCGCGCGCGCTCGACGAGCGTGCCGGAGCGCAGCTCGTCGATCACGACGATCGACGGCACCAATGTGACGGTGCCGCTCTCGCGGGCCATCAGGCGCAGCATCGCCATGTCGTCGACCTCGGCGGCGATGATCGGGCGGATCCCGCCCGATCCGACTAGCGCATCGAAGGCCGAGCGCAGCGCGCTGCCTCGGCCGGGCAGGATCACGGGCGTCGTCGCGAGATCCTGCGGAAAGCGGAATCGCGCGGGCCCGGTCGGCTTGCGGCCGACGAGGCTGACGCGCTGTTCGTCGATCAGTGTGTTCTCGAAACTGCTGCGCATGTCCGGCGCTGCCGGATGGTTGGCGAGCACGAGGTCGAGCTTGTGGGAATCGAGCTGCTCCAGGAGCTCGGCGAACTGGCCGGTGCGGATGATCAGCTCAACGTCGACCCGCGCGATCAGCGGCTTCAGGAAGGCGATCTGGAAGTTGCGCGACAGGTTCGCCGCGGCGCCGACCCGCAGCAACTGTCGTCCCGGCCGTAGGCCCGACAGCGTCTCGATCAGCTCATGGCCGGACTTGAACACGCTGCCGGCATAGTCGAGCGCGATGCGCCCGGCCTCGGTGAGCTGCAGAGTGCGGCCGGTGCGCTCGAACAGCTTCTGCCCGAGCTGCGCCTCCAGCGCCTTGATCTGTACCGAGAGAGAGGAGGGCGAGACGTTGAGCCGCTGCGCGGCGCGGCTCATGCTGCCTTCGCTGGCGATGACCCAGAAATAGCGCAGGTGATGGTAGTTCAGGTGCGGCATGGCATCGTTCTATATTTTATAACGATCAGGTTCAATCATTGAAATTTTAAGAAGCATCGTGGGCCGGTAAAGCAGGGGGCAGCCGTCTCATTTGATCAACCTGTCGAGCCGTCATGAACCCGCTCATTCCCTGCCTCGCGGCGCTTGCGCCGCTCACGCTGTGTGTCGCCGCACTTGTGGGCATCCACGCCAGCGCCCGTGACGTTGCTCGCCGCGCGATCCTCGCCGCGGCGATCGCCTTCGGCATCGCGACGGTCGCGAGCCTCGCTGCGGCCGTCGTCGGGGCAGGGCGGACGCCGATGCTTGGCGGATACGGCCTCGGGCTGTCGCTTCAGCTCGACGCGCTCGGCGCCATCCTCTCGGTTCTCGTCAGCTTCATCGGCATGGTCGTGGTGCGCTACAGCCGCAACTATCTCGACGGCGATCCAGGTCAGGTCCGGTTCACGCGCTGGCTGCTGCTGACCCTCGCCGCGGTGCTGACACTGCTGATCGCGGGCAATCTGGTGCTTCTGCTCGCCGCCTGGGTCGCGACGAGCCTTTCGCTCGGCAAGCTGCTGTTGTTCTACGAGACCCGGCCGGCTGCGATCCGCGCCTCGCGCAAGAAGTTCGTCGCGAGCCGGCTCGGCGACGCCTGCCTCGCACTCGCTGCGCTGCTGCTCTACATCCGGTTCGGCACGCTGGAGATTGCCGGCCTCGTCGCCCACGCCCGGGTGGGCGAGGGGGTTGGCTCTCCGATCGTCACGATTGCAGCGCTCCTGATCGTCGCGACCGCCATGCTGAAATCCGCCCAGCTGCCGCTGCATGGCTGGCTGATCGAGGTGATGGAGACGCCGACGCCGGTGTCGGCGCTGCTGCATGCCGGCATCATCAATGCCGGCGGCTTCCTGGTGCTCAGGCTCAGCGACGTGCTGCTGCTGGCCACGCCCGCGCTCGACGTCCTCGCGATCGTCGGCGGCGCCACCGCGCTGTTCGGCTCGCTGGTGATGCTGACGCAGACCTCGGTGAAGGTGCAACTGGCCTATTCGACGGTGG
This sequence comes from Bradyrhizobium sp. HKCCYLRH2047, assembly GCF_051168175.1. Lineage (NCBI taxonomy): Bacteria > Pseudomonadati > Pseudomonadota > Alphaproteobacteria > Hyphomicrobiales > Nitrobacteraceae > Bradyrhizobium > Bradyrhizobium sp. HKCCYLRH2047. The sequence goes on from NZ_JBNPUM010000002.1 coordinate 753,129, forward strand.
CGCAGATGGGCTTCATGCTGCTGCAATGCGGGCTCGGCGCCTTCTCCGCGGCGCTGCTGCACATCGTGGCGCACTCGCTCTACAAGGCGCATGCCTTCCTGTCCTCGGGCAGCATCATCGATCTTGCCCGGGCGTCCTGGACACCGAGCCCCGGCGGCCAGCCGCACGCGGCACGGCTGATCCTGGCGCTGGTCGCCGTGATCGGGCTCGCGCTGCTCACCGGGTTCGCCTTCGGCATGACCTTGCGCACCAACCCGGCGCAGATCGCACTCGGCTCGGTGCTGCTGATGGGGCTCGTTCACCTGATGGCCAACGCCATCGACGAGCGGCCGAACGCCTTCGTCGTCGCTCGCGCCGCGGTCACCGCGGCCGGTGTCGCGATCGTCTACTTCGCGCTGCAGGCCGCGATGGCCTGGCTGGTCGGGGGCAGCATCCCGGCTGCACGGCCGGTCGACGGCATCGTGCCGATGCTGATCGCGGCCGCCGTCGTCGTGTCGTTCGCGGCCGTCACCGTGTTCCAGAACCAGATGATGCGCCGCGCCGACGCGCCGTTCTGGATCGCGGCCTACGTCCACCTGCGCAACGGCCTCTATCTCAACACGCTCGCCAACCGTCTCGTGCTGACCTTAGGGCCGAGGCATTCGACCGCACGTCTCCCGTCCAACCAGTGATCCGAGATCTCCGATGACCCAGGCCGCCCTCGCCATGTCCATGGCCGATCCGCTCGACACCCCCGCCGATGCCGGGCTCATGGCCCGCATCGACAGCGCCTGTCAGCGGGTCGCGCCGCTGTGGCCGCTGAAGCACTTCGTCGCGGTCAATCCGTTCCTCGGCTTCACCGGCCAGAGCTTCGCGGCGACCGCCGCCACCTTCGAGCGCGTGGTGCGCACGCGCATGCTGATGCCGCGGGCGTATTACCGGCAGGCGCTCGATGACGGCCGGATCGACGATGCCGCGCTGACGCAGGCTCTCATGTCGCATCCATCCATGGGCCTCGACGTCGAACAGCTCAAGCGCAAGGCTCTTGCCGAGGCCGCGCAGTCGTCGCCGCCCGCCGTGGTCGCGACCGTCGCCGAGGTGCTCGACCGGCTCGCCGAGGGCGACCGCTACGTCTCGCTTGTCGCCTTCATGATCGACGAGATCTCGGCCTTCTGCGCCACCTATTTCGACGAGGGGCAGGCGAGCTGGCCGAGCCCGGTGCGGAAGCTGAAGCCCTACGCGGCCTGGCGCAAATTCGCGGCCTACGATCGCAATCCCGAGGCGATGGGCCTTGCCGGATTCCGGAAAGCCGTCGCGGAGCTGCCCGCCGATCCGGTGCAGGCGATCGGCCTGATCGTGGATCGGCTGGGAATCCCAGCTCGGGCCGTCGAGGACTATCTGGTGCGGGCGCTGTTCGATCTCGGCGGCTGGTCGGCCTATGCGCGCTATATCGGCTGGAACGCGCAGCTCGACGGCGGGCGAGACGATACTCTGCTGGAACTGCTGGCCATTCGGCTCGCCTGGGGCTTTGCGCTGTTCCAGGCACGGACCGACGAGGCGTTCAAGAAGGCCTGGGCGCAGGCGATGGCCGAGGCGGCCAAGCTGCCGGCCGACCACCGGCTCGAGGAGACGCCCGAGCTTGCGATCGATCTCATTCTGCATGAAGCCTACGAGATCGGGTTCCGCGAGAGGCTCGTCGCGAAGCTCGCCACCCATGGTGCGCAGCGATCGATCACGCAGCTGCCGGCCCGGCCGCTGGTCCAGGCCGCGTTCTGCATCGACGTGCGCTCGGAGATCTTCCGCCGCGCGCTGGAGACCGCCTATCCGGAAGCCGAGACCATCGGCTTCGCCGGTTTCTTCGGCTTCCCGATCGAATACGTGCCGATTGGCCACACCAGAGGCGGCGCGCAGTGCCCGGTGCTGCTGAAGCCCGCCTTCACCGTCTGCGAGGCCGTCAAGGGCGCCGACGATGTCGAGGAGGCTGAGGTGCTTGGCCTGCGTCTGCTGCGGCGGCGCGCCGCCAAGGCATGGAAGTCGTTCAAGGTCTCGGCCGTGTCGTCGTTCTCCTTCGTGGAGGCTGCGGGCCTCGGCTTCGCCGCCAAGATCGCGACCGATAGCGCCGGCGTCACACGGCCGGTGCCGTCGCCGGTCGTAGATGGTCTCGATCCGGAGGTCGCCTCGCGGGTGATGCCGCAACTGACGCCCGGCGAACTCGGCGGGCGCGTGACCGGCTTCGACGACGTGCAGCGCGTCGCGATGGCGGAGGCGGTGCTGAAGGCGATGTCGCTGACCGGGCCGTTCGCGCGGCTCGTGCTACTGGCCGGCCACGGCAGCACGACGGTCAACAATCCGCACGCCTCCGGGCTCGATTGCGGCGCCTGCGGCGGTCACACGGGCGAAGCCAACGCGCGTGTCGCGGCAGCCGTGCTCAACGACCGGCGCGTCCGCGAGGGCCTCCGCGCCAAGGACATCGACATTCCCGCCGACTGCTGGTTCATCGGCGCGCTGCACGACACCACCACCGATGCGGTCACGCTGTTCGATGAGGACGACGTTCCGGCGGCGCTCGCGCAGGACCTCGCGCGGCTGAGGGCGCGGCTGACCGAGGCCGGACGGCTGGCGCGGCTCGAGCGCAGCGCCCTGCTCGGCATCCGCGACGCCTCGGATGTCGACGAGGCCGTCGTCGCGCGCACCCGCGACTGGTCGCAGGTGCGGCCCGAATGGGGGCTCGCCGGCAACGCCGCCTTCATCGCCGCGCCGCGCAGCTTCACCCGCGGGCTTGACCTCGGCGGCCGCGTCTTCCTGCACTCCTACGAGGCGGGGCGCGACGAGGGACATCGGACGCTCGAACTGATCATGACGGCGCCGATGGTGGTCGCGAGCTGGATCAATCTGCAGTACTACGGCTCGACCGTGAACAATGCCGCCTTCGGCAGCGGCAACAAGGTGCTGCACAACATCGTCGGGCAACTCGGCGTGCTCGAGGGCAATGCCGGCGATCTCCGGGTCGGACTGCCCTGGCAGTCGGTGCATGACGGCACCCGCTTCATCCACGAGCCGGTTCGCCTGAACGTGTTCATCGCCGCGCCGGAGAGTGCGATGGACGAGATCATGCAACGCCACCAGGGCGTCCGCGATCTCGTCGCCAATGGCTGGGTGATGCTGCATTCGCTGAGCGAGCAGGGCACGACCATCCGGCGGTGCCTACGCCCCGGTCTCTGGAGGGCGGCATGACGCGCTGGCGCGCCTCGCCGTCGGCAAGGCGCGCCGCTTCACATCCTCACAACGTCTTCAGATATTCGATGAGGTCCCAGCGCTCGTCCTCCGAGAAGGCGCCGCCGATGATGCCGTTTGGATAATCCTTGTTGGGCTTGGTCGGGCCTTCGAAGGAATGACCGAGCGTGCTGTTGCCCTTGATGGGCTTGCCGCTCGAATCGCTGGCCATGAACAGCGTCTGTCCGACCTTGCACGCGCTCTCGCCGCCCTTCGGCACGGCGAAGCCGACCGCCTTCGGGTCATAGTCGCGCGCGCCCTGGCAGAACGACGTCGGCCGCTCGGCAGCCGGCGTCAGCAGCCAGTACAGCGATGGCACTGAGCCGTTGTGCAGATAGGGCGCGGTCGCCCAGACGCCGTTGAGCGGGCGGGCGCGATAGCTCTTGCCGGCCGGGTTGGGGCAGTTCCTGCGATCGCCCCACAATGCGGTCCGCTCTGCCTCGGAGAGCTTGCGGTCCTCCATCCATTTGTCACTGGCCTTCTGCACGACGGCCATCAGCGCCAGCGCATAGGGCATGTCCGTGGTCGAGTCCTGCGGCAGGTTGCAACCCTTCAGGTCCTTGGCCGGATCGACCTCGAGAAAGCCTGCCACCTTGACCTTGCGGTTGGCGAGAATGCTCGCCTGTCCAGGGTCGGTCTGCATCGCGTCGACCGGCTTCTGCACGAGGTCGAGGATCGGGCCCTTGGCATTCCAGCCCTTGCTCTCCCAGTCATCGGCCGGCTTGATCTTCCAGAAGCTCTTGTCCGGATAGGTCTTGTCGAACACGGTGTCGGCGACCGGCCCGAGATGGCACTCGACGCAGATCGTTGCATAGAGCTTCCGGCCGCGTTCGACGCGGGCCGGATCGATCTTCCAGGCGTCGTCGCCGGCGAACAGCTTCTCCGGCCATTTCGGCGAGGTCAGCCCGCCGAACGCGGGCGTCGTCGTCGCGAACGGATCGGGACCGCGCAGCATGTTCTCGATGTAGAGCAGATTTTCGATCGCCATCGACGAGCGCCACAGCTTGTCCCGTGCGGTCTCCGGCGAGAGGTTGATCTGTGCAAACACGCCGAGCGCCTCGCCGGCATTGCGGATCAAGGGCTGCGCGATCGAGCCGTCATACTGCGCCCAGGAGAACCACGGCACCGTCCAGATGGGCGGATACGACACCGGCGCGTCGATGGCCTCCTGGTTGCCGAGCATGTTCGGCAGGCCGCTCACGGCCATGTCGAGATAGAACACCTGGTTGCCGATGCGGTTGAGTGCATCGAGCCTGCCGAAGCCTTCCTCGGTCTCGATCTGCTTCTTGGCCTTGATCGTGTCCTTGTAGTTCTTGGCCTGCATGTTGAGCGCGAAGGAGGTCGCGTCCTTCAGCCCCTTCTTCAGGGCGTCGCGATCGGCATCGGTTGCATTGGGCCCAAGCACGCGATCGGCAAAGCGCGAGAAGCGTCCGGGCACGTATTGCGTGAAGATCATCGCAAAACCCATGGCTTCTTCCAGCTTGCGCAGGTCGACCATGCCGGGGCCGCCGTCGAAGCGCACGCTCACGCCTTTGTAGTGAATGCTGCCGGCGTGGCAGGCCGCGCAGGTGAGGCCGATCTTGTCGGATTGCGGCGCACCGGTGGTGGGATCGGCAGCGCCAGTGAGCCGCGCGAAGCCGACCGGCAGGCCGCCTTCGTTGCCGGCCGGGGTCGGCTTGAGGCCGGCGGGTAGCGGCGCGGCGGGCTCGGTCTTGGCAGCCGTGGCGGCGTAGCCGAACGGCCGGAGGACGCTTGGGTCGCCGTCGACGCTCTTCGGGCTCGGGATGAAGCCGAAGCGTTCGAGATAGGCGCTGTCGGAGATCAGGCCGGGCGTGCCGAACGGCGTCAGATAAGGCTGCTCCATCGCCATGAACCAGGCGTAGGGAATCGGGAAGGTCGCGGTGCCCTGCGTCACGTGGTGAAACCAGTGCCGGTCCTGCGTGGTCCAGCCCTGGTCGAGCCAGTAGGCCGCCTTGGTCGGCTCGGTCTCGGGCAGCGCGGGCGGCACCAGGGCCGCGGCATCGGACGGCAGGATGGAGCGTAGCTTGTCGCTCACCGCGTCCGGCGCGGCCACCCAGAGCAGCAGCAGCGCCAGCGCCGCGGCGACCGCGCCGCCGACGAGCGCCTTGCCGATGCGCCAGACGATGTTCGCGGGCTTGGGTTTGGCCATCAGCCGCGCGGCGATACGCTGCGGCAGGCGACGCTCGACGAACAGCGCGCGGACCTCGGCCACGGAGAGATAGCGGCCATCGCCGTCGCCCTTACCGAGGATGTTCAGCAGCACCGGCCATTCGCCCTGCATCAGGATCGGGAAGTACCAGCGTGCCTGGTCGCCGTCGCGCGTCAGATTGGCCTTCATGAAGGTCTGGATCTGGGCCGCGTTGAGGCCGCGCTCGGTGCCCCCGTTGGGATCGGGATAGTCGCTGCCAAAGCTTGCGAAGCGGTCGATCTCCTCGGGATGGACCTTGGCCTCGGCGTCGAGGATGCGCGAGCCGCCGCCATGCTTGTCGAGCGGACCGTTGCGCAACTGGTCGAGATCGGCGCCGGACCACAGGCTCTTCAGGAGCCGCAGCGGCGACAGGCCGTTCGCGATCAGCGCCACGCCGAAGGTCTCGATGCCGACGAGCCGCTTCTTGAAGCCGGTCTCGCCGCTTGCCGCCTCGACCCGGTCGCCGATGGTCTTCAGCGGGACGCTGTGGCCGTCGACGAAGCCGCCGGCGACGAGCGCACGCAGGAAGGGGCACGGGTTGTCGGACGAGACCGGAAGCTGTCCGGGCAGGGCGTCACGGGCGCGGGCGCTGTCTTCTTGCATCGAAGAACATCCTTGGAAAGCACCTGAGTGATGAAAACGAAATCACGCAAACAAACGAAGGCGGCGCCGAATTGCGCCGAGGAACGGGCGGGTCGGCCGCCGTCTGAACGCTACAATGCAATCGTGAATGATTGGAGTAACCCGCCCAAGTGTCAACCTCAAGTGTCAACCTCAAGTCGCGATCGCGCTATTCGCCCGCGAATTTGGCCTTGGTGTCCACGAGGGTGAGCTTGGTCAACGGGATGCCGGCCTTGGTGAGGCCGTCGCGATAATGCGCGATGTCAGCAGGATTGCGCCAGCGGATGTTGCTCAGGAGGCGCTCGATCGTCATCCACGGATGCTGGCTCAAAAGCGCCGCGACGGCCTCGCCGGCTTCGACCGAGCGTCCGAGCTGCGCCAGCGCGGCGGCGCGGATCGCGAGGCACTGAAGATGGTTCGGATTCTGATAGTGCGACTCCCGCGCCCAGGACAGCGAGGCGTCGTACTGGCCGAGCATGTAGTGGCTGAACGCGCTCAGCACCGACCATTGATAGCGCGGATCGCTGTTGCCGCGCTGGGCAGCGACCGAGAACAGCTCGATCGCCTGACGGTGCTCGCCGCCGACGAGATGGCAGACGCCAAGCACGCCGCGCGCACCCATGTCATAGGGATTGAGCTGCAGCGCCTTGCGCGCCGCCTCCATCCCGGCCTCGACCCGGCCCTGCATGGCATGGACATAGGCCAGCAGCGAATAGGAGAACGACGAGCGGGAATCGAGCCGGACGCCGGCCTCGGCCAGCGCCATTGCCTCGTCCCACAGCTCCCGTGAATTCCTGATCCAGCCGAAATGGATGCCCTGCAGCAGGATGGTGCCGAGATAGGTGTGGGCGATCGCGAGACCTGGGTCGATCCTGATCGCCTCGCGGAACAGCGCGATCGAGCTCTCGTAGTCGGCCTTGGTCGGTTGGTAGTAGTGCGACAGCCCGCGCAGGAAGCGGTCCCACGCCGTGAGGTCGGTCGTCTTGGACCGCACCGGCACCGCGGCCTCGGCGCGGTAGATCTCGGGGATCAGCGCGGTGCACAGGTTGGCGGTGATGTCGTCCTGCACGGCAAACAGGTCGCCGATGTCGCGGTCGTAGCGGCCGGCCCACAGCTGCTCGCCGTTCTCCGGCGCGACCAGCTCGGCGGTGACCCTGATCTTGTCGCCGGAGCGCCGCACCGAGCCCTGGATGAGATAGGTCGCATCGATCTCGCGTGCGATCAGGCGGGCGCTCATGCCGGCATGCTTGAAGGCGAAGGTGGAGTTGCGGCTGAGCACCCGGAAGAACGACTGCAGCGACAGCGCATGGATGAGGTCCTCCGCCAGGCCGTCCGAGAAGTACTCGTCGGTCTCGCCGCTGAGATTGGCGAATGGCAGCACGCCGACGATGGCGGTCCGGTATTGCGCCGGCAGGGCCGTGGCGGACCGCTGCTCGCGTCTCTTCTCCGGCGAGGACGGATCCCAGGTCCAGACGTTGATCGTGTCTTCGATGTTCTTGAAGCGGAACGGCCCGCGGTCGACGAAGGTGACCGTGAGGTGCTTGCTGGCTTCCTGGTAGGCCTTGTGGGAGACGGCAATTCCGCCAGGCGGTGCTGCGGCTTCAAGTCGCACCGCAGTATTGACGCCGTCGCCGAATACCTCGTCCTCATCGAAGATGACGTCGCCCATGTTGAGGCCGAGGCGAAACTGCATCACGCGGTCGGCCGGCAAATGAGCATTGCGCTCGGCCATCAGCTTCTGCACCTCGACCGAGGCCGCGATGGCGCCGACGACGCTCGGAAATTCCAGGAGAAACCCGTCCCCTGTGTATTTCACGATGCGGCCGCCGTGATTGAGGATGATCGGGTGGATGGCGCCGCGATGCGCCTTGAACGCGGCATGGGTTCCCGCCTCGTCGGCGCCCATCATCCGCGAGTAACCGACCACATCGGCACAGACAATCGCGGCCAGCCGTCTCTCCATTCCGTCTTTGCTCCCACACACGGCGATACCACGGCAACAGCGGTCGAATCCAATCAATTTGCGGAAGCAATGTGTAGGCCATGTGGCGGGCCGGCACCATGCGGCCCGATTGGCTCAAACCAGCCCGGCCCTGATCAGTCCGTCGCGGTAGTGATCGATATCCTCCCGGCGTTTCCATCGGATGTTCTTGATGTGGCGGTCGAGCGTCAGCCAGGGATATTGCGCGCGCAGCACGTCGACGGCGTCGCCCGCCTGATCGGTCGCGCCAAGCTGCGCCAGGGTCGCCGCGCGGATCGTCAGCGCCTGCAGATGGTTCGGGTAGAGAAACAGCTCCTCGCGGGCCCAGGACAACGCGGCCTCATAGCGGCCGAGCAGGTAGTGGCTGTAGGCGTTCAGCGCCGGCCATTGGTAGCGCGGATCGCTGTTGCCGCGCTGGGCCGCGATCGAGAACAGATCGATCGCCTGCTGGTGCTCGCCGTTGACCATATGGCAAAGCCCGAGCACTCCGCGCGCGCCCATGTCGTAGGCATTGAGCTCGGTCGCCTTGCGCGCCGCCTTCATGCCGTCCTCATGGTCGCCCTGCATGGCCTGCACGAAGGCAAGGATCGCATAGGCGAACGACGAGCGCCCGTCGAGCCGCACGCTGTCCAGCGCCAGATTTTTCGCCTCGTCCCAGAGCTCGCGCGAGCCCTTGATCCAGCCGAAATTGATACCCTGCATCAGAATGGTCGCAAGATAAGCGTGGGCGAGCCCGAGAGTGGGATCGAGCGCAATCGCCTGCCGAAACAGCGAGATGGAGATCTCGTAGTCGGCCTTGGTCGGTCGGTAGTAGTGCGACAGACCGCGCAGGAAGCGGTCCCAGGCGGTCGGGTCGGTCGCCGGCGCACGGACCGGAATCGAGGCTTCAACACGATAGATCTCCGGCATCAGCGCCGCGCACAGGCTGGTGGTGATCTCGTCCTGCATCGCGAAGAGATCACCGACGTCGCCGTCGTAGCGACCGGTCCACAATTGAGCGCCGGTCTCGGGCGCGATCAGCTCCGCCGTCACGCGGAGCTTGTGACGAGAGCGCCGCACCGTTCCCTGAATCAGGTAGGTCGCATCGATCTCGCGTGCGATCAGGCGGGGATTGAGGCCGCGGTCCCTGAAGCGAAACGTCGAGGTGCGGCTCAGGACGCGAAAGAACGATTGCAGCGACAGCGCATGGATCAGGTCGTCTGCGAGCCCGTCGGCGAGATACGCGTCGGCGCCGTCGGAGAGGTTGACGAACGGCAGCACGCCGACGATCGCGGAGCGATATTGCGGCGGCAGGCCGGTGACGCTCGTCCCGCTCCGGATCGCCGCGCTACCCGGCTCCCATGTCCACGCCTGCACCGGCTCCTGAAGGTTCTTGAACTGAAAGCTTCCGGCGCTGGTCAGCTTGATGGGCAGTTGCGGGCCGGCCTCCTCATAAGCCTTGGCCGAGACGGCAACACCGCCCGGGACGGCGATCGATTCCAGATTGACGGCGACATTGATGCCGTCGCCGAAGGCCTCGCCGTCATCGACCGTGAACTCACCCTGATGGATTCCCAGCCGGAAGCGCATGTTGCGGTCGGACGGCAGATCGGCGTTGCGCTCCGCCATCAAGGACTGCATCTCGATCCCGAACTGGATGGCGCTGGCGGCGGTGGCGAATTCCAGCAGAAAGCCGTCGCCGGTGTGTTTGACGATGCGGCCGGCGTGGTTGAGGATGATCGGATGGATGGCGCCGCGATGAGCCTTGAAGGCGGCGTGCGTGCCGTCCTCGTCGATACCCATCATGCGCGAATAGCCGGCGACGTCGGCGCAAAGGATGGCGGCGAGGCGTCTTTCCATCACATCGTGCTCCCGCCTCGCGCATACCACGGCCGAGGCGGCCGAATCCAACGCTTTTCCGGAACCCATCGCGGCACCTCGCCATGCGGCCCCGCGCCGGCCTCTGCGGGGCGAGACGGCAATGCCGAGGCCAGGTATGGTTAGACCAGTATTGTTAGGAAATGCTCAATCATGCTCGGCATTCACGATTTGCCTTTGTTTCTCGTCTCCGGGCTGCTGCTCAACATCACGCCGGGTCCCGACACCGCCTACATCGTCGGCCGCAGCGCGCAGATGGGCTGGCGCGGCGGGGCCGCTGCCGCCTTCGGCATCAGCACGGGCTGCCTGGTCCACGTGTTCGGAAGCGCGATCGGGTTGTCGGCGCTGCTCACAGCCTCTGCCACGGCCTTCGCTGCGGTGAAATGGGCCGGTGCGGCTTATCTGGTCTATCTCGGCATCACGCAGCTTCTGGCGCGGCGGCCGGACGCCGCCAGGACGAGTGATGCGACGTCGATGCCGGTGGTGACGCTGCACCAGGCGTTCTGGCAGGGCGCGCTCACCAACATCCTCAATCCGAAGGTCGCGATGTTCTTCCTCGCCTTCCTGCCGCAATTCGTCGCAGCCGAGGCGCCGCACAAGGCGATCGCCTTCCTGCTGCTCGGCACGATCTTCATCGTCAACAGCACGATCTGGTGCCTCGGCGTCGCCGTCGTCGCGGCCCGTGCTGCGCGCCGCGTGCGCGGCTCGTCCGCCACACTGCTCTGGCTCAACCGCGCGATCGGCGGGCTGCTGATCTATCTCGGGGTCCGGATCGCGATGCTCGAGGCGCGCTGACTTTACCAGAGCAGCTCGATGACCGCCGTGCCGGCGAGATACAGGCCGAGCAGGATCATGGCGATCAGGAACACACGGCGGAACGCCTCGGCCGGCAGTCGGGATCGCGCCGCCTGGCCGGCATACATGCCGAGAAAGGCGCCGGCCATCGCGACCGCGCCGGGCAGGGCGGTGGCCGTGCTGAGCAGGCCGGAGCTCGTCAAGTTGAAGGCCAGCGTGACCGTGGCGACCGTGAAGAACACGCCGAGGGCCTGGACCAACTCGTCCTTCTCGAGCCCGATCGCCTGCATGTACGGTACCGAGGGTACGACCTGCACGCCGGTGGCGGCCGAGATCAGCCCGGTGACGAGCCCGACGATGCCGCCGACCCATTTCTCGTGCGGCGGAGCGACCTTGAAGGCGAGCTTGGTGAGGCCGAGCAGGGCATAGAGCATCAGCAAGACGCCGAGCGCGACGTTGCCCCAGCGGGTCGAGGCATGGCTGAGCGCGCCGGCGTTGAGGCAGATGCCGATCGCGGTCCCCAGCATCAGCGGCCACAGGCGCCTGGCGATATCGCGCAGGTAAGGTCCGGCGAAGGTCTGCCAGATGTTGGTGATCACGGCCGGCACGATGACGATGGCGAGCGCGCGGCCCGGCGGCATGGCGACCGCGAGCAGTCCGACGGAGATGGTCGGCAGGCCGAGGCCGAGCGCGCCCTTGACGAAGCCGGCCAAGGTGAGCGCGAAGGCGATGAAGATGAGGATGGGATCGATCATGGTTGTCACATTGACCAGACTGCGCCGGCGGCACAATGTGGAGGTTACGGAGCAAGCCTTCGTCCAGGACTGAGGCAGGATGACCATGCGTTTCGATCTGGTCGATCTCAGGCTGTTCATTGCCGTGGCCGAGGCCCGCAGCATCACCGGGGGCGCCGACCGGGCGCATCTGGCGCTGGCCTCGGCGAGCGCGCGGATCAAGGGTCTGGAGGACGCGTTCGGCGTCGAGCTGTTCAAGCGCGGCCGGCGTGGCGTGGATCTGACCGCGGCCGGCGAGAGCCTGCTCGATCACGCCCGCATCATCATGGCCAATGTCGAGGCCATGCAGGGCGAGCTCTCGGGCTTCGCATCCGGCCGTCGCGCCAACGTGCAGCTGCTCGCCAATACGGTCGGCCTCGCCGAGCATCTGCCGAAGGCGCTGGCGGCCTTTCTGCGCGAGCATCCCGACATCAACGTCGATGTCGAGGAGCGCGAGAGCACCGAGATCGCCGAGGCGATCGCGTCCGGCCGGGCGGATCTCGGCTTTGCGGCGGAGCACGCTCTGCCCGAGACGATCGAGCGCTTCGCCTTCGGCGAGGACCGGCTGATCCTGGTGGCCGGACGGCGCAGCCCGTTCGCGGCCCGCCGGCAGATCGACTTCAGCGAGACCGCGGGGGAGGATTTCATCGGCCTCACGCAGGGGACGGCGCTCAACGTCCATATCGGCCGGCACGCCGCGCGGCTCGGCATCCGGCAGCACGTGCGGGCCAGGCTGCGCGATTTCGACGCGATCTGCCAGATGGTAGCGGCCGGGATCGGCATTGCCGTGGTGCCCGAAGCGGCGGCGCGACGTTGCGCGCGGTCGATGCCGATCAGCCTCGTCGCGCTACGCGACGCCTGGGCCGATCGGCGGCTCGTGATCTGCGCCCGCAGCTTCAAGGCGCTGCCGCGTCCCGCGAAACTGCTCGTCGAGCATTTACGACGGGCCGCCGCGTGAGGCGCCCGACGACAGGCCGATGGAGGCGGGCTCAGCCCGCCGCCAGCCGCTTCAGCGTCGCCTCATGGACGCGCTTGTCGCCGGCGGCGACGATCCGGCCGCCGTTCTGAGCCGGGCCGCCTTCCCAGTTGGTGACGATGCCGCCGGCGCCGTTGATGATCGGGATCAGCGCCGCGATGTCGTAGGGCTTGAGCTCGGTCTCGATGACGAGATCGAGATGGCCCGCGGCCAGCATGCAATAGGAGTAGCAGTCGCCGCCATAGCGCGACAGCCGCGTCTCGGCCTCGACCCGGCTGAAGGTGGCGCGATCGGCCTCGTTCATCAGCAGCGGGCTCGTCGTATAGCACACCGCATCCCCGAGACGCTCGCAGCGCCGCACCGAGAGCCGGCGCTCGCCGCCGCCGTTCTTGTAGTTGGCGGAGCCGTTGTCGCCGGCGAAGCGCTCGCCGATGAAGGGCTGGTGCATCATGCCGAACACCGGCGCGCCCTTGTGCAGCAGCGCGATCAGCGTGCCCCAGGTCGGAAAACCGGCAATGAAGGACTTGGTGCCGTCGATCGGATCGAGCACCCAGACGTAGTCGGCGTCCTCGCGCTCGTTGCCGAATTCCTCGCCGACGATGCCGTGCTGCGGAAAGTTCGCCTTGATCAGGCGGCGCATCACCGCCTCGGCGGCGCGGTCGGCCTCGGTCACCGGGTCGAAATCCTGCCGGCTGCTCTTGTTGTCGACCAGCAGCGAGGTCCGGAAGAACGGCAGGATGGTTTCGCCAGACGCGGTCGCCAGACGACCGATGAAGGCGGAGAAATCGATGACCGTCACAGCGCGTCCTTGGGTGAGGGAATCGGGTGGCAATGAGCCGCTATGCCTAGCTCAAAGCGGTTCGGGGTGCATCCGGATATGGAACACCGGCGTGGCATCATGGATACCGTTTGGTGTCCGGCCGCGCTTACGGGGCGCGATTGAGCCGTCGGAGCCCCTGATGTGAAAGTGAAAGCGAAACCGGCGTCCCTCTCCGATCGTTTGGAATCTCCAATCAAGCCATTGACTTTTATGATGAAAAGCAAAGCTGTTTCGCGCTGAACGCAACCCGGCCTATGTTTTTTTGCATGGAGAAAGGCGGAAAAACCCTTGCGCTTTGTGCAGCGCGATTGCATATTGTTGCGGTGCGGTAGCGCTTCGCGTTATCGCTGCCCTCCTTGGGCGTTTCCTCCCTAGACTTGGGCCGCTTGTCATTCAAGCGGCCCTTTTTTTTGCGTCGGCGCCACCGGCCGGAATCCCTCGGACCGAGGGCGCTGCCCTCTATTCGGCCGCCGCCTGGAACGGCCCGAGGTCGCCGAGCGGCACCGTCGCCAGCACCTCCGCGAGCACGGCGAGATCGGAAGCGACCTGGGCGAAGCGAGGTCCGCGCTCCCTGCGGCGCTCATCCATGTAGATCGCGCGGTTGAGCTCGATCTGGATCGCATGCAAGCCCGTGGCCGGATTGCCGTAATGCTCGGTGATGAAGCCGCCGGCATAGGGCTTGTTGCGGCCGACCGAATAACCGAGCCGGCCGAGCACGTCCTCGACCAGATCCGGCAGCAGCGACGCGCAGCTCGTGCCGTAGCGGTCGCCGATCACCATGTCGGGCCGGCGCGGCTCGTCGCGCGAGACGCCGACCGACGGCATCGAATGACAGTCGACCAGCACCACGGTGCCGAACTGCTGGTGCACGCGGTTGATCAGCCGGCGCAGCGCGCGGTGATACGGCTTGTACAGCGTCTCGATCCGGTGCAGCGCCTCGTCGACGCTCAGCCGGTCGCGATAGATCTCCTGGCCGTCGCCGACCACGCGCGGGATCGTGCCGAGGCCGCCGGCCACCCGCATCGAGCGGGTGTTGGCAAAGCTCGGCAGCCGCCCGGTGAACATTCGCGGATCGAGCTCATAGGGCTCGCGATTGACGTCGACATAGCAGCGCGGGAAATGCACGCGAACGACCGGAAAGCCGCGCGACAGGAGATCGGCGATCAATTCGTCCATGAACGAATCTTCGGAGCGCCGCAGCGCCGGCAGATCGATTCGCGAGGCCCTCAGGAAATCGTCGGGGTAGGCCGATCCGGAGTGAGGGGAATTGAAGATGATGGGCGCGCGCCATTCGGTCGGCTCCATGATCTCGAACGGCGGCAATTCGCCATCAAAGTCCGTCATCTCTGGGCGCCGTCCCCTTGGTCACGTGCGTCGATGTCACGTCCGTTGATGCGCCGGTATCCTCCGGCCGATTCGCTCTGGACAACGCAGGTACTGCTCTCGCCAACGCGCATCTTCGATAATCCCAGCCGGTCTGCCAAGCGAAAAGCAATGAAAAAGTTCATCCCGCGTTTGGAACAACTCTGAGCTGGCATGCTGCTTCGATCGAAGACCGCGGCTTCAGCCCTCAAAATGCCTTGCCGATGTCGGATCAAAAGGCGCAATCTTTCACCCGAAATTTACCGCCCGTCAGGCTTAGTGGCGGCAACGCTCCGCCTCTCACCCGGACCAGACAACCCCTCGCCATGCACAAAATCCTGCTCGCCGAAGACGACAACGACATGCGCCGCTTCCTGGTCAAGGCATTGGAAAATGCCGGGTTCCAGGTCTCGCCCCACGACAACGGCATGTCGGCCTACCAGCGGTTGCGCGAGGAGCCGTTCGAGATGCTCTTGACCGACATTGTGATGCCGGAGATGGACGGAATCGAGCTGGCGCGCCGCGCCTCCGAGCTCGACCCGGACATCAAGATCATGTTCATCACCGGCTTCGCCGCGGTCGCCTTGAACTCCGATTCGGAGGCGCCCAAGAATGCCAAGGTGCTGTCCAAGCCGGTGCACCTGCGCGAGCTCGTCAGCGAGGTCAACAAGATGCTGGCGGCCTGAGCCGCCGGGGCCGGCGTCGCGAAGTTCAGGATTATTCCCATTTTCGCCTGTTTGCGTCCTTGCCTGCCTGCGTGGGAGCCGATATAGGGACCCCCACCCGACGAGACGTTTTGGGTTTAGGGCACGTAGCTCAGCGGGAGAGCACTACCTTGACATGGTAGGGGTCACAGGTTCGATCCCTGTCGTGCCCACCATCGGCCGAAGCGGCCGGTGACCCCCTCGGTCCACTCCGCGACCTTCGAAGAACTCGGCGCCGAGATCCAGGTGCTGTCGTTGGCTGCGCGCGATTGGCGTAGCTGCGCCGAACGTCAGGTCTACAGAGCGTCATGCCGATGGATGGTCCCATGCCGGGCCGATCTGGCGAACCTGATGTTGCCGACGAGGCCGGCTTTCCGCTCTGAACCGGAAGCAGGCATCTGGAGCGCTCCATCAGAACGTCGCCGGTGTCAGTAAGAGAGGCGTCGGCAACAGGCTAGATGACATGTGCCGCAGGCTGCACCTCGACCGTCTCGTTCCTGAGATCGAGGCTCTTCCATAATCCAAGTTCATCAGAGTCTGCGTAGGCAATGCAGAGGCAGACGTCCTCTCGCCCACCTGTTCTCCGGGCATATTCGATGCTGTGAACTGGTCCAGAAATGGATAGCGAAGAGTTCAGCGGCACGCTGACGATCATGCCGGCTTGAATCTGCCCATCCGCTATCTCGCCAGCCAGAACAAACAGCCGGCGACTTTCGATGGCGAAGGTCTCGTCGACCCAAAAACGGGACATCGAGACAACCTACATCAAGATGTCGTGCTCGTCTCGTCTTCGCTCGAGGCAAAAAACGATCGCCGATCCGAAGCTTGCTCAGAACACGTCGATCATTGGAAACCGCGGCTCGCCGGTGATGCAATCCCAGAGGTAGACGGCGAGGCCGACATCGCCGGTCCACAGCGAATAGCGGCCGCGGCCGGTGGCCATCTGGGTGCCGCGATATTGGACGATGGCGGTCATCGCGAACTGGCGCGCGCGGTCGAGCCAGACCGGATCTGTCGTGCGGCGGTGGAGCTTGAGGAAGGCGTAGCCGTTTCCGCCGGTGCCGTGGCAGAGGTTCGCGCCTTTGGTCAGCGGCCCGGCAGCCCAGGTGAAACGTCCGCCATCCAGCAGGAGCGCGTCGAACTCCGGCGTGGCAAACGGCGCGTCGGCGAAGGTGGTCACCATGCCCGGCGCGCCGTGACAGTGCTGGCAGAGGAACAGCCGCTTCTCACGCTTGCTGCGCGGACCCCATGTCGTTCCGACGTCGTAGCGCCACGCATTGGCTTCCAGCGCCTTGGGGACGAACGCGGCGACGTCCGCCTGCTGCGCCGACGTCAGCCATTCCCATCCGAGCAGCAGCGGGATGACATTGCCTGCGAAGCCATGAACCGGTCCGAGAAAGCGGTCCTTGGCGCCATACAGGTCCTGGGTCCAAAGCGGTCCCTGCGGCGTGTCCTCCAGCTCGGCCAACAGCCGTGCCGCCTGCAGCTCGAACAGCCGCCGCCACCGCGATTCACCGGTGATCCGGGCCATGTGAACCGCTGCGATCATCGATCCCGGCAGGCCCCACATCAGCTCCCGGATCGGCAGCTCGTTGTTCTTCTCGGCGTGCCAATGAATGAGGTCGGCGAGGCTCGACATCGGCTCGAGCCGCATGGCGAGCAAGGCCGCGCCCATCTCGCCACGCAGCAACGATCCATGCTTCTCGTAGTCCGCCGGCGAATGGGCCGCGTGATCGATGACCGTCCGCTCCATCAGGCGGAGCAGGACGGAGCGGAAGTCCTTGGTCGCGCGGGTCGCGCCGACGCGATGCAGGTAATCGAGGGCCCAGATGACACCCGCCGCTCCCTTGTAGAAGCTGGGATCACCGTCTGCTGTCCCGTCGTCGCTGGGGTGGGCCGGCCAGAAATTGTCGGGATCGAAATGCGCGATGGCGTCGGCTGCAATGTCCTCGATGGCGGCCAGGGCGATCGCTGCATCCCAGGGAGTTTGGATCAGCGGCCGATGCCGCCCCAACGTGATCATCGTATCGGTTCCCGGGCGCTGCTCGTCCGATCGAGCAGGCGAGCCGCAGATTGGGTTGGCGGGCAGCCTATATAAAAGTCCGCGGGCGGTACAGCGTCGGCGGATCCAAGATGGCTCGCGGCGGAGCGCAAGCCGAGCAGGAATGCAGATGCAAAGAACCCTTTCGATCAGTCGCTACATCGATGCGCCCCGGCAGGTGGTCTATCGCGCGTTGCTCGATCCGTGCGCGATCGCCAGATGGAAGGTGCCGGACGGGATGACCTGCACGCGTGCATGCGTTCGACGCCCGTGAAGGCGGCTCATTCCGGATCTCGCTCACCTATGACGTGCCGGCCGGGACCGGCAGGACGACCGCGCACACCGACACCTGTCGCGGTCGGTGCGTGAAGCTCGTCCCGGATGAGCAGTCGTCGAGGTGGACGAGTTCGAGACCACGGATCCCGCGCTGCGCGGTGGCACTGTCACGCTCGCCGATGCAGGCGACCGCACCGCGCTGCTCGGCACGCATGACGGACTGCCACGCGGCGTATCGCGCGCCGACAACGAGACCGGCTGGCGGATGGCGCTCGCGAAACTCGCGGCACTCGTCGAGGCGCGATAGGCCGGCTTTCGCGCATGCCCGCGGCAGACAGCGGTGTGCCGATCACCGGCAACCGCTGTTCAGCGAAGCCGGGGAACGCCGATCAGAAAAAGCCGGGGCTCAGATCCGTCCCGTAAGTGAGTGCCATCGCCGACACCAGCAAGATGGCGGCACAGAGCAGCAGGACGTGTTTGAGCAATTCGTGTTTGGCACCATCGGATGTTTCGGAAAATGCCTTGTAAAATACTTTGGTCAGAGTCGTCATCGCGACCTCAATCTCCTCCCGCCCTGATGTAGGTCAGGGCAGGGAGCAGAATGGTTCAGTTCGGAATGGCAGCGGCGCATCGCGGATGCCCGCCTGTTTCAGGGCGCGAACGGCCCGCGCTCAGAATGCGGCGGTGAGCCCGAGCAGGACGACGAAGGCGCCGATCGGCGGCAGGTGGCGGAAATCGCGGTGGCGCAGAACGGTCACCCACGCCGGGCGACGATCGCCGCGCCCAGCGCCAGGCCGACGACGCGAGCTGCGGGAAGCGCAATCAGAACGGCGACGACGATCTCCATCCCGCCGGTCAATGTGCTCCACCAGCCCGGGTTGCCCCATCGGACGAAATCGCGTTGAAGACGCCAGCGCCGAAGAAGGTCGCCACCAGCAGCCAGATCGAACCAGCGTGCACCATCTCAGGCGACCCCGATGAGCAGGGGCACCGCCGCCAGGACCATGATGGCGGCCGTGAGGCCGTGCATGCCGAAGGCGCTCGTCTTCGAGCCGTTCGCGGCCAGGATGATCAGCATGTCGCCGAGAGGAATGACGGCTTCCGCCAGAAGGACCAGACCGACCGCGCCGGAACTGCCGCACATCATCATCGCGAGCACCGTCAAGCCCGAGGCGATGTCCCTCACGCCCTTGAGCCGAAGCCACGCCGCCACGTCGGGGCCGCTCTCGGGCGGCGGCAGGCCGAAGCTGCGCATCGCGGTCAACGGACGTGACACATATTGCAGGCCGATGGCGATGATCGCGACCGCCAGCAGCAGCGCGAGCCCGAGCGAAACCCAGTGCATCCTACTCTCCCATTTTAGGGGCGAACGAAAATCTAGCATTGCTAGATAGTATTCTAGCGGAGCTAGATCGTCAAGCGCCGGTATGCTATTTGTCGCCCGCTGCAGGAGGTGGGGGATGGGCATCGCGGAGCGAAAGGGCAGGGACCGGGCCGAGCGCGAGCAGCGCATTGTTGTGGCAGCGCGCGCGATCGCGGAGCGTGAGGGATGGGGCGCGGTGACCATCCGCCGCCTGGCCGACGAGATCGAATACAGCCAGCCAGTGCTGTATTCGCATTTCGAGAGCAGGGACGCGATCGTGTCCGCGGTCGCTCTCGAAGGCTTCAAGGAGATCACGGCCGCACTTCAGGACGCGGCGAAACAGGCGAACGGCCGCAGCTCCGCCCTCAAGACGGTTGCGGCCGCCTATCTCGGCTTCGCGCTCGGCCGTCCTGCGCTCTACGACGCCATGTTCGTGCTGCCGACCGACCTGCGGTTCGCGGCGGCCGAGACGAGGCCGGAGCTTCGGGCGGCCTTCGATGCACTCTCAGCGGTGGTCGCGCCCTTCTGCAAGGATGCCGCGGTCGTCACCGAGACGTTCTGGGCGGCCCTTCATGGCCTCGCCGCGCTCGAACGGTCAGGACGTATCAGGCCCGCCGCGCGCGACGAACGTATCGCACGTGTCGTGCGGGCGATCGCGGGGGCTGGAAGCCGCGCACCAGCTCGCGGCTGACGCAGTCAATGTGCGTGAGATACGGTCACGCGCTGAGACCAGATGAACATCGCAGGACGCGTGAAGAAAGACGTCGGCTCACGAGGTGTCGACCGGAGCACGCGCAGGCCGACAAATGTGCTTCAACTTCAGCTCAGCTGAGGCGGACTAACGGGCGCGCCGCGCTCGCTTCAGCTCGGCGACCTGAAACTTGCCGCCGGCCAAGAGGCTGCTGCAATGCAGCCAGACCTTATTGCGATCCCAGCCTAGGAACGCCTTGGTCTCCGCACAGTCCGCATAGTGCTTGTATCTGAGCGTGTCGCTGCAGGTCGTATCGAAATGTGAGAATTCCTGGCCCGACAGGCTGCATCCGACCCAAGGCGCGTTGCCGGACTTGAAGCTTGTCTCGCAGCCGCCGTTGCAACCAGTGGCAGCTCTCTCCAGCCTGGCGAACCTGGCTTCCACAGAGCCTGGCGCAGCCGACGGCGATTGCGTCGCCTGGGATGCGGCCTGAGCGACTGGCCGTGCCCGGCGCGACGTCACCGCGCCGGCTGCGTGCTGCGGCCGATAGGGCCGTACAGCCTGCTTGGGTGCATCGACCGTGATATCGGGAAGCGTGGAGCTTTTGGTGGGCTGCGCGACCGCCGGGCTGCAGAACAGCATCGTCGCCAACACAGCAACAAATGACGGCGCGACGACACAAGACGACAATCGCATGACGGCGTCCTTCCAGGGCGGGCCAGCCGCCAGATGCATCTACTTGACTGCCATTAGATACCTATCACGCGTTCGGGAACTTGGCTACTGATAATGAGAAAGATTCTCGCTCGCGGTTGCCGCCAGCATCGTTGCTGATCGCATGCGGACGAGTTGCTCGAGCGTCGGCCCATCAGCGGACCGGCAAGTTTCGGATTGCAATCATCGTTCTGAAATTGTGCTTTATCGATTTTCAATTTTAAATTGATCATTCTTCGACCGCTGTGTTCGTCGGCCAGCGCCGCCCGGCGGCCCGTCAGACCACAGGGAATCGGGTTGGAAGTTCCTATGGAGCGGCTGCGACCGAAGCTGCTAGAACCGGCGCATTCACGAGGACAGAACGATGACAAGCAAACGCGTGGTGTTCACCGGCGGAACAGGCAAGGCGGGCCGGCATGTGCTGCCACATCTGCAGGGCAAGGGCTACGAGCTCCTCAACGTCGATCTCAAGCCGTTCGATCACCCCGGGATCAACACCCTGATCGCGGATCTGACGGACAGCGGCCAGGCCTTCAACGCGCTGACCACGCATTACGGCTTCGGCGGCTTCAACGCCGGCCGGCCGCCACGGGCGCCGGATGCGGTGGTGCATTTCGCCGCGATCCCGCGCGTGCTGATCGAGCCCGACAATGAGACCTTTCGCGTCAACACTGTCAGCACCTACAACGTCATCGAGGCTGCGGCGAAGCTCGGCGTACGCAAGATCATCATCGCCTCCAGCGAGACAACCTATGGAGTCTGCTTCGCCGAGGGCGACAAGGATTTCAGGAGCTTTCCGCTCGAGGAGGACTACGACACCGACCCGATGGACTCCTACGGCCTGTCCAAGGTCGTGAACGAAAAGACCGCGCGAGCCTTCGCCATGCGCTACGGCATCGACATCTACGCACTCCGCATCGGCAATGTCATCGAGCCGCACGAATACGACATGTTCCCGCGTTTCCTCGCCGACCCGCCGTCGCGCAAGCGCAACGCCTGGTCCTATATCGACGCGCGCGACCTCGGCGAGATCGTGCATCTGGCGATCCAGAAGGATGGTCTCGGCTTCCAGGTCTTCAACGCGGTGAATGACACGGTGACGGCCAATATGCCGACGCGCGAGCTGCTGCAGCGCTATTGCCCGAAGACTCCGATCACCCGCGACCTCGGCGAGCGCGAGGCGCCGCTGTCGAACAGGAAAGCGCGCGAAGTGCTCGGGTTCAAGGAAGAACATGATTGGCGGAAATATGTGAAGGCGGGATAGCTCATCGAGTAGGGCGGATTAGCGCAGCGTAATCCGCCTTCTTCCGCTTCGGCTGCTGCAATATGGACGGCCATTCGTGCGCGAGGCGGCGGATTACGCTGCGCTAATCCGCCCTACGGAACGTCACGCCATCCGCCGACGGATTACCAGCATCGCGAGTGACAGCACGATGGTGCCGACGATGAACACGGCCGCGGCGGACACGATCGCCGGGCTGATGTTCTCGCGGATGGTGGCGAACATCTGCCGCGCCAGGGTGCGCTGGTTGGGGCCGGCGACGAACAAGGTCAGCACGACCTCGTCGAGCGACGTCGCGAAAGCGAACAGGGCGCCGGAGATGATACCGGGCAGCGCAATCGGAAACGTCACCGTACGCAGCACCACGGCGGGCGAGGCGCCGAGGCTCGCGGCGGCGCGCTCGAGCTGGAGATCGACGCCCTGCAAGGCCGAGGAGACGTTGACGAGCACGAACGGCACGGCGACGACGGTGTGCGCGATGATGACGCCGAGATAGGTGTTGGCGAGCCCGTAGCGCGAAAACATCAGCTGCATGCCGACCCCGAGCACGACCGCCGGCACCACCATCGGCAGCAAGAACACCGTGCGCAGCGTCGAGACCAGCAGCGAGGCGCGTTTGCCGCGCAGGCCGAGCGCGGCCAGCGTGCCGAGCAGCGTTGCGAGGGCTGTGGTCCCCGAGCCGATCAGCAGGCTGTTGACGATCGACAGCCGCCAGGATTCGGCGGTGACCAGCTCGCGAAACCAGCGCGTCGAATAGCCGGGAATGGGATAGTTCAGGAACACGCTGTCGGTCAGCGACAGCGGCAGCACCGCGATCAGCGGCCCGAGCAGGAACACGACGACGGCGATCGCGAACAGCAGCTTGACGACCGGCAGGAGCTTCATGCGTGCTGCTCCTCGGCCGAGGTCAGCCGGATGTAGACGGCATAGAGCAGGATGGTCATCGCCAGCAGGACGAGGCCGAGCGCGCCGGCCATGCCCCAGTTCGCCGCGCCAGTGGCGTAATAGGCGATCACCGAGGAGATCATCTGGTCGTTGGCGCCGCCGATCAGCGCGGGGGTGATATAGTAGCCCAGCGCGGCCATGAACACGAGCAGCGCGCCGGAGACGACGCCGCGCATCGACAGCGGCAGCAGCACGTGGAGGAAGGCGCGCAGCGGATGCGCGCCGAGCGATGCCGCCGCCGGCATCAGGTTGCGCGGGATCGCGATCAGCACGCTGAAGATCGGCAGCACCATGAACGGCAGCAGCACATGCGTCATGGCGATGACGACGCCGAGCCGGTTGAACATCAGCGGGACCGGACCGGAGGTCAGGCCGAGCCCCCTCAGGGTCGCGTTGATCAGGCCGTTGTCCTGCAGCACGACGTACCAGGCCGCGGTGCGCACCAGGAGCGACGTCCACAGCGGCAGCAGCACGGCGCCGAGCAGCGCCTGCCGGCGCCAGCCTTCCACGGATGCGGCCACCATCGCGTAGGGCAGGCCGATCAGGATGCAGGCCAGCGTCACCAGCGCCGAGGTCACGAAGGTCCGGATCATGATCAGGCGGTTGGCCGAGCTGCCCTCCGGCATCGCGGCGATATCGCCGGCGGCGTCGCGCTCGAGGTCGACCGCGGCGAGCAGGTTCTTGTCGGTCCAGGGCGAGGCGACAGCGTCCGCGATGGTCATCCAATAGGATGTCTCGCTCCAGCGCGAATCGATCGCGGCGAGGTCGGCCGCGCCGTCGCCGTCGAGCGCGCGGCGGGTCTTGCCGAGCAGGCTGCGGAAGCCGGACTGCGCGCTGTTGAGGCGGCGCACGAGATCGCCGAACTGCTCGTCATTGGTCAGCCTGCGGATGTCGTCGACGAACGCGGCCTGCGCCGCTGCAGGAGGCACGCTGGTGCGGTCCCAGCGCGCCAGCGCCGTGTGGGTGCGGGGCAGGGACTCGGTCGCGACCGGATCGGACACCGCCGACTTCATCATCGTCACCAGCGGCACGACGAAGAACGACAGCATGAACGCCAGCAGCGGCGCGAGCAGCAGAGATGCCGTCAACCGTTGGCGGAGGTCTGGTCGCATGATCCCACCACCCAGACATCCGACGCCGCGAACGATAGCGCGACCTCGCTGCCGACCTCCGCGGCCTGGCCGGCACGGTCGCCCTTGATGATCAGCCGCTGCGCGCCGACCGTGGCGACCAGACGCATGTGATCGCCGAAATACACCGCGTCCATGATGCGCGCGGTCAGGCGGTTTGCGGTCGCGGCCGCATGATCGTTGATCCGGATCGCCTCGGGTCGGATCGAGACCTGCACCTTGCCGCCATCGACGCGATCAGCGCCGGCATGCGCCGAAAGCGTAAGGCCCGAGTCCGTCGTCAGCCGCATCGCCTCGCCGGCCTGCTCAGCCACCTTGCACGACAGCAGGTTGGTCTCGCCGATGAACTCGGCGACGAACGGCGTCCGCGGCAGCTCGTAGATCTCGCGCGGCGTGCCGATCTGCTCGATCCTGCCGTGGTTGAACACGGCGATGCGGTCGGACATCGTCAGCGCCTCGTCCTGGTCGTGGGTGACGAATACGATGGTGAGGCCGAGCCGGCGGTGCAGGTCGCGGATGTCGAGTTGCATCTGCTCGCGCAGCTTCTTGTCGAGCGCGCCGAGCGGCTCGTCCATCAGCACCACCTGCGGCTCGAACACCAGCGCGCGGGCCAGCGCCACGCGTTGCTGCTGGCCGCCGGAGAGCTGCGCCGGCTTGCGCTCCGCCATGGCCGACAGCTTCACCATGTCGAGCACGCGCGCGACCCGCGTGGCGATCTCGGGCTTGGGCGTGCCGCGCATCTTCAGGGGAAACGCGATGTTGTCGCGCACGCTCATGTGCGGGAACAGCGCGTAGTTCTGGAACACCACGCCCATGTTGCGCTTGTGCGGCGGGAGCCCGTCGACCCTGACGCCATTGACCGCGATCGTGCCGCTGGTCGGCTGCTCGAAGCCGGCCAGCATCATCAACAGCGTGGTCTTGCCGGAGCCGGAGGGGCCGAGCAGGGCGACGAACTCGCCGCGGGCGATATCGAGGTCGAGATCGTCGACCACGGTCAGCGCGGCGAAGCGCTTGACCACCTGCCGGAACGAGATGAAGGGGGTATCCATGACGAAGGCTTTCGGCGCGGACCTCGCCGGGACTCATACGAGGCGGGCAGGCGCGCGTCGCGACGATCGCGCGCCCGGTGTGCGGAAGCGGCGGGCCTCAGCGCGCCAGCCAGGCGTTGAAGCGCTTCGACAGCTCTTCCGAATTGTCCGTCCAGAAGCCGACGTCCAGCGCGATCGCCTGCTTCAGGTTTTCGGGGGTCGTCGGCAGCTCCGCGGCGTATTTCTCCGGCACCAGCTTGGCAGCGGCGATGTTCGGCAGGCCGTAGGCGATGTATTCCGGCAGCTTGGCCTGGTTCTCGGCCTGGCTCGCAAAGGCGATGAAGTTCATCGCGGCATCCTTGTTGGGCGAGCCCTTGAGCACGACCCAGCTGTCGACCGCATAGATGCTGCCCGGAAACACGAAGCCGAAATGCTTGCCCTCGGTGCGGTTGATGGCGGTGATGCGGCCGTTATAGACCGAGGTCATCGCGACCTGGCCGGACGACAACAGCTGCAGCGGCTGCGCGCCGGCCTCCCACCACACGATGTCGGCCTTGAGCGCGTCGAGCTTCTTGAAGGCGCGCTCGACGCCCTCTTTGGTCTTCAACACCTTGTAGACGTCGGTCGCCGGCACGCCGTCGGCCATCAGCGCGAACTCGAGCGTGTATTTGGCGCCCTTGCGCAGGCCGCGCTTGCCCGGAAACTTTGCCGTGTCCCAGAAGTCCGCCCAGGTCTTCGGCCCGTCCTTCATCTTATCGCCGTCGAACGCCATTCCGGTCGACCACACGATGGCGCCGACGCCGCAATCGCTGACGCCGGCAGGGATGAAGCCTTTCTTGTCGCCGATCTTGCTCCAGTCGATCTTCTCGTAGATGCCGTCGCTGCAGCCGAGCTCGAGCTCCTCGGCCTCGACCTGCACCGCATCCCAGTTCGGCACGCCCGCCTTCACCTTGGCCTGCAGCACGCCATAGCCGCCGTCCCAGCTCTCGTCGAGCACGGTGGCGCCGAGCTTGGCGGCGAACGGCTGGAAATAGATCTTGCGCTGCGCGTCCTGGTAGTTGCCGCCCCAGGACACGACGGTGAGATCACGCGCCTGCGCCGAAACGAGGAGACCTAGGATCGCGGCTGCGGTCACCAGCACCGTCTTCGACACGGTTGCGGCTGCGCCTCTGACAGGCCGATCCGTCG
The DNA here is from genome assembly GCF_051168175.1 of Bradyrhizobium sp. HKCCYLRH2047. Classification (NCBI taxonomy): domain Bacteria; kingdom Pseudomonadati; phylum Pseudomonadota; class Alphaproteobacteria; order Hyphomicrobiales; family Nitrobacteraceae; genus Bradyrhizobium; species Bradyrhizobium sp. HKCCYLRH2047. Next base: position 779,137 of record NZ_JBNPUM010000002.1, read on the forward strand.
CGTTCGACGCTGTTGCCGTCGTGGAGTTGGTCCGCAGAAAAAGCATGCTCGATGATCCCGGGCGCTTGAAAGGTTCAAAAAAGCTATCGGCTGGACCAAGCCCTGGCAAGCGCGAGTTTTGATCGTCACGTGATGCTATTTTGGCGTTCATGCGCTGCATCAGCGACGTTGCGGCGAAGCGCTAATGGATCCGGTTCGCGTGGCAGGGGCGCCGTGCGGCCGCCCGTCCGCTTCACCGCAACGCATGATCTTGATCACGGTTGCGGTTTCACCCGATGTCCATCTCGGTCGACGGCGCTTCCTCATATCTCAGGAGGTCTCCGGGCTGGCAGCCGAGAAACCGGCAGATCCGCTCGAGGGTCTCGAAGCGCACACCCTTCACCTTGCCTTGTTTGAGCAGGGACAGGTTGGCCTCGGTGATCCCGACATACTCGGCCAGATCTTTGGACTTCACATTGCGTTCGGCGAGCATCACGCCCAGCCGCACTCGGATCGGCATGTCCTGTCCTTCAGACGAATTGCTTGTTTTCGTCGGCGATCTCCAGCGCCTCCGTCATCACCCAGGCGATGACCGCAACCGTCCCTGCGAAAATCAGCGCTATGAGCGTATCCGATCCGACGCTCAGCGCGAGGGTCTTCGCTCCCGCGGGCTGACGGAAGCTCAGGACGACCGACAGCGCTGCACCGGCCGGCGGTTTCAGCAGGGCTGATGCCGCGACAGCGATCGCAAACGTCTTCAGCTGTCTGATCGACTCCCGCGAGAAGATGCGGCCGGCGGCGAAGGCGTCGAAGCAACGACGTCCGCTCAGCAGGCCCCAGATCAGCGTGCCCAGCGGGACCATGGCGATGCCGAACGCGAGGGCCCGTGTGGACGAGTCGATCTCGGTCACCGGCGCATTCGGGAGCCCGGCGTGGCTGAACAGCGTGGGCGTGGGCGTCAAAGCCCAGTAGAGCACCATTGCCGCGGCGAGCAATCCGGAAGTGACGAGACAGCCCGCCGCCATCAGTTGGCTCATCCGGCGAATGCGATTGCTGCGTCTGTGACGCGCGGCCGTCGTGCCGAACGTCTCTGCTGCCTGCGTCATCGTTGGACGTCTCCCTGTTGACCAATCTCTCGGCGACCGTCGATAGTTTGGTCTAAAAATTATCGTTTGACAATAATTTATTTTCGCTAGACAGGTTGACCGTTCACTCAGGAGCCAACTCATGTCTCGTTGTCAGGCCAAACTCGCCATAACGTTCATCGCCGCCGCGTCTGCTGTTGTGACGATGTCCCCATCCAGCGCCGCGCCATCCACCTCCCGCGGCCTGATATCGGTCGCGCAGGTGGTTCAGATGCTGGAGCAGGCGCCGACCGACCGGACGGCCCAGCAGGTCCTCACCGCCTACCTTGCCGGCGTCGGCGAGGCCGCCGGCGCAGTCGCCAGCATGGAGCGCGCGACCTGCCGCACCTCGTTGAACTTGAGCGCGGCGACTGTCGGGCAGGCGCTGAGCTCCGCTGCCGCAGCGCAGGACGCGGCGGAAACGCCGGCAACGCCTTTGATCGTCAGGGACATGCTCGATCGCGCAGGATGCAAGCGCCCATGAGCTGTTCCGGCGCACTAGCCATCACGCGCCAAAGCCGGTCTTCGCCATGAATGTCGTTACTTCGTGTTTTGCCGCGGCTTCGTTCAAAGGCGCGCGTGCTGGCCATTGATGCGGCGCCAAGGCGCGCCGCTACAGGCCGGCGCCGCAGCCATCGCGCTCCGGGCAGCTCTGCGATAGCGACGGATCACGTGCTGCCGAATTGTCGACGACCAGGCCCACCGCGGGGCGTGAGCTGGCTGTAGCGCTGACCGGGCCGGCGAGACGGCGAAATCCTCCATGTGCTCCGATGCGCTGAAAACCCTCGGCCGTCTTCATCAGCCGGGCTGCCACCATTTGATTCAAAAAATCCATGTTGCAACTCCTTGTGGTCAAATGACCCGGCGGCCTGGTGCGGGACAGGCCGCCGGGTCGGCGCAACGTGCTGGAGTTGGCGTCCTCCATCCCGCTGCGCTGGTCTGTGATCCGTTTCACAGTCCTGTAGAATTGATCGTTAAACGGATCATCGGGGAGCGTGATGGGGGGCGCCGACTGCCATTTGTCTCTACGAATCAAGAGACGATCGCGTTTCCGGGCCCTCGACATCACGCGCGTTCACATTCCTGTTTACTCCGCGGGCTGAGCCGCCACCGTGCCGTGGCCGCCATGCTGGGTGAGGGGCTTCATCCCGGTCAGTGTTCGCAGCAGCACGTAGAACACAGGCGTCAGGAACAGGCCGAACACGGTGACGCCGATCATGCCGGAGAACACCGCGACGCCCATCGCGCGCCGCATCTCGGAGCCTGCGCCGGTCGACAGCACCAGCGGCAGCACGCCCATGATGAACGCCATCGAGGTCATCAGGATCGGCCGCAGCCGCAGGCGGCTGGCCTCGATCGCGGCGCGCAGCGGTGTGCGCCCGGCGAATTCGAGCTCGCGCGCGAATTCGACGATCAGGATCGCGTTCTTGGCCGAGAGGCCGACGAGCACGATCAGGCCGATCTGGGTGAAGATGTTGTTGTCGCCCTTCGAGAGGTAGACGCCGAACATCGCCGCCAGCAGCGCCATCGGAACGATCATCAGGATCGCGAGCGGCAAGGTCAGGCTCTCGTACAGCGCGGCCAGCACCAGGAACACCAGCAGGATCGCCAGCGGAAATACCCAGAGTCCGGAGTTGCCGGCGATGAACTCCTGATAGGTCAGGTCGGTCCATTCGAAGGCAAAGCCCGGCGGCAGCACCTCGGCCGCGATCCGCTCGGCCGCCGCCTGCGCCTGGCCCGAGGAGAAGCCGGGCGCCGCCGCGGCGTTGATGTCCGACGATAGGAAGCCGTTGTAGCGGATGGCGCGCTCGGGCCCGGCGCTCTGCCTGATGTTCAGCAGCGCCGACAGCGGCACCATGTCGCCGGAGGCGGAGCGCACCTTGAGCTGGCGGATATCGTCGGCACGGGCGCGGAACGGCGCGTCGGCCTGCACGCGCACCGAATAGGTGCGGCCGAACTTGTTGAAGTCGTTCACGTAGTAGGAGCCGAGGTAGATCTGCAGGGTGTTGAACACCTCGGTGACGGGCACGCCGAGCTGCAGCGCCTTGGTGCGGTCGATGTCGGCGAACAGCTGCGGCACGTTGACCTGGAAGCTCGAGAACGCGCCGGCGATCTCCGGGGACTTCTGCAAGGCTGCCATGAAGGCGGTGGTGACGTCGTTCAGGGCCTCGTAGCCGCGGCCGGCGCGATCCTCGATCTGCAGCTTGAAGCCGCCGATGGTGCCGAGACCGTTGACCGGCGGCGGCGGGAACATCGCGATGAAGGCATCCTGAATGCCCGCGTACTTCTTGTTGAGCTGCATCGCCAGCGCCGGCCCCGACAGCGCCGGGTCCTTGCGCTCGTCGAACGGCTTCAACCCGGAGAACACGATGCCGGCATTCGAGGAGTTGGTGAAGCCGGAGATCGACAGGCCCGGAAAGGCAATCGAGCTCTCGACACCGGGCTGCGTCAGCGCGATGTCGCTCATCTTGCGGATCACCTCCTCGGAGCGATCGAGCGTAGCGCCGTCCGGCAGCCGCGCGAAGCCGACCAGATATTGCTTGTCCTGGCCGGGCACGAAGCCGCCCGGCACCTGCTTAAACAGCAACGCGGTGGCGCCGACCAGCAGCACATAGAGCATCATCACGGCGGCCTTGCCGCTGATCACCTTGGAGACGCTGCCGCTGTAGTTCTCGGATGCGCGGACGAAGGTGCGGTTGAAGCCGCGGAAGAACCAGCCGAGGCTCTTGTCGAGAATCCGCGTGAGGCGGTCCTTCGGATCATGGTGACCCTTGAGCAGCAGCGCCGACAGCGCCGGCGACAAGGTCAGCGAGTTGACCGCGGAGATCACGGTGGAGATCGCGATCGTCAGCGCGAACTGCTTGTAGAACTGCCCGGTGAGGCCGGAGATGAAGGCGAGCGGCACGAACACCGCGACCAGCACCAGAGCGATCGCGATGATCGGTCCCGACACCTCGCGCATCGCCTGATATGTGGCGTCACGCGGCGACAGGCCGCTCTCGATGTTGCGCTCGACGTTCTCCACGACGACGATGGCGTCGTCGACGACGATGCCGATCGCGAGCACCAGGCCGAACAGGCTGAGCGCGTTGATCGAGAAGCCGAACAGATGCATCACCGCGAAGGTGCCGACGATCGAGACGGGGACAGCCAGCAGCGGGATGATCGAGGCACGCCAGGTCTGCAGGAACAGGATCACGACGATCACGACCAGCACGATGGCCTCGAAAAGTGTGTGCACGACGGCCTCGATCGAGGAGCGCACGAACTGCGTCGGGTCATAGACGATGTGGTACTCGACGCCTTCCGGCATCGTCTTCTTGATCTCGGCCATGGTGGCGCGGACGTTGTCCGAGATCTGCAGCGCGTTGGAGCCGGGCGCCTGGAAGATCGGGATCGCCACGGCCTGCTTGTTGTCGAGCAGCGAGCGCAGGCCGTACTCGGAGGCGCCGAGCTCGATGCGGGCGACGTCGCGCAGCCGCGTGACCTCGCCATGCGCGCCGGTCTTGACCACGATGTCGGCGAACTGGTCCTCGTTGGACAGCCGGCCCTCGGCATTGACCGAGAGCTGCAGATCGAGCCCCTTGACGCTCGGCGATGCCCCGACCACGCCGGCCGCGGCCTCGACGTTCTGGGCCTGGATCGCCTTGACGATGTCGGACGCGGAGAGGCCGTGCTCGGCCGCCTTCTGCGGATCGACCCACACCCGCATCGAATAGTCGCCGGCGCCGAACAGCTGCACGTCGCCGACGCCGTCGATGCGCGCCAGCCGGTCCTTGACGTTGAGCACCGCGTAGTTGCGCAGATAGGTCGTGTCGTAGCGGCCGTTCGGCGAAATCAGATGCACGACCATGGTGAGGTCGGGCGAGCTCTTCTTGGTGATGACACCGAGCTGCCGCACCACGGCGGGCAGCCGCGGCTCGGCCTGCTGCACGCGGTTCTGCACCAGTTGGGTGGCCTTGTCCGGATCGGTGCCGAGCTTGAAGGTGACCGTGAGCGTCATCGCGCCGTCGGTGGTCGCCTGGCTGCTCATATAGAGCATGTTCTCGACGCCGTTGATCTGCTCCTCGATCGGCGTCGCCACCGTCTCGGCGATCACCTTCGGATTGGCGCCGGGATAGGTCGCGCGCACCACCACCGAGGGCGGCACGACGTCGGGATATTCGGAGATCGGCATGGAGAACAGCGCGATCAAGCCGCCGAGAAAGATCAGCGTCGACAGCACGCCTGCGAAGATCGGCCGATCGATGAAGAATTTGGAGAGGTTCATGGGAGGCCCCGTGGTCGGGAGACTTCAGCGCGTGGCTGACGTTGTTAGTTGTCGGTAGGCTTGTTCAAAGACGCTGAGCGGCGCCAAATAGGATCTCGCTGTCGCCTCACCCTCGGCGTCGTCCCGGCGAACGCCGGGACCCATACCGCGGAAGGCCAGTTGTTGAATAAGACTGCGGGTCATCTTTCTTGGTCGACAAGCACGGCCGGTGGTTATGGGTCCCCGCTTTCGCGGGGACGACAGTTGTGGTTGGCGTTGGCAGACGGGCCTCGATGATGCTCAGCGCTGCGCCAGCTGCTTGTTGTCAGACGCCGCCCCGTCCCGCGCGCCCATCGCTGCCACCTGCGTCTTCAGCAACGCGCCCGGCCGCACCCGCTGAAGGCCGTTGACGACCACGCGCTCGCCGGGCTTGAGGCCGGCGGAGATGATGCGCAGGCCATCGACGCTGCCGCCGAGGCTGACCGGGCGATAGACAGCGCGCTCATCGTCGCCGACCACCATCACGAATTTCTTGTCCTGGTCGGTGCCGATGGCGCGCTCGTCGAGCAGCACCAGCGATTGCTGCTGCGGCTGGCCCATGCGCACGCGCGCGAACTGGCCGGGGATCAGCCGGCCGTCCTCGTTCTTGAACACGGCGCGGACGCGGATCGTGCCGCTCTGCCCGTTGACCTGATTGTCGATCAACTGGATATGGCCGGATGCCGTGATGCCGCCCGAGGTCGTCATCTCGACCGGGATGCGGTCGAGATTGCCGCGTTTGCCGGAGCCGTCGGCAATCGCCGACAATGCGCGCAACACCAGCTCTTCGGTGGCGTCGAAGCTCGCATAGATCGGGTTGACGGACACCAGCGAGGTCAGCACCGGCGAGGCCGACCCGGCGGCGACGAGGTTGCCGACGGTGACCTCGATCCGGCCGACCCGGCCGTCGACCGGCGCGCGCACCTGCGTGTAGTCGAGATTGAGTTTTGCGGCCTGCAACGCCGCTTCCGCGGCCTTGACGTTGGCGATCGCCTCGCGATTGCCGTTGTCGCGCTGGTCGTAGTCGCGCTTGGTGACGATGGAGTTGCCGACCAGCTGCGCGCCGCGCTCCAGCTCATTGGCGGCGAAGGCGGCGCGGGCGCGCGCCGCTTCCAGTTGCGCCTGCGCCCGGTCGACCTCGGCGGCGTAGGGCGCGGGGTCGATCTTGAACAGGACGTCGCCGGCCTTGACCAGCGAGCCCTCGGTGAAATTGGTGCCGAGAATGGCGCCGGCCACCCGCGGCCGGATCTCGACCCGCTCGACCGCCTCGAGCCGGCCGGAGAACTCGTCCCACAGGCTCGCCTGGCGCGGCTCGACGACGGCAACCGTCACGGGGACGGCCTGTTCGGGGGCCGCAGCCCGGGCCGCATTCGGCGCAGGACTGAAGTGGAAATATTGGGAGCCGGCGTAGGATCCGGCGGCAATCACCATGCCGGCTGCGGCGACGGTGCCCAGCCACCGCTTCAGGCGGCCGGAGGAACGAATTTCGGGCGAAGGCATTGGCGCGCTCCAGATTTGTAGTGCTCGCTACAAATGTGGCGCTGGCAACCCGTTCGCAAGAGACTTATGTAACGGATGCTACGAAAATAGTAGCCCGACTTTCGGCGACTGCGCCAGATCAAAGAAATCGCGTTCAATAACAACTAGATAAGAATCAGACGGGGCGGAGACGGGAACAGGAGTTTTGCACATGGGCATCGGACGGCCCCGGACTTTCGATCGCGACACCGCGCTGGACCAGGCGATGGAGGTGTTCTGGCGCCATGGCTATGAGGGCGCGACCATCGCCCAGCTCACCGACGCCATGGGCATCAACCCGCCCAGCCTCTATGCCGCGTTCGGCAGCAAGGAAGCCCTGCTCAAGGCCGCGCTCGACCGCTACACGGCGCGACGGGAGGCCTGGATGGACGAGGTGCTGAGCGCGCCGACCGCCCGCGAGGTCACCGCGCGGATGCTGATGGGCGTCGCCGAGAAACAGACCGATCCCTCCAATCCGCCCGGCTGCCTGCTGGTGCAGGGCGGTCTCGCCTGCGGCTCCGGCTCCGCCAACGTGCCGTTCGAGCTCGCGGCCCGCCGTGCGCAGACCGAGGAGCAGCTCCGGCACCGTTTCGAGCGCGCCAAGCGCGAAGGCGATCTGGCCCCGGCCGCGGATCCGGCCGCGCTCGCGCGTTACGTCTCGGCCGTGATCACGGGCATGAGCGTGATGGCCTCCTCCGGCGGCGACCGTGAGGCTCTGGCCCAGGTTGCGGCCGTGGCGATCAGGTCGGTCGAGGAGCAGTCTGTGCGGGCGTAATGCCCGGTCGCGCGGAGCCAAGCCGCCATGCGACATTCTCAAGCTGTCTCCATCTGTGTGTTCGCGAAGCCCCGAGCAGGCGTAGGAGTGACGGCCTGTGAGATCGTAGCAGGATATCGGCGTTTTCCGGACCGTCAGCCCGCAGCCGTTAAAGCGCACCTTCGCGATGCCGGGCTTCGATCTGATTCCGGGCCGAATAGAGCGCTCGCAACCACCAGCCGCTTAGTCCCGGCGCGTCCGACGTCGCTCAATCTTGTCCGAAGGAGGCCTGCTCTGGAGCACCGTCCGCATGATGCCGGCGAACAGCAATGCTGCGGCCGGCCAATGAAACCAGACTCTGTGCAGACCGGTGAAAACATTGATCAGAAGCAGAAAGCCGGAGACCGTGAGGGCCATTGCGAGGGGACGAGGCAGGCTCGCGAAGTGATCCGCGATCGAGGTGATCGACGTGGATCGCGCATCGCCGTCGCGAAAAGGAGGTGGAGCGCTCGAGGCCGCAAACGCGCGCGCATGGAGGGCGCCGTCGTCAACCGGGAGGTCGGGTCGCTGGCCGGAACGGCCGCCGATCGTGACACGATAGCTGGTCACGGGGGCAACATTCTTCAGCGGTGGCTGGCCAAGACAGTCGAAGCCGACAGTCAGTTTGTTGTGCACCTGGTCGTAGACGGGGGCCGAGACCACGATGCCGCCGGGCTCGGCCAGTTCTTGCAGGCGCGCCGCGATATTGACCCCATCGCCGAAGATATCGGAACCATCCACCATCACATCTCCCAGATTGATCCCGATGCGAAACTGCATCTGGTGTCCGTTGGATGGCGTGGGCTTCTGACTGATTTCCTGCTGAATTTCGACGGCACACCGCACGGCCTCGACGACACTGGCGAACTCGGCGATCACGGCATCGCCCCAAGTATTGACGATGCGCCCGTCATGGCGCTCCACCAATCCTGCAATGGCCGTGCGGTAGCGGCGCAGCGTCTCCAGCGTACCGGCTTCGTCGGCTCCCATGAGGCGGGAATAGCCGTGCACATCCGCGCACAGCACTGTCGTCAACCGCCGTTTCAATTTATCGTCCGCCATGTAGCCGATCGTAGCCTCATCGATTGCCAAATGCATCAGGCATCATCCGGCGCAGCGGGATCAGGCCGCGCTGTTTTCCGTCCCATGCGCTGTGCGGCGGTCGCCCTTCGCATGGGTCTCTTGCGCTTCCTGATGAGGTCCGTTTCTTTGTGGGCCTGCATCGCCGGCCGGGCCGGTGCGCGCCTGCCTTTCCTCGCAACCACCGGGTTCAGCCTTCATGCGTGTCTTCTCCGCCGCCCTTGCCACCGAGACCAATACCTTCGCGCCGATGCCCACGGGGCTCGCGACCTTCCATGAGCGCGCCTACTTCCCCGCCGGCCAGCACCCGGACAAGATGCAGATGCATGGCGGGCCACTATGGGCTGCGCGCCAGGTTGGGCCGTCCAAGGGCTGGACGCTGATCGAAGGGCTGGTGGCCGCGGCCGTGCCCAACGGGCTCGTCACCCGCGCCGCGTTCGAAACCCTGCGTGACCAGATCCTTGCCGACCTCAAAGCCGCGCTGCCGGTCGACATGGCGCTGATCGGCCTGCACGGCGCGATGATCGCCGACGGCTATGATGATTGCGAGGGCGAGCTGCTCGCGCGGATACGCGAGATCGTCGGACCCGATGTGGTCGTCGGCGCCACGCTCGACCCCCACGTTCATATGAGCGAGCTGATGGTCAGAAGCGCCGATCTTCTGATCTGCTGGAAGGAATATCCGCACACCGACATTCTCGAGCGCGCGCAGGATCTGGTGAAACACTGCACCGAGATCGCCGAGAAGCGGCTGAAGCTGCAGAAGGCGCTGGTCGACACCGACATGATCGTCACCCTGCACACCACGCGCGAGCCGGTGCGCAGCTTCGTCGACCGCATCACCGCGCTGGAAGGCAAGGACGGTATCGTCTCGGTCTCGATCGTTCACGGCTTCGGCTGGGGCGACACGCCGTCCATGGGCACCAAGGTGCTGGTCTATAGCGATGCCGCCGTCGATCCGGACGGTGTCAGGGCGAAGGCGCTGGCACGCCGCCTTGCGGACGAACTGATCGGCATGCGCGAGGCGGTGACCGAGCGCATGCCCGGCGTCGATGCCGCGCTTGACCAGGCATTGGCGACAGACGGCACCATCGTGCTCGGCGATGCCAGCGACAATCCCGGCGGCGGTGCGCCCGGCGATTCCACCTTCATCCTGCGCCGGCTGCTCGACCGCAACATCGGCAATGCCTGCCTCGGTCCACTCTGGGATCCGATCGCGGTGCGCATCGCCTTCGATGCCGGCGTCGGCGCCAAGCTGCCGCTGCGGATCGGCGGCAAGATCGGGCCGCTGTCGGGTGATCCCGTCGATGCGACCTGGGAGATCAAGGCGCTGAAGGAGAACATGGTGATGACGGGCCTCGCCGGCACGCCCGCCAAGCTCGGCGATTGCGCGCTGATCGCGAGCAATGGCGTCGAGGTCGTGATCACGACGTTCCGCTGCCAGGCGTTCGGCACCGACTTCTTCACCCAGCTCGGCTGCGATCCTGCCACGCGCAAGCTCGTCGTGGTGAAATCCGCCCAGCATTTCCGCGCGGCATTTGCGCCGATCGCGGCCGACATCATCATGGTCGATGCGCCCGGCGTGGTCGCGCGCGACGTGACGACGTTGCCCTACAAGAAGATCAAGCGTCCGAAATGGCCGCTCGACGAGCTGCCGCAACCATCGCGCGCATGATGTCCCAGAATGCGACGATCATCGCAGCGACGTTAACGTTCGGAACGCGGCTGGAACGAACCGCGTCCGAATCGCTTGCGAATCAGGGTTTGAAATCTGTTCACGGCTAGATGTCGTATCTCTCCGAGATGGCGCGCAACATGCAGCGCCGGCGATCCTGATCGCGCGGCTCGGCTTTCGCGAGAAGGTTAAAGGCGCAGAGGCGCGCCGGCGTCGTTGGAGAGAAAGCTACGACCCCGCATGCGGGGGCGGGCCCGCTCACGTCGTCGACGATCCGAACCGTCGCATCCACGCCGCCCTCAGACTGATCGGTGTCGGCGAGAACGGGCCCGGAGGCGCGCGCGTGATCAGGGCGACCAGCAGGAGCGCGGCGATCGCGAGCCAGAAGCACAGCCAGAACGCGTCGAGATAAGCGAGCACGTTGGCCTCGCGCTGGACCTGCGCGGCCAAGGTCCCGACGGCGCGCGCCTTGGCTTGGCCGCCGCCATGCGCGGCGAAATAGCCGGTCAGCCGTTGCAGCGCGCGCGCGACGTCGAGGTCGCCGCTCTGGATGTTGAGGCCGAGATAGGCCGAATGCAACTGCTCGCGCACCCGCAGCCACGTTCCCATCAGGGCGACGCCGATTTCGGCGCCGCCGAGCCGCATCACCTGGATGTAGGCCGCAAAGGAGGTCGCGCGGGCCGGATCGGAATTCGACAGCGCGAGGATGATGATCGACAGCAAGGTCAGGGCCTGTCCGATCGACTGCAGCACGACGATGACGATGAAATCCTCGCGCGCCCAGGCATGGGTGATCTGGGTGCCGAGCAGATTGGCCGCCGCGAAGGCGCTGAGACCGAGCACGACGACGATGCGGGGATCGAGATGGCGAAGCAGCACGATCGACAGCGGCACCAGCACGATCATCGGCAGCGCGCCATAGAACAACAGCAGCGAGCCGCTCTGCTCCGGCCGCAACTGCGTGATCGTGGCGAGGAAGTTCGGCACCAGCGACGCATTCGAGAGGCTGGTCAGCGTGTAGAGCAGGATCACGACCAGCGACAGCCCGATGTTGCGCGAGAACAGCACGTTGAAATGCGCCCATGGCTGCGGGGCGAGCGCCTCGTTGACGAGGAACAGGACGAACAGCGCGGCGCCGCCTGATAGCAGCGCCATCACCGTGCCGGATTGCAGCCAGTCGAGCCGGTTGCCCTGGTCGAGCCCGGCATAGATCATCGCCACGGCGCTGCCGAGCAGCAGCATCCCGCCCCAGTCGGCGTTCTCGAGCAGCGTGCGGTTGACCGGCTCGGCTGGGGTGCCGAGATAGACCATCAGCGCCATCAGCGGCGCCAGCACGACGCCCTGCCAGTACAGCCACTGCCAGCCGAGATGCTCGACGTAGAAGCCGACCAGCGAGGTCGAGGTATCCAGCGCGAAACCGACCCGGATCGCATAGATCGAGATCGCCGGCAGCCACCAGCGGATCGGCAGGTTGCGGAAGATGATCATGAGCGTGGCCGGCACGAAGGTGCCGAGCAGCATGCCGTGGAGGATCGCGAGCGCGATCAAGGTCGGATAGTCGCGCACGAACGGAATGATCAGCGACAGCACCGCGTAGATCAGGCTGGGAATGCCGAGCACACGGCGCAGACCGAACACGGTCGCGAGCCACGCCACCGCCGGCGCGATCACGATCTGCGAGCCGATCGCCGCGGTGGACAGCCAGGCGCCCTCGTCAAAACCGAGCGAGAACGCGCCGCGCAGATCGGGCAGGCCGACCGAGGTCAGCCGGCTGTCGAAATTCGCCAGGAACGAGCCGAGCAGCACCGCCCCGACGGCAAACAGCGGATGCGCCGCCTGGCCGCCGCGCGACAGCGGTCCGCGATCGGTCTCACTTGGTGCCATCGGCCTGGCCGGCGGTGCGGATGTGGGTCTCGACCGACATGCCCGGCAGCAGCCGCGCGAGCAGCGGCTGGTCGCCGTCGAGGGCGATGCGGACCGGAATGCGCTGCACGACCTTGGTGAAGTTGCCGGTGGCATTGTCGGGCGGCAGCAGCGCGAATTGCGAGCCGGAGGCCGGCGCGATCCGATCGACGCGGCCATGCAGCCTTTGGCCCGGGAACGAGTCCACGGTGACCTCGACCGGCTGGCCGGGCGCGACATGGGTGAGCTGCGTTTCCTTGTAGTTGGCAATGACGAAAACATGCGGCAGCGGCACCACCGCGATCAGGCTGCTGCCGATGTTGACGTAGTCGCCGACCTGCACCTGGCGCTGTCCGACGACGCCGTCGAATGGCGCAGTGATCCTGGTGTAGCCGAGCTTGAGCCGCGCCGCGGCGAGCGCGGCCTTGGCGCCGGCGAGATCGGCGCCGCGCTGCTTCTTGGTGCCGGTGAGCACCTCCAACTGGTGGCGCTGGGCGGCGATCACCGCGCGGCTCGCGCGCACGTCCGCCTGTGCCTTGGCATAGGCGGCCGTTGCCTGTTCCAGCCGCTGCTTGGTCCCTGCCTCGCTCTGCGACAGCGACTGCTGGCGCTCCTCCTCCTGCCTGGCCAGCACCTCGGCCGCGCCGGCCGAGACCTGCTGCGCTTCGGCCTGGGCGATGGTCGCGTATTGCAGCTCGACCTGGTTGCTGAGGTTGTCGAGCGCCGCCTGCGCCGCTTCGACATTGGCCTCGGCCTGCGACACCTGTGCCTCGTAGTCGGCCGGATCGATCTGGACCAGCAGGTCGCCGGCCTTGACCTGCTGGAAATCGCTGACCGCAACCTTCGTCACCTCGCCGGCCACGCGGCTCGAGAGCTGCGTCAGGTCGGCGCGCACATAGGCATCGTTGGTCGACTGGGTCGTTGCGTTGCCGGTCCAGGCGTTCCAGCGCGTGGTCGCGAGCGCCACGAAGGCGAGCGCTGCGATCACCGCAAGCAGCGGAATGCCGAGACGCGCCCAGAGCCCGGGCGCCGCGGCGGACGAGGGGGGCGGCGTCGATGCAGCGCGCGCCGCCGCGTCGACGTTACCAGGTGTTTCACTCAAGGAAGCCTCCTGCATCGGCCGACGCTGATCAGTCCGACGACTCGTACCCCATTCTGCGCCGCGTGCCACCTGGACTCTGGGTTGTGAGCCATGCGCCGCGGGGCATGGACATCTGCGCGCCGAACGGAACCGGCAGGCGATCGGACCGTGATGAAACAGCTAACAGGCCAGCAGGTTGAGCACAGGCACAGCCTGCGATCGCCGCGCCGGAATCGCGCCAACGACATCGGCGCTGCACTCGCTGCCGCGACCAGCCCGCGCATGATGTCCCAGAATGCGACGTCGCGCGCGCTCACGTTAACGTTCAGAACGCGACTTGAACGAACCGCGTCCGAATCAGCGGCGCAGCCCGGTACGAGGTCTGTTCACGGCTAGATGTCGTGCTGCCATCGCGTGACATCAGCTATTCGGCATCACCTGACCGCCACCGGACGACCGGCCGGGGTGCAAGACCGTTAAGAGCGCGCAGAGCGGCGTGCCGCCAAGCGGTTGTCGGTGACGCCGGCCGGCGCGCTGCCCGGTTGCAGCGGTCGCCGCGCTGGGTCACATTTCGCATCCGCGACTGGGTCCAGCCGTTCGCTGATCAGAAGGCCTTCATGCATGGGTCACAACGGAGCGATCCTGGTTGCCGGAGGCGCCGGCTACATCGGGGCTCATTGCTGCAAGGCCGTTGCCGGGGCCGGCTACGTGCCGATCTGCTACGACAATCTGTCCACCGGCCATCGCCGCTTCGTGCGGTGGGGACCGCTGGTGGTCGGCGACATCGCCGACAGCGCCAGAGTGGCTGACACCATCCGCGCCCACGGGGTCGGCGCGGTCATGCACCTGGCCGGGCCGAGCACGATCGGCGAATCCGTCACCGATCCGGAGGCATACTATCTCAACAACGTCGCCGGCAGCCTGCGCCTGCTGCAGGGCATGCGCGAGGCCGGCTGCGCGCGGCTGGTGTTCTCCTCGACCGGCGCGGTCTATGGCGACGCCGGGCGGGATCCGATTCCCGAGAGCGCCGCGGGATCGGCCCTGAATCCCTACGGCCGCTCGAAATACATGATCGAGCAGATACTGGCGGACTATCAGGCGGCCTACGGCCTGTCGGCCATCGTGCTGCGCTACTTCAATGCCGGCGGCGCCGACGCGTCAGGCCTGATCGGTGAGCTGCGCGATCCCGAGACGCACCTGATCCCGCGGGCGCTGATGGCGATCCTCGGCCATGTGCCGGACTTCGCGATCTTCGGCACCGACTATGACACACCCGACGGGACCGCGGTGCGCGACTATGTTCATGTCGATGATCTCGCGGCAGCCCACATCGCGGCAGTGGAGCGTCTGCTGCAGACCGGTTCGGGCGGCACCTACAATCTCGGCACCGGCCGCGGCCATTCGGTGCGCGAGATCGTCGATGCAATCGGCAGCGAGACCGGCGAGCCGGTTCCGCTGGTGGTGCGCGCGCGCCGCGCCGGCGATCCACCGGTCCTGGTCGCCGATCCCCGTCTTGCCCGGCAGGAGCTCGGCTTCGCGGCGCATCGGTCCGATCTCGGCACGATCATCCGCTCGGCCTGGAGCTGGCACCAGACCGCGCACCCCAGGATCGCATGAGGCCGATGCCGCGTGTCGGGAGCTTGTCGGGGAAGTTGTTACGCCGCGGCCGGCGGCGTGTGCGCGAACTCGTCCACGAAGCTCATCTCCGCGCGCTCGTCGTCGACCGACCAGCAGCCGATCTCGGAAGCGCCCCGGAAGAAGTGGACGCTGTGGACCGGTGAGCGGAAATCGTCGCCGCGAATGATCTGGAGCAGCGTCTGCGCCACGCGGCGGTGATCGCCGGGTAGCCTGAGGTCGAAGAATGCGTCGCCATAGCCCGGCAGGATGGTGCCGGCCGAATCGCGAACTTCCATGCGCAACTGAGCCATGCTCGCATTCAACGACAGCAACGGTTTCCGCCCGGTAAATGCCGCCGCGCTTTGGTCTCGATCCGGCGGCACATGCGGCCTCATCATTCGAGAGCTATTGCAGCGTGAACAGACCGAGCGCGTCGCGGACGTCGCGCAAGGTCGCAGTAGTGAGGGTGCGCGCGAGTTCGGTGCCGCGCCTGACGATGTCGAGAACATGGCTGGGATCGCGCGCCAACGCCGCCCGCCGGTCGCGGATGGGCGCGACCACGGCCTGCAGCACGTCATCGAGTCGCCGCTTCACGATGCTGTCGCCGAGGCCGCCTCGGACATAACGCGCCTTGAGGTCCGCAACAGCCGCAGGATCGTCGTCGAACGCGTCGAGATAGGTGAAGACGACATTGCCCTCGACGCGGCCGGGATCCGCGGCCCTGATGTGGCCGGGATCGGTGAACATGCGGCGGACGGCATCGCGGATCTCGTCCGCCGTGGCGGAGAGCGGAATCGTGTTGCCCTGTGATTTGCTCATCTTGGCCTTGCCGTCCACGCCGGGCAGGCGCCCGACGCTCGGGATCAGCGCGCGTGCCTCGGGCAGCACCTCGCTGCCCGCCTGGCGGTTGATGCGGCGGACGATCTCGTTGGTCTGCTCGATCAGCGGCGCCTGGTCGTCTCCGACCGGCACGATGGTCGCCTTGAAGGCGGTGATGTCGGCCGCCTGGGCGACGGGATAGCACAGGAAGCCGGCCGGAATATCGCGGCCGAAGCCGCGCGACTGGATCTCGTCCTTGATGGTCGGGTTGCGCTCGAGCCGCGCCACCGTGACGAAGTTCATGTAGAGCAGCGTGAGATCAGCCAGCGCCGGCAAATGCGATTGCAGGCAGATGGTCGTCATCTCCGGATCGATGCCGACGGCGAGATAGTCGGTCGCGATCTCCAGGACGTTCCGGCTTACCCTGGCCGGATCATGGGCGTGGTCCGTGAGCGCCTGGGCATCGGCCAGCAGCAGGAATTGCCGATGCGTGGATTGCAGCGCGACGCGGTTCCGCAGCGAGCCGACATAGTGGCCGAGGTGCAGGGGGCCGGTGGTTCTGTCGCCGGTCAGGATGACGGGACGGTCTGGCACTGAGGGACGCATTGTGGTTCTCCAGGAGTGAGAACCGCCGCTCGATCGAGCTCTTCGATGCTGTTGATGACAAGAACCGCGTCGCAGGCCGATGAACGGCGGCGACGGGCGATCAAAGACGAGGCCGTGCCGCTCCTAGATGGAGCGCCACCACATGTTCGCGCGCAGGGTCTCGGTCTTGATCATCGGACCGATATGGCCGAAATCGCGGATCGACGCAACCCGCTGACATGCGCCGAGCGCGGCGCGATCCGGCCATTCCGTCTATTCGAGATCGATCGCATGATACTGGCCGGTCTTGTCGAGCTGCGTGCCCCAGACCTTGTGCAGCGCCTGGTGGTCGGAGGGGCCGAAGCTCACCTTCGATCCAACGCCGAGCTCGTAGTTCTGCATCGATTCGAGGACGTCGACCAGCGACTCGGTGTCGACGGCGGGACCGGCGCGCCGCAGCCCTTCGATCAGGACGTTGGCGGTGAGATAGGCTTCCAGGGACGAGTAGTCCGCCGGCTCGCCGGGGAAATATTTGGCGAGCGCCTTCTTGTAGTTCAGGGTGACGGAGGCGTAGCCGTCGACGGCCGGCGTGACCTGGGTGCAGATGACGCCGTCGGCATAGCGCGGGCCGAGCACCATCAGCTCGCTGGCGAGGCCGGTGCTGCCGACGCCCGAGATCGTCGCGTAGGTCATGTCCGGATAGAGGTCGCGGGTCTTCTCGATGAACTTGGCCGCGGCGCGGAAGGTGGCGACCAGCACGACGGCCTTGATCGCATGCTTCTGCCGGCGGAGTTGCGCGATGGCCTCGTCGACATTGACGGTGTTGCGGCTGTAGCTCATGCGGAAGGCGTCGCCCGCGCCGCCGCGCAGCGCGTGCATCGCCTTGCTGACGCCCTCCCACCCCGCGTCGCCATAGGCGTCCTGCTGGGTGAGCACTCCGATCTCCTGCGGTCGCAGCTTGCGGCTCTTGACGAGATAGTTCACCAGCGCATGGGCTTCCTCGGCGTAGCCGGCGCGGTAGTTGAAGACGTAGCGGTCCGGCGGGTCGCGGCGGAGCGAAGGAGCCCCGGTGAAGGCGCCGAAATACAGCGCATGGTGCTCGAGCGCGTAGGGCACCGAGATCAGGGCCGTCGGGCTGCCGTAGTTCTCGACGAAGCCGAACACCTTGTGCTGCTCGTAGAGCTCCTTCATCGCGTTCAGCGTCCGCGTCGGCTCATAGGCATCATCGGCCGTGTAGAGCTTGAGCTGCCGGCCATGCACGCCGCCTTCCTCGTTGGCCTGCGCGAAGGCGAGGTCGATGCCGAGCTTGAGCTGATGGCCCATCTCCCGGGCCGGACCCGAGAACGGCGCCGCCATTCCGAAGCTGATTTCGGTGTCGGTCACGCCCTGGACCGAGGGGCGCGCGCTGGCCGGCGGCGCCGCCGCGGCATTGGCCATCCGCGTGTCGAGCTTCGGCGCGTGGTCCTCCTCCCTCAGAGGCATGCTCTGGTCCGGCGTGACCACGGGGACGGCGCTCGCGAACGCTCCGGTCGGGAAAGCATCCTGGACCGGCGCGACTGTCTGCGCGGCGCGGACCGGCAGCGGGGCGACTGTTGCCGGCGTCGTCACCTCCGCACTGCCGTTGGCGGAGAGCGCAGCGGTCCACCGCGTCGGAAGCCGCATCGCGGCAAAGCCGGCCACGCCAGCGGCGACAGCCACGAGCCCCAGCACGCTCAGCACGCCGAGCAACCGCCGCTCCCGTGGCGGCGGAGGAACCTCCTGCACGCCGTAGCGCGACGCGAATTCAGCGGGCGTGGGCCGGTCGTGCTCGTCGCGCCACGATTGTTCAAACATCGGACGCCGGCCGTCGTCGTAGCCGGACGGGAATGGCGGATCGCGGTCGTCATTGGGCGCACGCAAATGTCTCACGATTTCCCCCTTGGCTCGCGCGTCATGGACTCGTTGGAGTTTTCTTCTTGATCGCGCGGCCGTCATACGCTGCAGGTTCTGCCGGCCGGATGAGTGTGGCCATGCGTCGAGATCTGCGCACGTCACAGGACCAGCACTCATCATCGCGTGCTGGTGGCTCGACTGTCCCAGACATGTTGTCTGGAACAAGTCCGAACGTCGACATGATACTGCGAAGCAATGCGGCGGTTGTTTGTTCGCGCCGTCAATTCCGGCTGAACAACGCGAGAGCTGCGCCGGCATGAGGGCAATTAGCTAAGACAACAAGTAGACGTGAAGCAGTCGAGCCTGGTTGTTGGCATCAGGTGCCGACGATGCTGTTCGCCGGCGCCAAGCCTCTCGTCAGTGGCCGGCTTTCTCCTCCGCCACCAGTCCCGTCACCATCGCCTTCACCATGGTCGCGATCTGCGCGCGCAAGGCGGCGAGCGGCACCGCGATCAGCTTCTGCTCCAAGCCGAGCGCGACCATGCCGTGGACGGCCGAGAACAGGCTGCGCGCGGTGACGCTGATGTCGTCGAACGAGCGCTGCGGAAACAACGCCGCCAGCGGCTGGTGGATGTGACGGAACAGGTGCATCTGGTCGGCGATGGCCCAGTCGGGCAGCGGCTTCTCGGGCGCCATGCGATGTTCGAACAGCGCGCGCCAGAGCTCGAGATTGTGGGCGGCGAAGTCGCAATAGGCGATCGCGATGCGCACCAGCGCAGCCTCGGGGCCGGGAGGGCCCGCGCCCTCGGCTGCGGACAGGTTGGCATCGAGCCGCGCCAGGGTGCGTGATCCGACCATCAGCACGAGCTCGTCGACATCGGCGACGAGATTGTAGACCGCGCCATTGGCGACGCCGATCTCCTGGGCGAGATCGCGCGTCTTCAGGCCGGCGAGACCCCGCGTGCGGATCATCCGCTCGGCAGCCTCGATCAGGGCTTCGCGCTGTTTTGCGCGTCTTTCCAGTGTCTTGGACATTGTCGACCAAAATATTGAGCGTCGCTCAAAATATTCCTTGAGCGCCGCTCATGATTGCGCTAGAAGAAATCCTATGAGCAATGCTCATAACAGGGAGTTCACAATGTTCAAGACCGTTCTGACGCTGTTTCGGGGCACCGTGGCCGTCGCGGAGGAGGAGCTGCAGGACCGGACCGCGCTGGTGATCCTGGATCAGCAGCTGCGTGACGCCGCCGCCGCCGTCGATCGCAGCAAGCGCGCGCTGGCTCTGGCCATCGCGCAGGACCAGCAGGAGGGCAAGCGGCTCGAGGCGACCTTGGCGCGGATCACCGATCTCGAGGTGCGCGCCACCGCAGCCCTCGACGGCGGCCGCGAGGATCTGGCCCGCGAGGCGGCGCACGCGATCGCCGGCCTCGAGGCCGAGCGCGACGCCGCCAGGACGGCGCGGGCGCTGTTCGCGACGGAGATCACGAGGCTGAAGAGGCATGTCGTCAACGCCGAGGCGCGCATTGCCGAGCTCGATCGCGGCCGGCGGATCGCGCGCGCCTCCGAGGCCGTGCGCAATCTGCGCCGCGGCGGCATCGAGGCGGCGCGTCCTTACGAGTGCACGCTGCCCGAGGCCGAGGCGACGCTGAAACGGCTGCGCGAGCGGCAGATCGAGGCGCAAGCCGCGGACGAGGCACTCATGGAGCTCGATGCCGCGACGGGGCCGATCACCACGGCCGAGAAGCTTGCCGAGCAGGGCTTTGGCCCGCGCATCAAGACCACTGCCGACGACGTGCTGGCGCGGCTGAAGGCCGGCCGCACCGCCCCGGCCAACTGAATTTCGTCACCCCCGATCGAACGCATCAACAACCACTGCCATCATAGGAGCCGACCATGAACCAGAACACCCAGCCGCACAGCAGCGCCTTCATCACCTTCTCCTACGCCTCCTTCGCCGCGTCCGCCTTCCTCGTCGCTCTCGGCGTCTTCTTCATGCCGATCGATCTCTGGATGAAGGGCTATCTGACGATGGGCATCGTCATGCTGGTGCAGACCTGCGTCACCCTGACGAAGACGCTGCGCGACCGTCACGAGAGCGGCAAGCTCGTCAACCGTATCGAGGACGCCCGCGCCGAGCGCCTGCTGATGGAGGTGTCGAAGGCGGCGTAAGCCGGCAGTCGCAGCCCCCTTGCTTCCTCGGTCTATGGCATCGATCGTATCGGACGAGATGCATGCGACGCAGAAGCGTTCAATTGGTTACTCCGTCATGCCCGGGCTTGTCCCGGGCATCCACGTTTTTCCGAGGGCGCCGCACGGCGTGGATGGCCGGGACAAGCCCGGCCATGACGGCGTGGAGGCAGGACGTTCATGGAACAAGGGAGGGATGGAGCGGCCCAAGCATGGCTGCCATTCAGACTGCGTTTACCTTTGCCGCCGCTCCGCCTCTCATCATGATCGTGCATTAACGGCGTCAGGTTAGGTCAGTCGGATCTGGCCATGATGCTAGGATGCCGGTGACGGCAGGCATGGTCTGGCGGGTGGGTCTACAAGTGAACATCGTCGCAGCAGTGGGGCGTATCCGACGCGGCATCAGCTTCTGGCTGACCGCGCTCGGCCAGGAGGCGATGGACCTGTCGCTGCGAACCCACGCGGAGTTGCGCACGCGCATCGTCGAGAGCCCGGGGACGACCTTGGATGATGCGGCGCTGGCGGCGCTCGTAGCCGATCTCCGCACCATCGCCGGCAAGACGCTGCCGGCCGGCGAGCTCACCTATGGCATTTTTTCAGGCCAGCGCGAGCCGCTCGCGCGCGCCATCATCACCGTGGTGTCGGAGGAGGCGGGCGGCCGGCCGATCGCGTTCAACGCGCTCGCGGTGATGCAGGTCGAGCGCGACGGCGACGCCCAGCAGGTGCTGCATCTCGGACTGGTGATGGTCGACCCGGACGCGCGCGGCAAAGGCCTTTCCGGCGTGCTCTACGGCCTCACCACGCTGCTGCTGTTCATCCGTGACGGCCTGCGGCCGAAATGGATCTCCAACGTTACGCAGGTGCCGGCGGTGGCCGGCATGGTCTGCGAGACCTTCTCCGACGTCTATCCGTCGCCGCTGCCGCAGGCCCGGCCGAGCTTTGCGCATCTTCAGCTCGCGCGCGGCATCATGCGGGCGCATCGGGCGGTTTTCGGCGTCGGCGACGAGGCCGGGTTCGACGAACAGCGCTTCGTCATCACCGACGCCTATACCGGCGGCTCCGACGCGCTCAAGAAGACGTATGACGACGCGCCCAAGCATCGCGACCCCGTCTACAACGGCTTCTGTGCGCGCGAGCTGGACTACACCAGGGGCGACGACCTGCTGCAGCTCGGCCGGATCGACCTCGCCGCCGCCCGGCGCTATCTGCTGCGCGAGATCCCCTCGGACTCGCTGCCGGCGCTGCTGGCGACCTCGGCCGTGCTGGCGCTGCAGCGGATGATCCTGCCGCTGGCGCACTGGCTCGACGATACCAGGACGTTCGGCACCTTGCGTCCGCGCCGGCCGACCGGCGAGCCCACGCCATGACGGCCGGCATCGTTGCCGACTCCATCGTCAACCTCTGCGGCGCGATCGGCCTCGCGGTGGCCGCCGCCATGCTGCACCGGCGCGATCCCCGGGGACCGCTGACGGCGCGGCTCGTCGTTCTGCTCGGGACGGTCGCCTCGCTGTTCCTGCTGCGCGGCGTCGCCTGGTGGACGGACAATGCTGTCCTCGACCGCCTCTCGCTGATTCCGGCGGCGCTGATCCCGCTCGGCGCGCTGGTGGTGACGGAAGGCCTGCTGCGCCGGCACGCGCATCGCGCGCTCAAGGCAATTGCCCTTGCCGGCGGCGCGGCTCTCGCGATCGCCGGCGCGCTCGGTCCGGTCGCGTTCGAAAGCCACCACACAATCGTGCTGTCAGCCTTTCAGCTCGCGGGCTTTGCGACCTGCGCCTGGCTGCTGCTTCGCCGCGACCGCGCGAGCCTGCTGGCGTGGGAGAACCGCGCCATCGATCGCGTCGCCTTCGGCGCCATCATGGTCATCCCCTTCATCATCACAGATTTTCGCGTGCTGGCGCCGGGCATGCCGGTGCGGCTCGGCGCATTGGGCGCGCTGCTGGCGGTGACCGCGATCCTGATCGCCGGCGCCAGCGCGGAGACGCAGCGCCAAAGCGGGCTGCTGACAATGTTGCGGATCCTCGGCGCCGCCTTGCTCGGCGCTGCCGCGGCAGCGCTCTCACCGGAGGTCGACGCTGCGCAACTGATGCGTTTCTGCGCGGTCGCCGTGGCCGGCGTGCTCACGATCGGACTGATCGGGGACGCCTTGCGCGCGGTGCTGCAAGCCCGCGAGCCGGGCGTGCTCGACTCGATCGGGGCGTCGAATGCGGCGACACGCGACGCTCTGATCGCCGAGCTCACGCGCCAGCCGGTCTTCGAGAGCGCACGCCGTTGCCGCGAGGATGAGCTGATTGCCTATGATCCGCCGCTGCTGCGCGACTTTCTCGCGTCGAGCCGGGTGCTGCGCCGGGCCGATGCGCCGTGGCGGCGGGCGGTCGCCGATCCGGCCGTCGAGCGCATGGTGGCGCTGATGGATGCGCGGCATGCGACGCATGTGATCGTGCTGTCGCACCAGCCGGTCGATCTCATCGTGCTCGCGGTCTCCGTGATCTCGGCCGATCCGGCCACGGAAACCGCGCTCGCGCTGGTCAGGCGCCTGCTGGTGCAGGCGCCTGATCCTCAGGACGTCACGCCCACATGTGATGGTGGGCATGCTGATGCTGTGACATGTCCATCATCGGCCCTTCCATCATCGGACCGTCCATGACGAGGGTCGCCGGAGCGGCGCTGGCGGCGGGCGCCGCGCTCGCCAGCATGATCACGTTCGAGGCGGGCGCCGCCGTGATGGCCGCCAGGACGGCGGCGGCGTCGGCACTGTTGCCGCCGCCGGTGGTCGCCAGCACCTGGCCGATCGTGGTGCCGTCGACATTGTAGGCGCCGCCATTGACCGGGATGTTGTTGCCGCCGACATCGGCTGCGTTCTGGTGCATCTGGTCGGCGGCCGCGGCGACCAGCGCCTTGTTGCCGGCCTGGAAGCCCTCGAGGATCTTGGCGATCTCGGCGCCGAGCGTGCTCTGGTCGCCGAGCAGCTCGTTGTCGAAGCGGGCCTGGAAGATGCCGCCCTGCGCCGCGTCGAAATCGGTGACGTCCTTCTTGAACGTCATCAGGTCGGCGGTGACCTGCGCCATCGCGGCGGCGTCGCCGGCATTGACCGCCGCGATCGCCGCCTTGCCGAGCGCGTTCGACTGGGCGATGAACATGGCCCAGAAATCGGTCTGCGCCTGGTTGTCCTGATAGGCCGGCGTCGGATTGAGGAAGTCGCCGAAGCCGGTCCAGCCGTTGAGGCCGTTCTGCTGCGCCATGTTGGCGAGATTGGTGTCGCCGGCGACGATGTCGATGATGTCGAGGAAATCGTCGTTGAGCGCGCGACCGATGTCGACATTGCCGGCCGCGCCGTTGATGTGGGTGTTGACGAGCGCGAGCTGGTCGATGATGGCGAGCGCGTGCACGCCGGTCAGGCCGCCGAATTGCAGCGGATTGGCGGCGACCAGCGCATTGAGGCCGGCGATCAGCGCGTCGACATCGTCCTGGATGATGTCGACATTGCTGTCGTTGACGCCGCCGATCAGCCGGTTGGCGGCGTCGTTGAAGATCAGGCCGAGCTCGGCCAGCGTGCCCTTGGCGGCGGTTGCGGCCGTCACGCCCTCGGGCAGCAGCGCCGGCGCCTGCAGGAAGCCGGTGACGCCATCGGCGTTGGTGGCCTTGCCCGTGAGGTTCGGATCGTTGTTGACGACGTTGAGGATGTCGAGATGCGCGTTGCGCAGCGCGGTCTCCGCAGCCGCGATGCTGCCGAACGCGCCGCCGCCGGTCACCGACGCCATCGCGGCATCCTGCGCGACCGTGATGTCGGCGAGAATCTTGTTGACGTTGGTCAGCGTCTGCCCGGTGAACTGGTTGGCGGCAACCATCGCCTTCAGGCCATCCTGAATCACGGTGAGATCGCCGGTGTAGTTGTAGACGCTGCCAAGCCCCTGGCCGCCTTCGTCGACCACGTTCCGCCACAGCCCGCCTTCCAGAAAGCGCGTCGCGTCGTTGAACACCACGCCGAGGTCGGCAAAGCCGAGCGCGGGCGTCGGTGGCGTGGGTGTGGGAGGTGTCGGCGTGGGCGGCATCGGCGCAGGCGCCGGCTGGCAGTGATGATTGTGATGATGATGGTGGTGGTTGTGATGATGGTGATCGTGGTGACTGTCGTGATGGTGACGATGATGGTGCGACATGTCCGACGTACTCCCCAAGGCTGCGCACCACTGCGGATGAGCCGAGGCAACGGGGCGCGGCTGACGCGGGTGCGGATGATGCGGGCTATCTGCTGCCCGCTTCGTGGCTGCTTCGCGCAAGGAATGTGGAATGCGTCTGCGTCAGATTGTCGTGCGGCATACGGGGGGCGCTGCCGCACAGCTGCGACATCTCACCGCTTGACGGGTGAGGGGCCGCTTCAAGAGCACGCGACCCGCGGCGATGTCGCGCCACGGCAAATCAGTGAGTTGCAAGAGCGCTCGACCGTCGCGATTCGGTCGATGCTGGACGTTCCGAACGCACGCGGAGCGCCTTGCGACGATCCGACGCGTCCGGCGAAATGATGCTGAGATCCAGAGCAACGACGGGCCGCCGCTCCGATGTGGCCGGATCATGGCGATTTCTTTGCGAAGGCCGCGAATGCGTCGGCGTAGTCGGCATGCCAGCGCGACAGCGGCGGCCGGTTCTCGACGATGTCGCCCGCGGCCCACAGGATGCGCCGCTCGTCCAGCGCGCGCGGCACGTCGTTGTCAGGGCACAGCACGTAGAAGTCGCCGGCCGCGACGCGCTCCAGCATGAAGTCGACCGTCTGCTCCGGCGTCCAGGCTGCGGCCGGCTTCTCGACGCGGCCATTGGCGGTCAGCGGCGTGAACACGAAGCCCGGAATGAACAGATGCGCTGTCACCTGGCAGCCGGGCGTGTTGCGCAGCTCATGCTGCAGCGCCTCGGTGAACGCCTTCACGCCGGCCTTGGAAACGTTGTAGGCGGGATCGCCAGGCGGCGTGGTGATGCCCTGCTTGGAGCCGGTGTTGATGATCAGCGCCGCCCGGCCTTGTGCGATCATGCCGGGGGCGAACACCTGCGCGCCATGGATGATGCCCCACAGGTTGACGCCGAGGATGCGCTGCCAATTGTCGTCGGCAAGCATCTTGCTGCCCGGCTGGATGCCGGCATTGTTCATCAGCACGTCGATCGCGCCGAACCGCTGCCGCACCGCCGTTTCGAGCGCGACCACGCTGTCCCGGCTGCTCACATCGACCGTGGCGGTCATGACCGCAGCCTCGCCACGCTTGGTCGCAGCCGCGAGCCTGGCGGCGGCGTCGCGCAGCCGGGCCTCGTCGATATCGGCGATGCAGACGTTCATGCCGCGTTCTGCAAAGCGCATGGCGGCGGCGAGCCCGATGCCGGAGGCGCCTCCGGTGATGACGGCGGTGTGGTCGGCGGACAAGGCAGGGTGAGACACGGCAGGTTCTCCGGCATGACGATGAGATGCTGGTGTATGATGTCCCGGCGCGGCCGCAAGATCATCCCGCTGACGGCAAGACGGGTTTTTTTGCGGCTACAACGCGAGCCGCATCAGTCCGGTCACAGATGCACCGCGTCGGCTGGAACCGGCTTACGACGCGGTTCTGGCCGCGCGGGCCTTCCGTGGCTTCTCGATGTCGCTGCGCAGCGCGGCGAGATCCTTCTTCACGGCATTGGCCGCGTCGCGCTCGATGCGCCGGTAACGTTCGACCAGCTGCGCGCCGAACGCCGTCAGCGCCGCGCCACCGCCATTGCGGCCGCCGGTCTGCCGCGCGACCGCGGGCTGCCGGCATACCCGGTTGATCTCGTCGACGAGGTCCCAGGCCCGCTTGTAGGACATGTCCATCGCGCGCCCGGCCGCTGAGATCGAGCCGTGCCGCGCGATGTTCTCCAGAAGCGCGATCTTGCCCGGCCCGATCCGGCTGCCGTCATCGAGATCGATGCGCAGGCTGAGCGAGGGCAGGGCGTTCGCTTTCGGCATGGAGGGTCTGCTCATACTGACGTGGGGCGGACATTGCCACCATCATGTTTTGCGAACAAGATGATGCCAATCGACAATCGCAACGACATCTGGGGACGAAATGCTGCCTGCGCTGTTTTCACCGCTCACGATCGGTCCTTATCACCTCAAGCATCGCGTCGTGATGGCGCCGTTGACCCGCATGCGCGCCGCAAAGGAGACGCTCGCGCCGCGGCCGCTCAACGTCGACTATTATGCGCAGCGCGCCACGCCGGGCGGGCTGATCATCGCCGAGGCCTCGCCGGTCGCGCCGACCGGCACCGGTAGCCCGAACGTGCCGGGCATCTATAGCACGGCACAGATCGCCGGCTGGAGGCAGGTCGTCGACGCCGTGCATGCCAAGGGCGGATTCATCTTCCTGCAGCTCTGGCATGTCGGCCGCGTCTCGCATTCCTCGTTCCAGCCGGGCGGTGCGTTGCCGGTGGCGCCGTCGGCGATCGCGATCGGCGACGATCTCAAGGCGATGACGGCGGACGGCAGGCCGGCGGCCTACGAGACGCCGCGTGCGCTCGACACCGACGAGATCCCCGCGCTTGTCGCCGCCTATGGCCAGGCCGCGCGCAATGCGATGGCCGCCGGCTTCGACGGCGTCGAGGTGCATGGTGCGAACGGCTATCTGATCGAGCAGTTCCTGCAGACCCGCAGCAACCAGCGCACCGACCGCTACGGCGGCTCCATCGAGAACCGCTGCCGCTTCCTGCTCGAGGTGACCGAGGCCGTGATCGCCGCCTGCGGTGCCGACAAGGTCGGCGTGCGGCTGTCGCCCTATGGCATCGCCAACGGCTCCGGCGAAGCCGACCCGATGCCGCTCTACACCCATGCGATCGAGGCGCTCGACAAGCTGGGCATCGCCTATCTGCACCTGATCGAGCCGCGCTCCTCCGGCGCCGGCCGCGCCGACGTCAACTGGCAGAACGTGCCGTCGGCGATCGCCCTATTCCGGCCGATCTGGAAGGGCGTGCTGATCGGCGCCGGCGGCTTCACCGGCGAGCCGGCGGAGGCGGCGATCAAGGCCGGCCATGCCGACGCCATCGCTTTCGGTCGCTACTTCATCAGCAATCCGGACCTGCCGGCACGCCTGCAGCACGGCTGGCCCTTGACGCCCTACAACCGCCCGACCTTCTACGGCGGCGAGGAGAAGGGCTACACGGATTATCCGGTGTATCAGGAGACAGCCGAGGCGTAGCCTCCGCTCTCTCCACGTCATTGCGAGGAACGAAGCGTACGATGATCGACGCTCTTCGCTCGTCTCTTTCCACATCGTCATGCCCGGGCTTGTCCCGGGCATCCACGTCCATCCAAGCGTGCCGACCGACGTGGATGGCCGGGACAAGCCCACGGCTGTCCGGTTCAGACAGACTGGACATGGTGCATGGCGTGGATTCTTCTGCGGTCTTGAGCATCGCCAAAT